>CAJWMY010000030.1 GCA_913044165.1 uncultured Puniceicoccaceae bacterium
TCTTCCAACGAATCAGGGTGAATTTTATCTTCTTTTAATAGCTTAAATAAACACATTGCAGTTGCCTCTACATCAGCTGATGCATTATGAGCAGATGCGAATTCCTTACCAAATAAATTTATATGTAGCTCAGTTAAAGTGGGCAATTTATATTTCCTACCTCTTCCACCAGACAGCATGCATAAAGTTGCTGTCTCTTCAGTACAAGTATCTATTTTCAGGAAGTCTTGTAATGGGTTCTTTCCTTCTATTCTTAAAAATTCAGAACTCAATAAATATAGTAGAGAGAAAATTGAACTTTCAATTAAAGAGTTAATAGTAGAAAAAGAAACTATAAAAAAACTATTAAATAAATGATACAAGAGTATTTATAAATACTCTTAATTGAATTTTGCTTACCTCATTAATTAGATTTAGTCTTAAAATCTTTAACAATTGATTGGTCTGATAAACCTACAAATTCTACTTTAAGTGATTTATCTAAACGCTTCTTATGCTCCTTTGAATTTAATGAAAGTCGATAGCTTTTAATTATTGAATTATTATCTATGTTCAAAGTACCCGAGCTCCTTACAATTATTAAAGCTGAAGATAAAATAATAAAAATCGCCGAAAGAGCAATGGATTGTATAATTCTTAGCCAGTAAGCAGTTTCATAATAAAAACCCTTAGAAGCAGAGCATAGACAATGGACTTCCTTGGAATCCTTTATGGGGGAAGTAAAAGCATAGCTACGATCTAACTTACCGCAGCTAGAACAACGCTTTTCTACAAGAAACTTAAAAAACATATATTATTCGGCAGGTAATCATTTAAAACAGATACCCACATAGTTAAGTGAGATAATCTGGGGATAAAAAGATGAAATAAAATTTAATGTCCAAATTTAGAACACATAGGGGTAAATGTATAAAGAATTGAATAAACGGGGTATAATGAAAGGTAGGATACTTAAATTCAGCAATAAAAAAGAGAAATAAAGAATATAATAGCATATTTTTCTTAGCGTAAAAATAAGCTTCAAATCAGCTTTAATAAGCGATTTATTCAATATAATAGTATAAAAAATCTCACATATACTAAAAAATATGAATTTTTTTCTTTTATATTAGCAAATTATGCCTATACATAATTAAACCTCTTATTTAATGCTGATTCTAATTACCCATAGATTCATTAGAGTTAAAACCATCAGCAGAGCTATCTCTAAATATAAACTACACTTTGATAACATTAGTTCGTGTAGTTATTTTAGAGTCAAAGATTTTCCCTTTTGCATTGATCACTTGTGGCGTCTTTTTTACCAAGACACATGGGACAAACAATGCTTAACCCTAATAAGTAAATATGGAAAGAATAACTGCACAAATCGGTAGTGTGATCAAAACTGTATCCGAACTCGGAATCGGTTTAATCGCTCTCGGTATTATCGCTGAAATCGTTTTCGGCACAGGTGCCATATTTGGAGCCAGCGTGGTTTCAAACCTTTCTTCAATCGTTTCATCGATTGGAGGAGACAATGGTTTCGTTGGGCTTATCGCCCTTCTATTAATCGTAGGCTTACTACGTAAGTAAAAAATGAAACAAAAAACTAACCTTAACTAAGCAAAAAATATGGAACAATTAGTAAATAAAGTTAATTCAATCATTGGAGGTCTTAAAGGCATCCTACTAGCAGCTGCTGGTCTATTAATTATAGCACAAATCGTATTTGGATCTGTTGGATTCGATGTAGTTGGTAATCTAACTGCATTAATCAACTCATTCATTGGTAGCGGGGCATCTTTAGTCAGCGTAATTGCTGGAATTATTGTGCTCGGTCTATTGTCTGACTAAGTAACTGTTATTTGTAACACTACTAGGGAGCTATTTTATAGCTCCCTTTTTTATTTTGTTCTCTATAATTGTTATAGAAATATTTATAATAAATGATCCGAAGGCGCTAAAATGCCGTTTATTGTTGTCCGATTTCTTTATCCTAAACCAATCTTCCTATTATTTATTTCAATCCTCTAGAGTTAGTTCTGCTTTTAAGAAAGTTTCATTAGGACTTAGATTCTTTAAGTCTATAGAATTAATCTCAGACCAATTGGTATGGTCTTCGCTTTTGAAAACTTTCAATTGTCCAGAGTGTCGGTTTAAAATTTCAACTGATTCAATTGCAATATAATTAGAAGGCAGAACCAAAGTATAAGAATAATCATTATTTGTTACAGATTGTAATGTTCCTTGCACGGGCAGTTCATTAAATGGAGGATAATAATAAAATAATCCTGATAAATTATATGGGTCCAAAGAAGATATCTGATTAATTAATTCAATTCCTGACGTAACTCTTCCAAAAACAGTAAATCCACCATTTGCACTATCCAAATTGGGATTATCCACTAAGTTTATAAACCATTCTGAAGTAGCACTATTAGGGTCTCCTGAAACTTTTGCCATAGCTAGAGTACCAAAAATATTTAGATTACCAGGCTCATTTATAATAGGATTATATTTTTCAACAGGTAATGGAACACCCCCAGCCTGGTAGTTAGAAAAGCTAGGCCAGGAATAACCGCCACCCTGAAGAACAAATCCATTAACTAGTCTATGAAATATAGTGCCGTCATAAAGACCCTTCTCTATATAATTTAAGAAGTTAGCTACTGTATTAGGAGTTGTTCGAACAGCACCATCGGAACTCTGATCAAATAATTCTACTTCGAAACTGGAAGTGCCATCTACAAGAGTAACATTCATATTAAAGCGCACTCTCGTGTTAGCTTCCGTGTCAGAATTAGCATTGTTAGTATGTAGGAAAAAGATAAAATTACATAAAATAAAGTGAAACAAAAAATAACGCATAATAAAGAAGAAGAATGTAATTGATAATGTCACATATCAATTGATAGTAAAGAAAAGAGTAAACAGCTTAATCTATAAAAAAATGAGCCTATCAAGAAGAAGCCTAATAAAATATGGTACTTATACATATCTTAGTATGGCAACAAGCCAAAGCTTAATAGCTAGTCTTTGGCCAGAAAAAGGAGTTCGCAAACAAATGAAACTTAATCCGGTAAAAATCGCAATTCTTGGACTTGGTAATTATGCTGAAAAGTGGATAGCACCGGCAATTCATCAGTCTAAATTTGCCAAAGTAAATTCAATCATCACTGGCTCTCCAGATAAAATTGGACGTTGGAAGAAAGCCTTTTCTATTAAAGACGAAAATATCTATAATTATGAAAATTTAGATCAAATCGCCAACAACCCTGATATTGATTGTGTTTATATTGCTAGCCCAACTGGAACCCATAAAGCATTTACAATTAGAAGCTTAGCAGCAAATAAACATGTTATATGCGAAAAACCGATGGCTCCCACCGTAACTGACTGTGACGAGATGATTATTGCAGCAGAAAAAGTCAATAAAACTCTCCAAATTGGATACCGGCTCTATTGGGATCCCTTCAATGTGAGACTTATGAATGCCATGAAAAATAATGAATTTGGAACATTTAAAGACCTAAAGGGGGGCTTTTCTTATAACCATGGAAATTTAACTTATAACGGTGATTGGAGAGTTAATCCGAAAATGAATCCTGGTGGCGCTTTATTTGATATTGGTGTTTATGTAGCGCAATCAGCTTTTTATGGAACCCAAATGCAGCCTTTACGCGTCACAGCACAAAATAGTACCCAGCGCACTTCTATTTTTAAGGAAATTCCAGAACATTGGAATTGGCAACTTGAATGGCCCAATGGTGCCAAATCAGAACATAGTGCTAGTTATGGTAAAAGTGAAAATTTTCTTCATATAAATACCCCTAAAGGGAAAATTGGCATTGAGCCCGCTTATAGCTATCAAGGATTGGCTGGATACACTCCTGAAAATAAAATGAATTTCCATCATGTATTCCAACAAAAAAATCAAATTGATGGTCAATGTAAGGCCATTCTCAAAAGGGAAGCAAATATTACTTCTGGGAAAATGGGGCGTCGAGATATATACTTACTTAACGCAATTATGGAGGCTGCTGAAACACAAAATACGATTAAACTAGGAAATTTTTATATTTAATCTTTAAATAACCTTCATCAATGCACTTAGTTTATTTAATTACTGCAATATCGATAATTACTTTGAGCCTATTGGGTGATAGACCGCCTAATATTATTCTTATTCTAACTGATGATCTTGGTTATAGTGATTTATCTTGTTATGGCAATAAAGAGTACGTAACCGCAAACATTGACCGAATGGCTGAAGAGGGACAGAAATGGACCGAATTTTATAGTGCCTCCCACATTTGTTCCCCAAGCCGTGCAGCAATCTTAACCGGGCTTTACCCCGTGCGAACTGGGACTAGTTCACACGTTTTTTTTGAATGGTCAGCCAAAGGACTTCCCAAAAATAGCCAAACCATTTCTAAGGTTCTAAAAAACAATGGATACCAAACATTCATAGTTGGTAAATGGCACCTAGGCCATAGAGAGGGATACTTGCCTGTGAACCAAGGCTTTGATAGTTTTTTTGGAATTCCTTATTCCAATGACATGCGCGTTGATCCTGAAATGAAAGTTTCTAATTCCATACTCTTTCGAGAGGGAATGACATTAGATAAAATGCGCAAAAAAGGAAATAAAGTAAAACACTGGGTTCCTCTAATGGAGAATGATAAAATCATAGAATATCCTGTAAACCAAACCACTCTCACCCAACGTTATACCGATAAAAGTATTGAAATTATTAAACAGAATAAAGAAAAACCATTCTTCTTGTTCCTCTCCCACCACTTACCCCACATACCTATTTTTGTTTCTAATCCATTCAAAAACAAATTTAGCGATAATCCTTATGCAGGCGCTATTAATGAGATCGACCATTCGGTTGGCCAAATACTCGAAGCTCTCAAAGAAAATGAACTAGATGAAAATACATTAGTTATATTTACATCAGATAACGGCCCCAACCTTACCTTTGAACCTAAAGGTGGTACAGCTTATCCTCTTAAAGGCTCAAAATGCTATGCTACTGAAGGCGGACAAAAAGTACCAGGCATCTTCTGGTGGCCTAAAACCATAATAAAAGGCACTATTGATGAACTAGGGAGTACCTTAGATTTCTTTAATACGTTTATTGCTTTAAGTGGGATCAAAGATCCCTCAAACTTAGCTGAGGATTCTTATGACCTTAGCCCTGTTTTACTTAAAAAATTGGCAAGTCCGCGACCTGACTTCTTTTATTTTAGTTCTTTTGTTCCACCTAGAGGCCTTATTTATGCTGTTAGAAAAGGTGAATGGAAGGCCCACTTCTATTCAAGCCTAGCTCCTAATTTCAATAAAGCAGATTCAATTATTAAAAACAAAGAACCAATGCTCTATAACCTAAAAGATGACCCCTCAGAAAATAATAATCTAGCAAAAGTATTTCCCGATATTTTAGAATCTTTATTAGAACATTCAAATAGTTTTTCGGAAACCTTGGAAATCAAACCAAATTGTTATTCTGAAAAAATCTCCTCCCAAGAACGTCCTGAATGGGCACAATAAATTAATCCATCTTAATCCCATGGATTCAAAGACGATTGCAAAATTTAACGCCCGAACTTTTATCCTTTATAGAACTCTATTTCGCGCGCGTTTCTATTACCCAGTCTTTACTCTTTTATTTTTGGACTTTGGCCTTAGTCTATCCCAATTTGCTATTCTTAATTCAGTCTGGGCTCTTACTATTGTTTTATTTGAAATTCCTTTAGGCAGCTTAGCAGATACAATTGGCAGACGGAAAATAGTTATAATATCGGCTGTTATGTTAAATCTTGAATTACTCGTTTGGCTTTTTGCCCCAATTAATGGTGGGGATACCTTATTTATCTTCTTTTTAGTAAATCGTATCCTTAGCGGCATCTGTGAAGCAGCGTCTAGTGGCGCTGATGAAGCTTTAGTTTACGATTCACTAAAAAGTGCTAATTTACAAAATAAATGGGCTGGAATTTTAGAAAAAACTCAGCGCTACACTTCTCTGTATTTCATATTCGTACTTTTTATTGGTGCTGTTATTTATGACCCAAATTCAGTTCAATCTATAATTCATTTTTTCGGACATCAGCTAATTATTTCACAAGCTGACTGCATTAAACTTCCAATTTTTCTAAATCAGATTGCTGCTATTTTTGTATTAATTAATGCTTTTAAATTTAAAGAAAATTGGAAGAAGCCAAATAAGTCTCATAGTCCATTTAGTGATTCATTAAAAAATGTCTTCAAGTCTATTGATTGGATAAAAAGATCAAAAATAGTATTGATTCTGATTCTAATAATAATGTTTTCAGAAAGCCTAATTTTGCAATTCTTGACCTTGATGCAACAATATTGGAAAGTAATCAATATCCCAATATTTTATTATGGCATAATCGGATCAGGTCTTGCACTTTTCGCTTCTGCTATACCAAGCTTAGGTAAATTCTGCTATAAAAACTTAAAATTCAAAACAAATTTTTTGCTTTGCTATATTAGCTTATTTATTGCTTTTATAATTATTTCCAAAAGTATCCCATACTATGGAATAATTCCCGTAATATTATTATACTGCAGTTATCAATTAATAATCTACCTCAATGGATGCTATATCCATGATGCCTGCGAAGAGTTAAATAGAGCTACAATATTGAGTGTCCAGAATATGCTTTCATTTTCTAAATATGGATTAGTTAGTATTTTTTACTCTCTAATAGTAAGCTGCCTTTCCAATAGGCTTTTAGAATCAAGCATGGATCAAGTTTTCGAAATCACCCTATTTGCCTTTCCGACATATTTTGCAATATCAACTTTATTCATATTCTTCTTAGCAAATCTTTATTTTAAAAGAAATACTAAGTAAATTAATTTAAAAATAGGGTTGTTATTTTAAGGAACTTAATTCTAATACACGGAAGATTACCATTAAACTAGTTTTGTATCTGTTAGCAGCATATTGAATTGATTTAAAATAATCTCCTAATCAATAAACACGACAGTTAATATGAATACAAAATTATACGTAGGAAATTTATCCTTTAAAGCATCTGAGGATGAAATCCAATCTCTCTTTTCTGAGCATGGAAATGTAGAAGATGTCTTTATAGTTAAAGATAAATTTACCGACCGATCCAAAGGCTTTGCTTTTGTTACACTAGATACAGCAGAAAATGCGAATACAGCAGCTGAGGCTCTCAATGGAAGTGATTTCTTGGGAAGACCTCTTGTAGTAAACGAAGCAAGACCTAAAGAAGAAAGACCTAGACGATCTGGCGGAGATGGAAGAAACTTCTCTAATGATCGAAGAAATAATGATCGACGTTTTTAATTAATTACAAACATCGGTTAATTGCTAAGTATTCGAAAATTTCCTTTCGGGTACTTTTTTTTGTTTGGACATTACGACCATATCAATTTCTTCCTAAATTTTAATATAACATTCTTTTAGATTTGAAATAGAAAAAATATTTGCTTTTTTAAAATAAATTTAAACTTATTTTAATATATTATGTGTAAAAAAACAACCCTTCTTTCAGGCATAATCTTGGGAGGAATATTCATTTTCTACGGACTTAACTACTACTTTGGTTTCATACCTGTTAAAAGTCCCGAAGAAGGTAGTACAGCTGCTGCTTTTATTGGCGCACTTTATACATCAGGCTTTCTTGCTTTTATTAAGGCGCTTGAAGTGATAGGTGGAGTACTTGTTGCAATTCCTAAAACTCGTAACTTTGGCCTTCTTATACTAATCCCAATCATTTTAAACATAGTAGTATTCAATGTTTATATTGCTAATGCCGGTTTACAATTTGAGGTTGTATTAATTTCCATTCTTGCAGCATTACTTGTTTTTAAGGAAAGACATGCATTTGCTCGACTGCTTGGCAATAACGATTGTACTAATAAAAGCTCAATTAAAAAAGAAAACAAGAGTTGCTCGATTTAATGAATAAAAATAAAATACTCGATCTTTTCGATCAATGGAACAATGCTCTGCAAACTGGAGATCCGAGCCAAGTATCTAAACTATACGCTTCCGATGCGATTCTACTACCAACTGTATCGAACAAAGTTCGTCACAACCACGAAGAGATTGAAGACTACTTTATTAAGTTTTTGGAAAAATCACCTTTAGGTATAATTGACGAAGCAAATATTAAAATCATTGATAGCCTTGCAATCAACTCAGGCCTTTACACCTTCAAGTTTGCTGATGGTTCTACAGTTCAAGCTCGATTCACATTTATATATGAATATAATGGAGATAGTTGGAAAATTATAGAGCATCACTCGTCTAGGATGCCTGAATAAAATATTTTTCTCGTGAGTAATACAAACGAGTAACATAAGATTGGGCTCAACAGCTATTAAACATTTTTAATGCTGTAGACGAATCAATAAAAGGTAAACAAATCAAATGAAAATCAATTTAAATAGTATTATAATTGGTGCAGGCCCTTCAGGTATTGGTTGCATGCTAGCGTTAAGAAGAGCTGGAATTGATAAAGTATTGCTCCTTGAAGGTAATACTGTGGGAAGTTCATTTAAGAGATGGCCCAAACAAATGCGCCTAATTACTCCTTCATTTTACGGAAACCCTTTCTTTTGCACTGATCTAAATGCCATTAGCCCTAATACAAGTCCAGCTGACCACTCGAAAAAAGAACACATTAGTGGCTCCGAATACGCCGATTATCTATCTGCCATCGTGAATCATTATAATCTCAATATACGAGAAAATGAGAAGGCTTTAGAAATCACTCCTAATTCAACTGGGTTTTCAGTCAAAACAGCAAAAGCTAACTACAATGCTACTACTTTGATATGGGCAGGTGGCGAATTCCTAAATCCCAAATTAGGTAATTTTGATGGCAATGAATTTTGCACTCATTCTAGCGAATTTAATGATTGGAAAGATTATAAACACGATGAAGCCTTCATTATTGGCGGATACGAAAGTGGGATAGACGCAGCTTATAATTTAATAAATCTCAATAAAAAAGTCACCCTTTTATCTAGCGATCAGCCTTGGAATTCTAAAAGTCTTGATCCTAGTGAAACACTAAGTCCATATACAAGAGAACGATTATTGGAAATAATTGAAAGCTACCCGAACAGGCTTTCCTTAATTGGAAACTCTAGGGTCGTAAGGATTAAAAAAATATCCAGCAAATATATCATACATACCTCATCTGGAAAATTATTTGAATCCGACCAAAAGCCAATAAGTGCAACTGGCTTTCATTCTGCATTAAATCCAATTAAAAAGCTTTGGGAATGGAATGGCAGTATTCCAAAATTTACTAATGATGATGAATCAACTCTTTATCCCGGCCTTTACTATTCTGGTCCTTCCTTGGTTCACAGAGGTTCTAAATTTTGTTTCATATATAAATTTCGAGGACGATTTGGCGTAATAGCTAGATCAATCGCTAAACGGATTGACTATCCCTATAATCATAAGGAGATAGAAACACATCGAGGATTCTTAATTGATGACTTAGAGTGTTGCACAAAATGTGACTGTGCGGTAGAATCTAAAGATACTAAAATAGTAGATTCGGATGATTTAGATATAAATCCATCTACAATGAATTAATAGTTTTGGGATAACTCTATAAATGCTAAGGTATTTAATTTACAGATATCTTGTAAAATTTCCTGCTATCAATTGTATCAAAATATGTATTAATCCCTCCTCCATTTATTCCATTAACTTCCGACCAATTGATAAGATTGGTTGATTCATTGAGAATAAGTCGAGTATTAGCTGACCAATTTATTTGAACTGCATCACCTACTTCAGTTAAAGAGACTAATCCATTTATTGAAATATTAGATAGGTTAGCATTTGTAAAATTGGTGCTTACTATGATAGCGTCATCCAAGTTGGCGTTAGTTAAATTAGCAGAATAAAAATTAGCATTCGACAAATTTGCTCCACTTAAATTTGCATCGGTAAAATTCGCCAAAACAAATGTACAGCCAGTTAAATCTGCGCCACTCAAATCTGCGCCCTCAAAGTCCGCTAGATTAAAATGATGATAAGGATAACTAACATTAGGACCGACATAGTAGCCATTTACTGTACCAGTTCCATCATCCTCTATGTGCGAGTGGTTATCGCTATGGCTAAATAAAGCAACTTGAAAAGCCAATAATAAGAATAAGGATCGCATACTATAAGTTACTTATCTTGTTCAAAATTTTCAATATAAATATAATTCAATCTATTTCATTTAAGTCTAGGAAACTCCTATTTCACAAGAACGGAATAACTGACTTTTTGAAATAATTATGCTCATTTCTAAGACCAAGAGATCTAATTTGAGAATATACTTCTTCTATACTAGGAACAATCAATAACTCCTCATAAATTTGCCCGAAGTCTTCCGGAAATTCTTCTTGAGGTAACACGTGCTTCGAAATAAAAAAACAGCACCAAGCCCTACAAGCTCGGAGTTCTTTACGTGGTCCTGACATCCTAGTTGCTAGGTGCTGGAAATGGCGTACTGGGTTACCAATGAATTGGCCCTCTCTACGATTTTCTAAAAACCATTTTAATGCCATATACGGAGCAGGATAAATAAAAGTCTTAATGTCGGCCATAAAGGCCTTGTTTATTTGAAGTATTGCTTGTGCTGGCTTACCTTGAAGCCAATATGATTGAGATAACTCTAAACAAGATATGTAAAATAGATTACCGCATTCTTTCCTATTTACTTGGGTATGTCTCGCAGATAAACTATCAGATAAAAATGGGAGATTGGGATTTAAAAGCATTAATATAAATTAATCAGATACTTCTAGCTAGTCTACGAACTCGCTTCATATGCTTATTAAAGACTTTTTTCTCCATATTTGGAAGTACAGAGTAAAATCTTATGTATTTAGCTTTCATTCCTCCTAGCATAAATATGGCTTTTTTTAATCTCCTAAATGGGATATTATCAAAAAGAGAAAACTTAGAATATGCAATCAATGGTCCCCCATAAGAAATTGAGACTAAGCCAAGTTTTCCTTTCATTGCACCTGGAACAGGATAACCATAATTTTTAAAATATTTATTACCAGGCAACATAAACTTATAACTGAAGAACCACTTTGGATGAAGTACCCAATCTATCCAATTCTCAAGCATGGAGCTGAATCTTAGATTGTGACATGGTCCTATTAAAAACATCACATCCGAGTTCTCTAATCGTCTACGATAATCTAAAACTATGCTAGGAGGTGGGTTAACATTGGAGTTATAAAAAGGAAGCTTTTCTTTCTCTTCAAATAAATTGACGAGATCAATTTCATTACCTTTCTTTAAAGACTCGTCAATGAAAGTATCCCTTATCTCTGAATTAAAGCAATCGTTTACATTATTATGACCATAAACAATAAATATTTTTTTCATATAATAAATAGAAGTTAACGTAAAATTGATAAATTTTTTGTGAGATTAATAAATACATTAGTTATAACAGCGAAAAATATTGCTAACTGATATTGCATGAGGAAAACAAAAATAAAGGAAAGTACTAGAAAAATAAATATAACTAATTTTATCACATGGTTAGAATAATCAAAATTTGTAAATATTCAAATATTCAGCTAATATAAACATAAAAAAAATTGTAATAAAAATAAAATACCATTACTTTATAATTATATGGAAAAAATTGAATATACACTATTTGGGAAAAAATTAGAAAAAATAGCAATTGCATATGGATTATTTTTAATCCTATGGGGAATAATTATTACTTTCATAAGCGGAAGTAATTCTTTTACATCTCTCATACCTTCATTTCTAGGACTTCTTGTATTTATTTTCTCGTATTTAGCTGCAAAATTTAGCGAAAAGAAAATGTTATTTATGCATATAGTTGTCTCTTTAGGTTTCATAATCTTCATAGGAGGCTTAAGAGTAATGTCTAACATCGGCAACTTGTTTGAGGATAAGTTTTGGGCAGATATATCACAAATTATGATGCTAGTTACTGGAGGATTATTTATCTATCACTGCGTGAAATCATTTATTTTTGCTAGAAAGAACAAATAGTATATGACTCAGTATATGCCAATTATCATTCTTGCCGTCATTAATTTCTACTGGGTTCAAAGAGCCTGTTTGAGCAAGAATATAAGCTATGATAAAAGAATGCCATTTTACATACTATCGTTAATTCCATTTATTGGTTCTTTGACGCTATTTTACATTTTAACAATAACAGACCCAAGGATAGAGGAACTAGAAAAAAGAATATCCGCATTAGAAGAAAAGGGGCAATAATGATGACAATTAGGGGTTTAATTTATATATTTATCCAATATTATAAAATGTGATAGTTTTGTGACATATAAATTGTCAATTATTCCGTATCCTCTACTGCTCTTACTCTGAAAAATCTTTCATTAGTAGAAGCTGCATAAGTACCGGGATTGGCTAAATTCCAGTTAATTATATGCTTCAAGACAATCATTTAAAAAATCTTTCCATTCTTCTTTTGAAGTTCCTTTTGCGCACGGCATATCATCATATTCCCAATCCAGACCTAAATCTTTAGAATTTAAAGAAATGCCTAATTTCTTATATACAAAAATTCCATTTTTGCCCTCTATAATTTCTATTGTAAATTCTTTTATACTAGACCAAGGAATTGTTTTTTTTGACCATTTTGCAAATAATGGACCATAAAATAACATCAAATTATTCTCATTTATTTCAGCGTAAGGTTTCCCATTAGGCCCACATAATAGTGATTTTAGCCAAAACCTTTTTGGAGTTATTTTATTCATATTAGGAGATTAACTTATTTAGAGAAAGAGAGTAAAAAATTATTCCTTCTAATCAATAGCTAATTATTCAGCCATCTTGAAGCGGAAGAACTTGGTACCTGCATCTGCTGGGATAACCATAGTGGCTGGTTCGCCAATCTCAGTCCATGAATTAAGATCCGAGCTTTCTTCCATCTGAATTTGTACCGTAGCTTGATTATTGGAGACTTCTGTTATTGTGGAATCAAGACGAAGATCTACCATACCTTGCCTACTCATAATTACCAAATTACTATAATCTACTAGAGGGCTAAATCCTGCGCCTGCTAATTCACCATCACTAAATCCATCACCACTAGTATCAGCCGCTAGAGCATTACTTAAGTAAGTATTGATTTCAATACCATCTGAAAGACCATCATCATCAGAATCTGAATCGTTA
>CAJWMY010000031.1 GCA_913044165.1 uncultured Puniceicoccaceae bacterium
GACCTGAACACTCTTCGGCAAGACTTGAGCGCTTTCTTCAAGCTTGCGCAGACAACAACATTCAGGTCTGCAATCTAACAACTCCTGCGCAATTATTCCACGCACTAAGGAGGCAAATGAAGCGTGAATTCAAGAAGCCGTTAATTATAATGACTCCTAAGAGTTTATTAAGGCACAAAGCATGCATATCTAAGGTTAAAGAATTTACAGAGGGATATTTCCAAAATATTATAGATGATGCTAACGTTAACAAGAATCGCGTCAAAAAAGTTATTCTTTGTTCTGGTAAAATTTACTACGATTTAACTGCTCACTTGAATACTAGAGGCTATTCCCATATAGCAATTATAAGAATTGAACAGTTCTATCCTTTAGATAAAAATGAAGTTAAAAAGATCCTCGAAAGCTACCCAAAAGAAGCCAATCTCATTTGGTGCCAAGAAGAACCTAAAAATATGGGCGCTTGGACTTTTATTTCACAGCGCTTATTTGAAATCGTAAATAAAATGCCTAATTATGTAGGGAGAAAAACATCTGCTAGTCCAGCAGTTGGTTCCCTTGCTATTCATAAATATGAACAAACTAAGCTTATTGAAAAAGCTCTTGATTAAAATATTATACCTTTAGATATAGTTCTTATTTGCCAATCACACTAAATGCTTACTATAAATAACTATTTAATATATGGCAACTAATGTAAAAGTACCTACTATGGGAGAGTCCATAAGTAGCGGTATACTATCTTCTTGGCTAGTTGAAGATGGAGATTTCGTCTCTAAAGATCAGCCAATATACGAGCTAGAAACTGATAAGATTACTTCAGAAGCCACCGCAGAGGTTTCTGGCATTATTAAGTTAAAGGTTAAGCAAGATGAGGAAGTCGATATTGGTTCCATTGTAGCTATAATTGAAGAACAAGACGCACCGAGAAATAAAATATCAGACGAAAAGACTGGTGCCCCAGATGATATTGCTCCAATTCAAGAAATTAAATCCGCGGCAAAAAATCAGAAAGAAAAATACTTAGATACTGAAAAAAATAAAACTGTAGACACAGAAACTAAAGAAATCGCTTCAATAAAAGTATCCCCTCTAGCTAAGAAAATGGCTGAAGATAAAGGCATTAATTTAGATACTATCAAAGGAAGTGGCCCAAGCGGAAGGATTCTTAAGTCTGATCTTTCTTCGAAAATAGATGCAGTGGCAATAGAAGATCCTAAGATCCCTGAAGAAACTAATAAGCTAAAACAAGAGAAAAAGGAAAGTACAAAGAGCGCAAATGAAATTCGGGTAAAAATGAGTCCATTGCGGAAAAAGATAGCTGAACATCTTGTTAACGCAACACAACAAGCAGCACTTTTAACAACCTTTAATGAAGTTGACATGACTAATGTCATGCAAATGAGAAAAAATCACCAAAATTCCTTTGTTGAAAAATATGGTATTAAATTAGGATTTATGTCTTTCTTCACAAAGGCGGTAGTATCTGCATTGAAATCTGTAACCGCTGTAAATGCACGGATTGAAGGCGAGTATATCGTGCAACAAAATTATTTTGATATAGGAATAGCAGTTGGAACGGATAAAGGGTTAATGGTCCCTGTGGTAAGAAACTGTGATGAAAAAAGTTTTTCTGAGATTGAAACAACAATAGCAGACTATGCGAATGATGCCAAGCAAGGAAAAATTCAGTTGTCCGACCTACAAGGTGGAGTTATTACAATTTCAAATGGCGGCATTTACGGTTCCATGCTCAGTACACCTATTATTAATTTCCCTCAACCAGCTATACTTGGTCTGCATAAAATAGAAGATAGAGCGGTGGTAATAGAACAAGAAATAGTCATACGACCAATGATGTATTTAGCACTTAGTTACGATCACCGGCTAATTGACGGAAAAGAAGCCGTTACATTTTTGAATAAGATAAAGCAGTCTGTAGAGAATCCTGACCGAATGCTTATTGGGGTATAGTTTAATTTAATTGATGCCTCAATACACTTACCGACGTTGGCGGTAGATTGATTAATAAAGAATAAGCCCTATCGTTCCATTTAATTTCCTCTGAAGCTATCCCTCCGTTATTTCCGAAGCCTGATCCACCGTAAATTTTTGAATCGGTATTTAATACTTCCTTATAATATCCTAGAAAAGGAACGCCGACACGATAGTTTTCTCTCAATATAGGCGTAAAGTGGGCAACAACAACACAGCATTCTTGCTTATTCTCACCCCACCTAATAAAAACAAGGACCCCACTATCCGCATCGGAACATGCAATCCAGTCAAAGTATCTATCATCAACATCTCCATAAGCTATACCCGGGATTCCTTTATAGTAAAAATTTAAATCACGTATTAAACTCTGAATTCCTGAATGATCTTTATACTCTAATAAATGCCAATCTAAACTTTGATTATGATCCCACTCTTTAGATTGTCCAAAATCACTGCCCATAAATAAAGTCTTTTTGCCCGGCCAAAACCACATAAAAGCATACAAAGCCCTAAGTTCGTGAGCCTTTTCTGATACCGTACTGCCAGGCATTTTCATAAGCATTGATGATTTTCCGTGAACAACCTCATCGTGAGAAAATACTTGAATAAAAGATTCTCTATATTGATAAAGCATCCCAAAAGTTAGATACTTATGCTCATGTTTTCTAAATATGGGGTCTTTTTTTATGTAATGAAGGGTGTCATGCATCCAGCCCATATTCCATTTAAAATCGAATCCTAATCCATTGAGATCTAATGGAGATGTAACTCCTTCAAATGAAGTTGATTCCTCAGCTATCATCAAGGCATCTGGATAAAATTCATGTACTTGCCTATTCAGGTCTTTTAAAAATGCAATTGCATCAATATTTTCCCTCCCGCCAAATTTATTAGGAGTCCATTCTCCTTCTTTTCGAGAATAATCTAAATAAAGCATTGAAGCAACAGCATCGACACGAAGTCCATCTATATGATAATGCTCAAACCAAAATAAGGCATTGGACAATAAAAAAGATTTAACCTCATTACGACTATAATTAAAAATTAAAGTTCCCCAATCTGGATGCTTTCCTTTTTTCGGATCTTCGTGTTCATATAAAGCAGTTCCATCAAATCGCGCTAAAGCAAATTGATCATCAGGGAAGTGCGCAGGAACCCAATCTAATATTACTCCAATTCCATTTTGATGCAATTGATCAATCAAATATTTAAAGTCATCGGGGCTACCAAATCTCTGAGTTGGGGCAAAAAAACCAGTTACTTGATAGCCCCAAGATCCATCAAATGGATGTTCAGCAAGAGGCATAAACTCAACATGCGTATAATGCATATCATTTAAATATTCCACTAGATCTATTGCCAACTGCCTATAAGATAAAACGCCCTTATCCCCCCTTACAGAACGTTTCCAAGAACCTAAGTGCATTTCATAAATTGAGATAGGTGATTTTTTCCAATCTATCTCAGTTCTTAATTCTAGCCATTTAGAATCTTTCCACTGGTATTTATCTGATCGGTATACAATTGATGCATTATGTGGCGGTGACTCAAAATACTGACCATATGGGTCTGTTTTAAAAAACGATTTTGAATCCGGTCCTAATATTTCAAATTTATAAATTTCTCCTTCAACTAAATCCGGAATAAAGATCTCCCAGATGCCAGAACACCCAATAGATCTCATCATATGGCGTTTTCCATCCCAAAGATTAAAGTTACCTACAACTGAAACTCGCATTGCAGATGGTGCCCACACAGCAAAAGAAACACCACGAATACCATTTATTAATTTAATATGTGCCCCTAAATTATTGTGCATAAAACGCTCTTTCCCTTCATTAAATAAATGAACTGAATTATCTGAAATTGTCGGAGAAAAAGCATAGGGGTCATAAATCTGGCAAACCGATCCTCCACTAAACTCTATTTTAAGCTGATAAGGGAAAAAGTCATTCTCTCCATCTAAAATAGATTCAAATATTGGGCCGTCATGCAAGGGCACTAAAGGAAACTCTTTCATTTGTTTGCCCTTACCTCCCTTAATAACTGTACAAGAGATAGCATTTGGCAAAAAAGCGCGTACTATAACCCATTCTTTTACTTCATTATTTAAGGATACACTCTTCCTAGAAGGCTTCAATCTATGCATTCCAAGCAGGGAATGGGGATCTGAGCAATATCCCCCAAGTAATGCTTTATAATCACTATTCTTTATCAGCATGACTCTAATTAATGGTATTTTAATATACAGAAGTCACTCATATAAATTAAATAACTATCCATCTTTTAAATAAATTTCTTGTCGTAATAAATTGCTAAGGCATAAATTAATTTGTGACTTGTTTAAAATCATTGGCATATATTAGCATTAATTTCTTTTCAGTAATTTATCTTATAGGAGATTTACCTGAATTAACAGCGATTAATCCAATACAATTTGATGAAATAAAACAAAAGATTACCGCTAGCGGAGACGCTACTTTCAACTATGGACCAGTTAAACTCCGTGCAGACGAAATTGTCTATTATGAAAATTATGACCTCTTAAACGCACGCGGCAACATAAACTTTACTACACAAAATCACAGACTTCTAGCTGATTCATTTGCACTTAGTACCGATACCAATGCCTTCACTATAGACAATATAAAATATGGTTATTGGCCATACTTTATAAATGCAAGAAGCGGTGGTGGATCACTAGAAGAAATTAAGCTAAATCAAGGAATATTTTACTACGGAGAACCAAGTATTTTTACCCCTAATTTAAAAGCAAAATCAATTACATTAGTTAATAAAAAGGATCGAAAACAAATCATCTTTGAAAATACTAAAATAAGGGTAGGGAATTTTTCTATCTTTTATCTACCTAGAATAAAATATGACTTAGATCGTAATCCTTTGTTCGGTCTATCTAACATCGGTTATGCTAGTGAATATGGCCCTTACTTCCAATCAATTTCTCTAATACCCATCACAAATTGGTTCCGTTTTGGTTTAAACTTTGACTATTACGCAGACAGAGGAATCCTTATTGGCCCTATAGCACAATATTTCAAGGAAGACAAAAAAGGGTATTTTAAAGGATCTTTAAGTACTGGATTTATAAGCGATCAAGGTTCAATTGGAACTGACATATTAAACCAAAATATAAGTGAAAATCGAAAATTTTTCCTAGCCCAACATAAGCAAGTTTTTAAAGATAAACTATTTATCACGGCTCAAACTCATAATCTATCTGACTCAGAAATACTTCGAGATTTCAAAGAATCCCTATATTCAAATAATCAGTTTCCACTTAATTTTTTTGAGTCCAACTACTTTTTAGATAAAATCTCCATTAGTTCATTTGCTCATTTTAATAGTGATGATTTTTCTATAACAAGGGAACGTCTTCCAGAATTAAATTTAAATCTTCAACCGGATTTTATATACAAAACTCCATTTTACCATGGCGCTAATATTCGCTATACTGAAATTAAGGAAAGTGGCATCAGCCCTACCTCGCAACTATTTAACCACTATAATAAATTAGAATATTCTCTTTTAGACATTAATTACCAATTGGGCACCCGATATTATTTTAATAATTGGCTAAAAATTAACCCAAAAGTCGAGATAAGAAGCATCAAACCTTCTCTAGATAATGATTCAAACGATCCACTTATTGCACCATTTAACCAAACCCATAGCCTCATTCTCTACGGAATTAACTTTTCTAGTGAGCATGAGGCCATTTATTCTACAGAAAATAAATTATGGGAAGTCAATGGATTAAGGCATCTCTTTAGACCAAGTATTTCTTATAGTAAGCTGAAGGCCTATGATAGCAAAAATTTCAACCTTTTAGCACAAACTCAACTACCTTCTGCACTAGATCTATCAATACCTGCAAAATCCCTTGCAGACTATAGAAATTCCGACCAAATCAATGAAAGAACGCTCACTAGATTAAGTTTGCAAAACTTTTTTCAAACTAGAAGTAATTCCTATGGATCAAGAAATTTAATGGAATTTCATTTAACTGCTGATTTTTACCGAGATTACAAAAATAGAAATCAAAATGATACTATTTCTGATAAAAGTGCACTTTGGTTAGAATATAAACTATACCCGGCACCATGGCTTAAACTTGATTTAGCATCCCGTTTAAAAACTAAATCATTAAACATCCTTGAATATAGTTCTAGGATAGCAATAAAAAGTGGAGAATTTTGGGAAATTGGTCTTAGCTCGTACTTTAAAAGAGGATTCACTAACCAAGTAAGTTTAGATTATCTTGCTAAGCTTTCAGAAAAAATAACTTTTTCATCCATCATCTGGGCAGATTTAAGAGAAAATCAAATAACTCGTTTTAAAATGGGCATTGATTTACTTTCAAAAAGTAATTGGCGAACCTCTTATTCAATTAATTACAGAGATGACCAACGTAGAGATAAAAACTTAAGCCTAGATATTGGATTAGAGCTTCTTACTTTCTAGTTAAACAATGAAAGATGCACTAATACCAGACCACGAACATTTGATAACGCTAAATAGTTTCGAGGGCCCATTAGACCTTCTTTTATACCTTATTAAAAAAGATGAATTAGACATATACGATATTCCAATTGTCTCGGTCACGAATCAATACATTAATAGCATAAAAAAAATGGAACATCTTAATTTAGAAATTGCCGGTGAGTTTTTCGTTATGGCATCAACTTTAATGTATATAAAAAGTCGTTACCTACTACCAAAAAAAGATCGAGACAAAGAAGAAATAATAGATGATAGCCTTGATCCAAGATGGGAACTTGTTGAAAAATTAGTAGAATACAAAAGATTCAAAACAATTGCCCAAGAAATAGAGCAACTTATAGCTAAAGCTAATGATTTCTACGCTCGAGATTTTACGAATAAATCAATAAAGGATTCAACCACCGAAATTAAGCCCATCGATCGAGTTGAATTATGGAATTCATTCAATGCTGTTCTTAAAAGGCTTTCAAGTCGAATAGAGGAAGGACAAATTAATGAAGAAAGTGTTACTGTATCTGATAGGATGAACTATATTATAGACTACATGAAAAGTACACCATCATTTTATTTCTCTAATTTATTTGAAAATAAAACAACTTTAAACATCATTGTGGCTACTTTCTTGGCGATCTTAGAATTGACTCGTCTAGAAGAAATTAAGCTCGAACAAAATATTGAATTTAGTGATATACTCTGCCAAAAATATAATCAATAATTTCCATGAAGGACAATAATAGAAAAAAATCAAAACTAGTGGGATTAGGATTAGATAATTCAGACGGGCATAAAAGAATTACCCAATCTGATCGATTTTCTATTGTTGGAGGCTCTGAGGAAACTCATAGTTCTTTAACTGAAACAGCAATCAAAACATTTGAAAAATTAGACAAGAAGGGTAAGACCCTAGACACTGTAGAAAAAGATGAACTCAATGATATCATCCAAGATTCAATAAATTAGGACAAAATTATCAAACGAGCTTGAAGATATATATTCCTCAATACAATATATGGAAAATCTTAATTCACATACAAATATACAAAACAAATCATTATGTCAGAAAAAATCACTGAACTAGACCAAGAGAACTTTGAAAGCTTCATCACTTCAAAAGACACCACCATATTAGTTGACTTTTGGGCACCTTGGTGTGGCCCTTGCAAAGCTATAACTCCTATTTTAGAAGAAATTGCTTGCGATTTATCTAACTCAGTAAAGATCGGAAAGGTTAATGTAGATAATAACAGTGAATTAGCTACAAAATATGAAGTGCGTGCTATACCAACAATAAAAATTTTCAGAGATGGGACAGAAATCGATACAGTCGTTGGACTAGCTTCTAAAGATGAACTTTTGAAAAAGCTCAACTAATATGCTAATAGTGCATTGGAATAAATTGGTTGCATTAATCTACTTCTTAATACCAGCTAAATGATTAACGAATTTACTCATAATTCCGTCAAACGAGCCGTTACTAAAAAATAAAATTAGTTTAGGCAATCGATTTGAAACCTTGCTTTCAAGGCTTAGGATCAAATGTTCTAACAAATGTTGATTGCATTCAAAACAATCTGCCTCTTTACCCAGTAATCTTAATTTTTTTACAATATATTTTCTGTTTAATTTTTCATCGCCCAATCCTATTTCATTTCTATCTAGATTGAATAAACCAATCAATATAGCATCAGATAGAGCTAATACATCGATAAATGCTTCTTGAAATAAGTTCGATCGAGAAGTGTTACTTCTAGGTTCAAAGCAAACAATAATATGATGTTTTGGATAAACATTACGTTTTGATTCTACAATCTCTTTGATAGCAGTTGGATGATGAGCGAAATCTTCAATTACTATATAATCTTTTGATTCATAAAGTTTTTCTTGTCTGCGCCTTACTCCCTTAAATTGACTAAGAGACGATAAATCTAATGTATCAGGATTTAATTTATTAAAAGATATTCCTGCCGACAATGCAGCTACTGCAGCGTTTCGAGCATTATATATACCCGGGAGCGACCAACTTATTTCAGCCCATAATGTTCCTTTAAAGAATAATTTGAATGTACTTCCGTCTGAATTCTCATTAAAGTCAACTATCACTAAATCATTATTAGAGTTAAGCCCGACCTTTAATAGACTGCACCAGATATTTTTTGTGAGCTCTTCAATATTTGAGTCATCGCCATTGGTAATTAAAAATCCTCGTTCCGGAATAATCCGAATAAGATGGGAAAAACTTCTTTTGATGTCCTCAAGATCCCTAAATATATCGCTGTGATCCATTTCTAAATTATTAATAGATACTATATTTGGAGTGTAGTGTATGAATTTTGAGCGTTTATCAAAAAATGAGGTATCATATTCATCTCCTTCTATAATAAAATCCTTGCCTTCCCCAATATGAGCACCTGATTCCAAACCCATAGGAACGCCACCAATAAACCAACTAGGTGAGCATTCATTCTGAATAAGAAGATGCGCAGCAATACTTGCCGTTGTAGTTTTCCCATGAGTCCCAGTTATTACAATGCATTCCTTCTTGGAAAGAAAATACTGCCTTATTAATTGCGGTAATGAAATAAAAAGAATCTTATTTTCATTAAGCAACCATTCTATTTCAGAATTACCACGACTAATTGAATTTCCTACTACTACAATATCAGGAAATAAAGATTCTAGCCTACTGGAATCATAGCCTAAATAACATTTTATATCCGAATCATCTAAAGCCTTAGACATCGGCGGATATATCTTGCTATCTGATCCGCTTACAGAGTGGCCTATTTTTTTTAATAAAATAGCAGCATTACCCATTGCTGTCCCGCCAATTCCAAGAAAATATACTCTCATAAAACTAATCTTTAAAAACAAAAAATATTTACAAGATGAATAATTCAATTGATGCTATTTTATTAAAATTTTATAATTCTTATGGATAAAAAAAGGTTAAACATTTTAGTTATCGGATCAGGCGGCAGGGAGCACGCCATAGTTAATAAATGCTTGGAAAGTCCCCTATGTAAAAATGTCATTGCAGCACCTGGTAATGGAGGAATGGAAGAAATTATAGAATGCTTTCCCATTCCTGCTGATTCAGTTGAGGAATTAGTAAAATTGGCTAAAGACGAAAAAGTTGATTTCGTAATAGTAGGACCTGAAATCCCTCTTTGCTTAGGGATTATAGATGCACTAAGCTCTGTTAATATACCAGCTTACGGTCCTAAAAAAGATGGAGCTCAATTGGAATCGAGCAAAACTTTCTGTAAAGACTTTTTCGAAAGGCATAAGATACCAACTGCAAAATATCAAAGCTTTAATAGTCTAGAACCCGCTTTAGAATATATAGACCATAACACTGCACCAATCGTTATAAAGGCTAGTGGATTAGCAGCAGGTAAAGGTGTTATAATCGCAGAAAATAAAGAAGATGCTAAATCGGCTGTACACTCTATGCTCATCGATGAAACTTTTGGAGATAGCGGATCAAACATCGTCATTGAGGAATACTTAGAAGGCGAAGAGGTTTCAATTCATGTTATTGTATCTGATGGGAGCTATCTATGTCTCTCTCCAAGCCAAGACCACAAGCGAGTTGGAAAAAATGATAAAGGACCAAATACAGGAGGAATGGGCGCCTATGCTCCAACTATTATTATTAATGATTCATTGCAAAAAGAAATAGAGTTAAGCATAATAATACCAACTATTGAAGGATTAGAAAAAGACGGAATTAATTATAATGGAACATTATATGCTGGATTGATGCTCACAAAATCAGGGCCCAAAATACTCGAGTACAACGTTCGATTTGGAGACCCTGAAACACAAGTATTGCTGCCTTTGATAGAAGATGATTTTATTGCTTTACTATACGCTTCAGCTTTAAACCAAAGACTCCCTGTTTCAATTAAAATTTCTGATGAAAAGTGCATGACTGTGGTAATTGCAAGTCAAGGATATCCAATGGCTTATCCAAAAGGAGAGCCCATCTATTTACCTAAGACATTGCCTGATAAAACATCTATTATTCATGCTGGCACAAAGCTTGATTCAAATAATACGATTATTAGCAATGGCGGACGTGTTCTAAACATAATTTCTCGAGATTCCGATATATCTAAAGCAGCAAGGAAAATTTATTCCGTTTGCAATCAAATACAATACAAAAGTAAATATTACAGAGAAGACATCGCTCAGAAAGAAATTAAACGTCTAGAAAAATAGAATTTCTTATTTCAATGAATAATTCAAAAACAATGGTCCTGATAATTTGCACAGGCAATACATGCAGGAGCCCAATGGCTGAATGCCTTTTAAATAATGCCAAAGCTAGCGATGAAGATTTAAGAAAATATCTTTTTAGGTCTGCTGGCCTATTTGCCCCTAAGAACAGCCCAGCATCAATCTATGCACAACAAGTGGCCAATGCAAATCAGTTATCTTTAGAATCACACTCTTCAATTATTGTAACTCAAAATTTAGTAGATCAAGCAGATATAATTCTAGGAATGACCATGAATCACATACAGCAAATTAAAGCTAACTTTTTCGTTAAAACTAAAGAAATATTTACGTTCTTAGAATTACATAAAGATTCACAAAGTGATATAATTGACCCATATGGACTAGCCTACTCTGAATACGTAAAATGCTTTTCTGATATGAAAGAAGCCCTTCCCTCGATTATTAAATATCTTAAAGGAAGACCCTAGATAGTTTAAATTACTTACGTAAAATCCAGAAAACACAATCATCTGAAAATTCTCTTACTATTGCACTTTCTTTAGACAATAATGATCGTAGGACTTTTATTTCCACAGTAAACCCTACTTCTTTTAATGTCATCTCTAGTTGGTCTTCATCTGGAACGTGAATAAACATTTTACCCATTTCATTAATTTCATAACGATCTCCAAACTCATCTAAAAGTGGATTTTGCTTATTTTCTGACCATAATTCAGCTTCTTTTTCCCAAAAAGACTTATTTTTGGAAAAAGAACGCAAATGCGAGGTAAAAACAAAGAATCCCCCCTTTTTCAAAACCCTGTAAATTTCGTATATAGCCTCGGTTCTAAATTTATTTTTAGGAATTTGCATTAAACCATTAAAACCAAAAATTACCCCCTCAAAAATATCATCTTCAAATTCTAAATCCCGAGCATCGCAAACCCGGTAAGGAATTGAATAACCAAGCAACTTACTTAAAATTCGGGCTTTGAGTACCATATTATTAGCATAGTCTGTAGCTAGTATGTTTTTGTAACCAATTTCATAAAGCCCAATGCTTATACGTCCGGCGCCACAGCCAAGTTCTAAAATAGAGTCTTCTGATTTGAAAATTTTCTTAAATATTTTTTCCTCAGAATCCCATAATCCAATACGCCTTGCGGCTGATTCATAGTGATTTACTACTTTCAATGAATTAAAATAATCATTAACCTTATTTACTTCCATCTATAATCTTAAAATTTGCAAGCTGAAGCTAAAACTGTCTGAAAATTAGGTTCTTCCACTTCTCTTGAAACAACATTTATTTCAATTTTTTTGAATCCAGAACTTTTCAAGAGTTGATATAATTTATTTTTAGAAAACCCTAGCCAGATATCAGAATATAAAACACGAGCCTTTTCAAAATCATGCTCTAATAAATCTATAATAATAACCCTACCCGAATGGTCTAATATTCGATATGCCTCATCAACTGCTTTTTGGGGATGTGATGCGTGGTGAAGAGCTTGACTTAGCAATGCGATATCTACACTACAGTCCTCCAGAGGAACAGATTCCATATCACCTAATATAAACTCGAGATTTGATAAATCATTTTTAGCAGAAAGGGTTCTGCCAAATTCAATCATTTTAGGAGCATTATCTACGCATGTTACTTTTTCTGCATTTCTTGCTAGTAATTGAGAAATTAAACCCTCGCCGGAACCCAAATCAGCAATTTTCAATTTAGGCGTTAAATATAGTAAAAAACTGCTGATTGCTTCCCAACTTCTTCCTGGGCAATAATGCTTTCCTAAACGACCGGCTAAAGAATTAAAATATTCTTCTGCTGCTTGTTTTCTCTTTTCAAGTATTCGCTTAAGATTTACCTCATCCTCTGAGACATTGGATTCAGTTTTAAGCGCACTAAATATTGAATGAATTAATTTATTCTTTTCAAGTGAGCAATCTACATTCATTGAGTAATAAGTTTTTTTTCCTTCTTTTCTATCAACAACCAGTTCTGCCTGCCTTAATAGACTTAAATGAGAAGAAATTCTAGATTGCCCCATATTCATTACATCTTGCAACTCCGCAACAGATAATTCCTCATTATTAAGTATGAGTAAAATCCGAGATCGAGTAGAATCGGAAAGCAGCTTAACGATATCCCATAGTTCTGACATAATTATAATTACAATAGAAACATATCTATCGGGTTTGAAAACAAAAAAACCCTTCAGGACAATTCATATATTAATTAAATATTTAAATTAGACATATAATAATATAGAAT
>CAJWMY010000032.1 GCA_913044165.1 uncultured Puniceicoccaceae bacterium
TTCTCGGTTCTTGCTTCATGAGTCATCCTGCATTCAGGGGAGCAGGTAGCTTGATGTTGAATGATAGCTCAATTTCTCCTAGAATAAAAAATAAAAATCTGAAAGGCAATTTTGGATTTGAAATGAACTTAAATGAACGAAAAAAAAGCGCCATTTTGAGACATAACATAAGTATTAAGCCCTCTCTTACTCCGAGTTTGAAAGATAATGAACTCGATCAGTTTTCAATTATCAAGGATAATTTCAGTAAGTTGTCAAGTTTTGCTCAGAGAGTTAAACGTAAAATTTTTGGGGGTCAAATCAGGGTAAAAAAATGGAATCTTGATATTGCGATTGAGCAGGAGCCTAGATTAGAAAATTATCTTAAATTGTCAAGATCTAAAGATATTCTTGGGATGAGAAAGGTTGAAATGTTTTGGGATGCCTTAAGTGATATGGAAATGAAAACTGTCCTTGAGGCAGTAAAAGCTGTTGGAAGAGAGACAATGTTAAATGATATGGGAATTGAGGTAAAGAGTTTCCAGGGTTCTTTACTTGTTGAACCATGGACAACAAAAAATAAAGAAGGTAAACCATTTAAAGTTTATACTCCTTTTTGGAAATCTATCAAAGACCGAGCAATTCCTGAGCCTGTGGATTTAAAAAAGAAAGAAATACAATTTCCCCCTTTTCTAAATTCAGTTAAATCTGAATCGATTGATGTTTTTGATTTGGTTACACCTGGTATTAAATGGCAAGATAGCTTTCATGAATTTTGGGAGGTAAGTGAATCTAAAGCGCATACGATAATTGGCGAATTTATAGAGAATGCTGTGGGCGCTTATAGTCGAGATAGGGATCGTCCAGATTTAGATGGCACTTCGTCAATTTCTCCGTACTTGCGGTGGGGTCAAATAAGCCCTGTGCAAATTGCTAAAGCTTTAACAACTAGATGTGATTTGCTAAAAAAGGGGCCAGCTATTTATCTTAAGGAAATTTATTGGCGTGAATTTGCTTATTATGTGCTATACCATTTCCCTCATACTCAAAATGATCCGCTCCAAGAAAAATATAAAGATTTTCCCTGGCAAGACAATCCATCTATTCTGCAAGCTTGGCAAAGAGGTAAGACTGGTTATCCGATTGTTGATGCAGGTATGCGGCAATTGTATGCAACCGGGTGGATGCACAATCGTGTCCGCATGATAGTTGCTTCTCTTTTAGTTAAACATTTGCTGCATAGTTGGAAAGTTGGGGCAGAATGGTTTTGGGATACATTAGTTGATGCAGATTTGGCGAGTAATAGTTTGGGTTGGCAGTGGAGTGGAGGCTGTGGTGCAGATGCTGCTCCTTATTTTAGAATATTTAATCCTATGATACAAGGGATGAAATTCGACACAGAGGGAATATATGTCGCTCGTTGGGTTCCTGAGTTAGCTAAATTACCTAAAGAGTTCATCCATAAGCCTTGGGAAGCTAGTAGCGAATTACTTAAAACCAAAGATGTTGTACTCGGAGAGACGTATCCTTACCCTATAGTTGATCATTCTTTTGGCAGAGAACGTGCTCTCGCTGCTTTAAATTCAATCAAATCCTAGCATTAAGTGATGGAAGAAAAATCAGTTAGTATTTTATTCCCTAACCAGCTGTTTTTAAATTTACCAAAAGAAATAGTTTCTTCGAAGATTTTTATCGTAGAAGAGTATCTATTTTTTAAGCAATATAATTTTAATCTTAATAAATTAGTTTTTAGTCGTCTTTCTATACTTGAGTATTGTCTTCATTTAAAAAAACAAGGAATTCATTTCGAGCACATAAAGCAGGATAAAAAGAAAGCAAATTTAAAAATTTTATTTCAAAACTTGAAGGCAATTGGAATATCTAAGCTATTTTATATTGACCCAGTTGATGATTATTTAGCAGAAAAAATTTTAAAATACACTAGTGCAAATTTATTATCTTCGAAGAAATTTGATAACCAAAGTTTTCTAATAAGTAATATTAAGCAACATAAGTTTTTTTCAAAAAAGAAGGTTTATAGGCATAATATTTTTTACAAACAACAAAGATTAGATTACGGAATATTAATTGATGGGAACAAGCCATTAGGAGGCAAATGGAGCTTTGATAAAGAAAATAGATTAAAGTATCCCTCTAAAAAAGTACCACCCAAATTAAATCATCCTAAAAGTCCTCTATATAGGGATGCCGTAGATCAGATCAGTAAAGAATTTCCCCAAAACCCAGGATTAATATCTAAAATCCAAATATACCCATCAAACCACGATGAGGCGGATGAATGGCTTGATACTTTTTTTAAAAAAAGATTTTTTGAATTTGGTTCATATGAAGATGCTATAGTCAAAGAAAATATCTTCCTTCATCATAGTGTTCTTTCTCCGATACTTAATACCGGACTAATTACCCCCGATGACGTAATTAATAAAGCTTTAGATTTTGCCAAATCTAATGGCATACCTTTGAATTCCCTAGAAGGCTTTATAAGACAGATACTTGGGTGGAGGGAATTTATTAGGGGCATGTATGAGGTTAATGGTAATGTTATGAGAACGAAAAATTTTTGGGGCTTTTCAAGAAATATGCCTAAATGCTTTTATGGTGCAAAAACAGGAATTAAGCCCGTTGATGATTCGATATCAAAGGCTCTAAATTATGGGTACAATCATCATATTGAGCGCCTTATGGTATTGGGGAATTTTATGTTGTTATGTGAGATTAATCCAAATGAAGTTTATAGATGGTTTATGGAATTATACGTAGATGCCTATGATTGGGTAATGGTTCCTAACGTATATGGAATGAGTCAATTTTCCGACGGCGGCCTATTTGCTACAAAACCATACATAAGTTCTAGTAATTATATTTTAAAGATGAGTAATTATAAAAAAGATAATTGGTGTATTATTTGGGATTCACTTTTTTGGAGGTTTATGAATAAGTATCGAAGTAAATTTGCTAAAAACCCTCGAATGAATATGTTAATGAGAAATTTTGATAATAAAAACAAAGAAGAAAAAAATATTATTGAAAAGACAGCATATAAATATCTCAACTCTTTGTAGCATTTAGATGAAAAATATACTTATAAGTGGATCTAGTGGCTTTATTGGTAAAGAGCTCTGCCTTAAACTAAAAAGTAACGCTATTAATGTAAGGAGATTAGTTCGGAAAAAATCTTTGGTTAAGGAAGATTCATTCTTTTGGGATCCAACAATTAAAGAAATTAATCTTTCGGCTTTTGATAATATTGATTGTGTTATCAATCTTTCGGGTGAGCCAATTGCGCAACGCTGGAATAATAAATCGAAAAAATCAATTTTAGATAGTCGGATTATAAGTACGCGATTTCTTGTAGAATCTATGAAATTAGTAAAATCTCCCGCAACATTAATTAATGCATCAGGTATAAATTATTATGGATCTAAGGCTGGATTTATTAATTCTAACGAAACTTTTAGATTTAATGCGGACGGGTTTCTATCAGAGGTATGTCATAAATGGGAAGCAGAGGCTAAGGCATTGGAATCTAGTCAATTTGGTAATCGGTTAGTCATTCTAAGGACAGGGGTTGTTATCAATCCTAGTGGGGGTGCTTTAAAACGGATGTTAACTCCATTTAAAATGGGGCTTGGAGGAGTAGTTGGGTCAGGAAATCAATGGATGAGCTGGATTGATTTAGGGGATTTATTAAAAATAATTAAATGGGCGATTGATTCTGATTATTCGGGAGTTGTTAACGCTGTCGCACCTGAACCAATTAAGAATAAAAAGTTTTCCAAGGTTTTATCACAGACATTAAAACGTCCATGTTTTTTGCCTTTGCCAAATTGGGCAGTGGATATAGCTTTTGGTGAAATGGGCAGGGAAACAGTATTAGCTGATATCGGCGTTGTTCCTAAAGTGTTGATGAATGTGGGTTTTGAATGGGACTGCCCTTCTATTGAATCTGCTTTAGCCAAGGCTTTATCGAAGAATTAGAATAATTTTCCAAATTGATAGTTTTTAAGGATTGGATTACTAGTGTGCTTTGATCTTTTTAAGAAGTCAGAACAGATTTCTTGGATCAAAACGAGACCGCCATTTCTGTTTATCAGGCGTGCCAGTAACCTTAAAATTTAAAATCTTTGTGACTGGATTCAGGAAGTCCCCTAATGCACCAAATTTCGAAAAAGATAAATTCGAATTTTTTAAAGGATCAACTTGTATAGAAAAATTTATCGAACTATCAGGTATATATATACGTCCATCTCCATAGACATAAGATCTAATTCCATTCATTTCTATTATTGGGACATTAATCCACTTTTTATTTATTAAAAAATGGCTTTCTAATCGATTCAACTTAAAGGTTCCGATTGAGATATTCAATTCATTTAGAGCTTTTGAAAAAGGCCCGAGAAGGTAGAGTTGGCTCAAGGTATCACCATCGATGATTATTTTTCCTGACCCTAGATGACTATCTATTTTACCTAGATCGCCAAAAGAATTCATTTTAACATCAAGTTTTAATGCCCGTTTGTTTTTTGGATTTCCATCGCCTACATGGGTGCCAAATAAATGATACATGGTTAAATCATAATCACTTTGAATTAATTCTAAGTCTAAAGCTAATTTGGGGACTTTTTTCTTATTTAAATCAATATCTGCTTGGAAATTTAATGCTCCGCCAGCAAAGCTGGAAAATCCAGATCGAATAAAGTGTTTTGAATGTCTTCCATATATTCTCAGGAATAAATCATCGATAGGCATTCCATAAAAGTATAAGGGTTTGTCATCATTAATATACAAATTATAATATGATTTACCAATATGTTTTTGGTAATGAGGATTAAAAAAAACGCCTTTAAAACTTACGGAATGAGCGTGTTCCGATCGAAATGGTTCCAGGGCTTGAGAGGCTTTTTCTCCAGCTAATAATTTAGCATTCTTGATGGTTAAAGCGCCATTTAGATCGAGGCGAATAGATTCTACATTTTTAAAACCATCTGGTTTAATTGTTGTTTGCACAAATCCACTTGCATGGCCTTGCGGTGTCTCAACTCTATTTAAATTTATTTTAGTGCAGAACTTTTTGCTTTCTATCAACAAATCTCCTAAATTAAAAAGTACATCTCGGTAAATAACATTTTCCATTTTAACAGAACCTAGAAATAAATCGGGGATCATTTTATCAGACTGGCCACGAATAACGAAGTCTCCCTCTATTTGACTATTTTCTAAATAAGAAACTTTTTGGAATATAGATTCCCACCAAGAAGGCATTAAAGTATTCCAGTTATTTGGCAGAAGCTGACCATCAACAAGCAAATGATAGTCTTTTGTTTGTTGGTAGTATGTTCCTTTTATAGATAGATTTCTATTTCCTATTCTTAAATGGCTTTCACTTTCAAATTCATTTCGGAAACCATGGAATTTTGATTGGAAATAATTAAAATATTGTTGTTCTGCTATGAAATTTTCTCCTTCAATAAAACCTTTTATGGAATTTATCTTTAGATTTTCGTCTAATTTAAGTAGGCACTTTATATGAAATGGCTTATTAATCGTATAGGTATAATTAAAAGCTGGAAGCCGGCTATATATGCTTTCAGGAGCTACCAATCCGTCGAAAGTGAATATATTAAAACGAGCTTTAGGATAGAAATTAGATTCCACTATAATATGGCTTTCTTCGTCAAAAAGAGCAGTTTCTAGACGCAATATTTGGTTGTAATTTTTCTCACTTTTCTCAGGCGCAATGAGTCCGAATCCACTACCAATAATAGTATCTTTGTAGTGTATTTTTTCCCCTGAAAATTTTAGCTTCTCTAAAATTAAATTTGAAGATAGCGTAAGCGATCCATTCAGTTCTCCGACTTTTAGATTTAGTCTCGGAGAGTAATATTTATTAGAATTCAAATAAATTTCATTCTTTAATTTAGTTAGTTTAGCTGTTAAATATATTGACTCAAAATAATTTGAATCAATATATGCTTTTTTACTGACTAACTCAGCTTTTCCATCGAAAAGCCCATTGGGTAAATTTTTTACCGAGATTTTAAGAGCGGTCTTTCGCGAAGTGTACAGGGTGCGGATTAAAGTTTCAACTAATTTATCATCTTTAAAATGCGTAAAGCTTTTTAGAATATTATTTTGTTTATTATAGCCCAATCCTCTGTAATTGTTCTCATAAGTAAAAGCTACAGATTTGTCGGTATCCGTAATTCTTGCATAAATTTCTAATAGTTTCTTAGAATTAAATTTAATTTTAAATCTAGATAGATTACATGGATTTGGATAGTATTTAGTTTCTATTTCTCCTTGATTTCCGTGAATGATCCATAGGCCAAGAGCTTGTTTTTTTGGCAACCATGAGAGGCTTATTAGAGGCGTATCAATTTGAGCTATATCGCTTCCCTTTGTTCTTATAGTTGGATTTATTAAGTTAAAATGACAAGGAAAGTAAAATAGTCCTTGCTGGGCCTCTACTTTTATTGCTTCTGGCAATTGAGACAATAAGAGCTGTTTCGGGAACGGAATCCCGTTATATTTAAGCGTGATAAAAATTAAGCTACATTGCACAAACAAAGCTAAGCTAAGTAATACTCGAATTATGGCTTTTATAAGATTTAAGTACATCTAAATTTTATAAATTTTAGGCGAATAACATCCTGGCAGTTTATTTGTCTTTGGCTGCTTGATTCTTTGATAGTTTGTTCGTACCAGACTTCAAATTTAATGGCTCAACTGCTTGGGGGTATTCTGGAGCTTCATTTAAGCTTTCAGGCGTAAGTTTAAACTCGCTTATATAAGGATACAAAGCCTGTAAGAATTTTGGGGAAAATTCAAAAACAAGATTTTGTTTTGGATCCGCACCCAACTGAATACTTCCCGTAATTCGATTGCCTATATAATAAACCCTGTTCTCAGTTTTATTTCCTCTATCCCCAGGAAGTAGTATTTTGAATGTTAGTCTATAGCGCCAAATAATATTTCCATCATCATCCCTTTCTTCTTGATTAAAAGGGCGTTCGAGGTAGCGCCTAACAGTAATCTTTTTTAATACTTCTAGTAGTTCTTCGGGGATCTTTCCGGGAGATTCATCTTTTCTATAGTTGAGTAAGTAAGGGCTGGATTTTTGAGAAATGTCTTCAATTTCTAATCCTATAATCTCAGCAGATAGCGGTAATTTTTCAATTAAACGATCTTTATAATGTAAAGGATTTGGAACAAATTTTTTAAGGAATAAGGCTTTTTCTACACTGTAAATAGTGGACCCATTTTTTAAATGGATTAGTAATAAAGACCTGTCTTGAGGATGCGGAGCTGCGCTTAGTGAGAGCATAGGGGTTTCCTTATTAAATAATGCAATACTAATGATTGGCTGATTAAAGCCGAGGGAGTGCAGATCTTCATTTTTGGGGTTATCGGAAAAAAAGTCTACTGCCCGCAAGTTTCTAAGTTGATCTAAGAAATCATTGATAGTAACTTGGTCTGCTTTTGACGGAGGATTCTTATTAACGGGGTATAGAACCAAGCTTTGCCAAGCTCCATTTTCAAGCTGTTGCAACTTTGTTTGAAACTGGGTATTAGTTATATCAATAGTGGTTGTTTTATTCGTCAAAAAGTTAACAAAGTTTTTCTCTCTAAGTGCCTTATCTGCCTCTATAAATCGATCAAATGATTTTGAATTAACTGTAAAAACGCTGTCATTAGATTCAAGTTTTGCGTAATAATTTTTATGATTTGTTTGATCTAAAAATGTGTTTCCCAAGATAAGTGTTGCGCGTCTTTTATTCCCCTCCAAGGTTAGCTTCATGGAAGGGTTATCAAACCCTAGCATTTCTGAATCTAAAATTTCTGGGGGAAGAAATTTTTTAACTCTAGCACTTGTTAGTTCTTTAATTGTTTTTAGAACAAGTCCTGAGTCAGCTTGAGTTTTTAAGGGTGATTTAAAATACCAAGTATTGTCATTTTCTCTTTTTTCGATTCGTACTGACAATAGCCCCCTATTTGATGTATCGCTTGTTCTGACTTGATAATTTAGAGCATCGATTTCAAAGCTGGGTATATTGATAATCTGTTTTTGCTTAAGATTATCTAATTCTGGAAATGGGGTATCATATAAATTATTTGAAACAATATAGACCATTTCTTTTTGAGGCAAATACAGATAGAGTTTATTTCCTAGAGCTGTAGTATTACCTATTATAATTTTTAATTCTTGATCTGTTTTCTTGATTTCAAATACAAGGGAAGGTTCATCGAGACCATAATCGCTTAAACTTTGATTCGTTTGAATTAGCTCCTTAAATGAGAATTGAGAAGTTTCCTTAAGGAGATTTAACTGATGAATAATTTGGTTGACTGTGAAATTATTAGCCGGCCACTGAATAGGAGATTTGATAGACCAATTGAGACCTTCTTTATTTAAGTAAATAGGCTCACTAATAACAGAACCGCTTATATGCATAGAATTAATTCCATCGGTGATGCTTGTAATATTTGTTGCTAAGTTATTTTGAAAATGCAGTGATTTAAATTGAGCATTAGATAAGAAGAAGAGAACTAATAATGCTAATGCATTCAGTACTAATAGAATTAATGTGATTTTGAATTTTTGAATCATCGTTTTCTTAAGTAGAGAATTAAGCTTCCCCATAGGGCTATAAAAATTGGCAATAGAGCATAGTACAATAAAAGTCTTTGAATGCTCTTTTGATTTAATGTTACTTGATACGTCTTCAGGGGCGCTATTGGAATATTCAAAAAGTGCATTCTATCAACGAGCCAATTAATTGTGTTATAAAAAAGAATTTGATTTCCGAAAATTTGAAAGTGGTTATTGCTTATAAAGGTTGAGTCACCGAAAACGGCAAGTCTTCCAGTAGGTATAGAGATACCCAATGATGAAGTTTGGCTTAAATTAGACACTACGCCAATACTAATGGGGCCAGCTTCATCTTTTTTGGGGTTATATCTTTTAGATTCGGCCATATTGTAGCTGGTTTTAGCCCAGGTATCTTTGTTTGTCCCTAGAAGCTCAGTCACACTAAGCCGTTTGTTATTAAGTGATAGAGGATCAGCAATGATAGGTCTTGGGGGTCCAAAAATTGCATTTAAATTGTAATCCAACACTAGCTGATTAATTGGGTGTTTAGAAAATTGATTGATAATAAAATCTTCTGAATTTGCTACTAGAGACTGAGTTGAACCAAAGATAAATTTATTTTGTGCTAAGACTCCCCAATCAAGAAACAAATCATCTAGACCATGGATGCGTCCAGGGTCCAGAAACACGAGCATCCGACCATTTTTTTCGCTTAGATATCGACGAAGTAATTCTACCTCAAAAGCTTCAATAGAGCCTTGCGGTGAGGGAATTATAATTAAAGACGCATCTTTGGGCACAGATGTTTTTTGAAGTAAATTCAATGTCTTAACTTGAAAGTTTTTTGTCTCGAGAAAGGTCCTTAATAAGGAGAGCCCGATTTGTGGGTCATTATTTGAGATATCTTTTTCTCCATGACCCTCCAAAAAGTATATGGTCTGTATAGATTTTGAGTTTACATTAATTAGGGCAGAAGTTATGGCATTCTCTCCTTTAAAACCGCTGATGGCATTTCCCTCAACTGCATACAGATCAGCTTGGCGGATAATTTGAAACCGATCTTCTTGGGTAACCAAGATTATATTCTCATCTGTAATCTTATAACGATTATAAATTTCTTTAGCCTTCGTCCTTTGTTTGAAGGCGTCTATATACTCTATTTTAAGAAGACGCTTTGCATGTTTAATTGCTTCTGCTTCATAGGACCTTAGTAGTTGTCCAAGATGTAAATGAATTGTCTCCAATTCGGGTTGGTTTGAATCCTTCGGAAACAAGATAATTATTTTTGTTTCTTGATCTAAAGATCTTAAATGAGCTTTAGTTTCGGCACTCAATGAATACTGACCATTCTCAGTTAAATCGATTCGCTTAAAATATTGAGCAGATATTACATTAATAGCTACTAGAAGAGTTAGCAATAAAACCCCATTTAAGAGTAATTTGAAAAATTTAATTTTTTTCAATGTTCTAAAGTCATCGAGCATGAGGTCCTTCATATTATTAAGATTCGATCATATAAACAGTAAAACTCAGTAAAATAAGGCTCATTGAGCCATAAAAAACAAAAGGTCTTGTGTCTATGATGCCAAGGGAGAAATCTTGGTAATGCCGAAAGACATTCAAGTATTGAATTGTCTCATAAATAAAAGTTCCAGATTCGAAGTAAGCATAAGTTGCATATTCTAGCTGTTGTGCCCCTACACATAGTATAAATAAGAAAGTAAAACATAGCATCCCAGCAACAAGCTGACTTCGCGTTAAACTACTAGTAAAGATTCCAACTGCTATAAATAACCATCCACTGATTGCTATGAATAGAATACTCCCCATGATAGCTGAGCTATTAGTAAGACTTGCATTAGAAATCGTTTCAGGTAAAGCACTTGCAGTTATATAGGGGAAATATAAGGTTAATAACCAAAGGATACAATAAAGAATATATGCCGCAGCATATTTACTTAATACAATAGCAAATTTTGGAACAGGTGCCGAAAAGAGAGTTTCTAAAGTAGATTGGTTTTTTTCTGAAGCTATACTACGCATAGTTAAAAGAGGTACCGAGAAGAATACTGGCAGCCAAAATAAACTAAAAAATTGATTAATTGCAGAGCTGTCTTGTGGCATTAAAGTCATGTTCCGTATAATGGCCCAATAGATGAAGCCCATCAGTAATAGAAATAATAGCGCCGCTATATAAGTCGAAGGAGCGATGAAAAGTAATCTTACTTCGTGACGTAATAATATAAAAAAATGGCGCATGTAATGTTATTGATTTAAAAAGAATAATGGATTTTAGAGAGAGAGGGGGTCTTAATGGTTCATTTCCTCTTCCCAAGAACGCTTGGTGGCTGCAAGAAATATAGATTCTAAGTCTGGCTTTAGTAAATATATTCCCAATAAGTTACAATCTTCAAAATTCTCAATCGCTCTAATAAAATTAGATATAATGAAGGTTTTTGGGGATTGAATTGTAAAATGGGTCATGTTTTTTTCATTCTCGAAAGTGGTATCAATTTGGTAGGAAAGCATTGCTTCATCGAGGTAATTAGAAAAAATAGTCGCATTGCCTTCAATTGTTACAAAAAGTCGGTTTTCATTTACAAATTCATCTGCTAAATCTTGTTTCGTTCCTTCTGCTACTACTCGACCATGGTTAATGATAATAACCCGATCGCAGTTTTTTTCGATTTCAGAAAGTATATGGGATGAAATTAGCACTGTATGTTTTGTCCTTAACATATCGATTAATTTTCTAATGCCTTGAATTTGATGGGGATCTAGTCCAATCGTGGGCTCATCTAGTATTATAATATCGGGAGAGCCAATTAAAGCATCAGCAATACCAACTCTTTGCTTGAAGCCTTTTGATAGTGTGCGAATTATTTTCCTCCGGGCTGTGCGAAATAAATCACATAAGTCCATAACTCTGCGAACCTCAGTAGCAATTATTTCTTTGGGAATTTCTTTCAGCTCGGCGCGTAATTTAAGATATTCTCTGACTCTTAACTCCTCAGGAAGGGGGTTATTTTCTTGCATGAAGCCAATTTTCTTTTTTGTCTCCAAGCTATTATCCGCAACAGGTAGTCCGCAAACTATCGCTGTTCCTGAATCAGCAGTTGTAAGTCCCCCTAAAATTCTTAAAATTGTGCTTTTCCCTGCTCCATTAGGCCCTAGGATGCCAACGATCTCTCCATTCTTAATATCGAAATCCACTTCCTTTATAGCATGAGTTTTTCCGTAATTCTTAGAAAGATTTCGTGCGGATATACTTATATTGGCCATGGATTTATAATTAAGTCGAATCAAGATTCCATTTTACTTTGAAAGAAGTTTGAAAAAGTTCAATAATCTATCATTAAATTTTATAGTTAAACTAAATGAAAACATTATTGCAAGAACACGATATTCAATTAACGGAAAAGCATGAAGGTTTAATCGGAGTTGATGAGGTAGGTCGTGGTGCATTAGCTGGCCCAGTTTTTGTTGTCGCTTGTTATATTAAATCAGGATTTTTTAAAGTGGATTCAAATATAGAGCTAACGCTTAATTTCCGAGATTCTAAGAGAATGTCAAAAAATAAGAGGGACGTGGCATTTGAAATAATAAATGAACTTAAGAATCAGGGCTGGGTTGATTATGTGATTGCTACTTCTTCGGTTGAAGTTATCGAAAGTAAAAATATCTCAGGAGCTACAAGGCAAGCTTTTACAGATGCACTGATTAGACTTACAAATAATTTAAAAAATGTAACTGATTATTTAATACTAATTGATGGAAACCCATTAAAGGATTTCCTGTTTCCTCATGAGCCAATTGTTAGGGGGGATGATCGTTCTTTGGTTGTTTCTATGGCAAGTATTTTAGCGAAAGTAAGTCGTGACCGATACATGGAAGAACTTGCTTGTAATTTTCCCGGATATTTATGGGAGCAGAATAAGGGTTATGGAACTTATTTACATCGAAATGCCATCAAAAAGATCGGAGCATCATCACAGCATCGAATGCTTTTTTTAAGGAAAATATTAAAAATATAATATAATTAAAGCTAATTTATTAGCTGAATTCATATAAAAGAGGGGAATTTGTGCTTTTTTTAAAATAAGTATTGACTGAGCGAGGCTAAAAGAACATTTTTTCGGGCTTCTCATTTCTCAAATTCTATTTTAAGTAAAGCTTTGATTAAATCCATACCGGTCAGGTCTGCCCTTGTAGCTCAGTGGTAGAGCGCATCCTTGGTAAGGATGAGGTCGGCGGTT
>CAJWMY010000033.1 GCA_913044165.1 uncultured Puniceicoccaceae bacterium
CGATAAACTATCGCCATATAGCCCATAATGATAGCTCCCAAAGCTATGTCGCATTATGTTTGTTTTCCATTGTATTCCACTAAGCTTTATAAGCTTTGAAAGTCTATTATTATAGTGGCTATTATAATTAGTCCTTACAATAAAACCTTTTTTTAAAGGTTTCAGCCAAGTTAATGCATTATTTGGAATGTCTACATATCGGATAGACCTTTTCTTCGCAATTTCAGAGGAAATTGTTATTAATCTTTTTTCAAAAGATATATCCTCCCACTTAAGCTTTTTTACTTCCTCAGTCCTTATACCACAGAATAAACAAAGTACTATACTATCAAGTAAACCCATATATATGTTTGCTTTAACTGTTGCTAATAACCTCTTGGTTTCCTCGATTTTAAGGATAGCTATGCCCTTTTCAGATGAGCTACCGCACAAGCTTCGCCTCTCTGAATTGGTTAATTTATCTAATGGATTACTTTCAATGTAATCATTGAGAACTGCGAAGTTCAGAATTTCTGATAAGGAATTTAAATAATTCCTTTTTGTCCTGGCGCCCCCCCTTATACCATCAACCCATTGGATTATATTTTTAACTGATACCTCATGGATATTATTCTGCGCAAACGAATGACTAATACGAAGTGCAATTCCTTCGAAGCTCCTTTTTGTTAATGGCCCTATCTGCCCCTTTGAACAAAGTTCCGACTTTCTTTCTATTAGTTCTATACAAACATCTTTAAAGGGCTTCTGTGCTCTTATTTGAATGCTTTTAATAGCTTTCTTGAGCTGCTGATTATCTATCTTAAGAAACTCCTCTCCTAGCCTTCTTATTCCATTGAAAGAAGTTCTAGCATAGGACTTAGCTTCCTCTAAGGAAACGAACTGCTTACGAATTCTTCCCTTAATTGATAGACGATTAGGGATCGTTACTTGATAAGATTTCTTATACGAAACACCATCATGCTTATTGGTAATTTCTCTTATCTTAATTCCCGATCCTCTTGGATATTCTTGGCAGGAATTTGGCAGGAATTTCTTTTCAGTTTCCTTAAAATGCTTCTTATCAAGCACTTGAGTGGTACCCAGAGAGGGGGTCGAACCCTCACACCCGAAGGTACCGGATTTTGAATCCGGCGCGTCTGCCAATTCCGCCATCTGGGCAATTAAAATAATTAATGATGAAAGTCATTGTTAGATTTGAATTTAAATAATTTAAAGAAAAAAGCGTTTAATTTCACAAATACATAGAATGTCTCTGATTGACTTGATGATATGAATCCTTTCACTGAGATTATGGGAAATTCATTTGGAACTTTATTTCGTATTTCAACTTGGGGCGAAAGCCATGGGGGTGGAATAGGTGTAGTTATTGATGGTTGCCCTCCCCGCCTTCCATTGTCTGAAGATGATATTCAGTTTGAATTAGACCGTCGACGTCCTGGTCAAAGTGATATTACAACTCCTCGTAAAGAATCTGATAAAGCAAGCATTGTCTCAGGAATTTACGAGGGACTAACTTTAGGAACTCCTATAGCGATTTACGTTCCTAACGGTGATCATAGACCTGAAGCATACAAGGAAATGAAAGAAAAGTTTCGTCCGTCGCATGCTGACTTTACTTATCAAAAAAAGTTTGGAATTCGAAATCACGAAGGTGGAGGTAGGTCTTCAGCTAGAGAAACTATTGGTCGTGTAGCTGCTGGTGCTATTGCAAAAAAACTTTTGGCATCTGCTGGAACAATTGAAATTCGATCTTACATAACTCGTATCCATGATATTGAAGCGCCTAATATCGAAACATTCCCTTCAATTGATGCTGTCGAGGCTTCTCCTGTTCGTTGCCCACACCCTGATTCCGCTGAAGCAATGGTTAAATGCATCAAAGAAATGCGTTCAAATGGTGATTCTGTTGGAGGCGTCATTGAATGTCGTGTTAGAAATTTGCCTATAGGCCTTGGAGTTCCTGTTTTCGATCGCCTTGAAGCTGATTTAGCAAAAGCCATGCTTTCAATCCCTGCAACAAAAGGGTTTGAAGTTGGCAGCGGGTTTAAAGGCACTTACCTAAAGGGCTCAGATCATAATGATGCTTATATAGAAAAAAATGACTCTGTTGGTACTGAAACTAATCGTTCTGGCGGTGTTCAAGGTGGTATAAGTAATGGCGAAGAATTGATATTTCGCGTAGCGTTTAAGCCGACAGCAACTATTTTACAGAATCAATCTACTGTAGGGACAGATGGAAAATCTACTGAGCTTATGGGTAGAGGCCGTCATGATCCTTGTGTATTACCAAGAGCTGTTCCTATTGTAGAAGCAATGACTGCTTTAGTTTTAGTAGATCATTGGATGCGTCATAAAGCGCAATGCGAAAGCTTCAAACTCTAGTTTTTAATTCAGCATTTAAACTAAGTTGCGATGAACTTGGCTACACCCAAAATTTACCTTATACTAGGTACAGAAAATTCAGGTAGACGCTCAATCCTAAATGATTTACTAAGTGATTTTCCCTCTAAAAATAAAATCCTATATTTCAAGGATGTTAGTAATTCCCCGTCTGAATATGATGCTAAGTTGGAATCACTACCGAACTTAATAAAAATAAATTTTAAAGTCGAAGAGTGCAAAATTAAACATGAGCCTATAAGCGATAGCCCCGAATCAATCTTTTTTATTTCTTCGGAAAAATGTGACCCTTCTGATATAATTGAAGGACTTAAAAATTGGCTTAATAAAAATAATTGTAGTCTAACACGGATAATAACAAATGCAGATTGTCGGCTTATTGAAAATAATCCTTTTGCTGAAGAATGGTATAATGCATGCATTCATTTCTCAGATTATGTCTTAGTAAATAATGTCGGAGTTAATGACACTAAGTGGCTAAATAACTGGACTAAGAATCAAAAACAAAAGTTTCATCCCACTCGCTTTGAAACCGTAAAGAAAAATTGTGTACGAAATCCAGCAGATGTACTAGACTCAACAACATATCGGAATACTCAATTTTTCGATTATAATGATAATGAATTTTTATCTGATGATTTTGAAGAAGATAAATATATAAAAAGATTACAAAATGGAGATAGAGAACTTAAGATTAAAAGAATCTTAAAATAATAAAATCATACCTAAAATCTTTAATATTCTTATAGTTGATAAAGTAAACATATTGACATAAATAAAGATCATACTACTATCATATTATTATGAAACTCCTACCTCTTTTAATTCTTACTCTAATTTCTGTAAATTTATCTTTCGGCAATATAGTAATAACTGAAGTCATGTCTGACAGCGCAGGATCAGGCGCAACTAATGGCGATTGGTTTGAAATCACCAATGTTGGAACATCTGCCATAAATCTAAACGGCTATGTTTGGAATGATTCTGCAGATATCCTTGATGACGCTACTTTATTCCCTAACTTAACAATCAATTCTGGTGAATCTATCGTTATAGTAGACGAGAACGCTGGAAACATTCCTGATTGGTCTACTTCATGGGGTTTATCTGAGAACGTTTATGGAAAGGAAGATTTTCTCCCATTTGGACCAGGTGGTGATGATTTTTCAGGCCTAGGGGGCAGCGGAGATGTCATTAACGTATGGGACACGTCTGAATCTATCTTAACAAGCGTTTCATTCGGTGAAGCCACAGAAGGTTTTTCATTCCAATGGGATACTAGTGGAAATTATTTAGGGTTAAGTTCCTTAGGAGTAAATGGTTCATATAGTAACGGAGATGACGTAGCTTCTCCTGCTATTGTTCCAGAACCTTCAACATATGCATTACTTCTTGGAATGATTGCCTTTGTTGTAACTGCTATAAGAAGAAACAAATAAAATTTCCAATTTTTACTCTTTAATAGGCGAGGTTTATACCTCGCCTATTTTTTTCCTTAATCACAATGTATCGAAGAAGAAAGTTGCAAATAATTACACCTTTATAAATAATTAAGATATGCTTAAAGTTCCCTACCTCTTAAAAAGCCTTTTATACTTAAATCTAGCTTTATATTTCTCATTAGCAAATATTTCATATGGCGTACTCAAGATTAATGAATTTCTTGCTGCCAATGATACTATAAACGAAGATCCCCAAGGAGATTACGATGATTGGATAGAGATATTCAATACTGGAAACTCCTCAATAGATTTAAGTGGAATGTATCTCACAGATGATCTCACGGAGCCCGATAAATGGCAATTTCCCCAAGGCATCACTATCAACGCAGGTGAGTTTTTATTAGTTTGGGCAGACAAGGATACGGAAGACAATCCATCTGGCTTACATGCTAGCATTAAGTTAAGTGCAGGTGGTGAAGAGATTGGATTATACGATACAGATGGATTAACATTATTAGATTCGATAGTCTTTGGCGACCAAGTAGATGATATATCTTACGGACGATATCCTGATGGTAGTGATAATTGGTACCCTATGAACCCGCCCTCTCCTCTTTCAGAAAACAACGCAGCTATGTCTGAGCCTGTTTATTTTTCTCACTTAGGCGGAACGATATCAGAAAATTTTATTTTAAAGCTTTCAACTCCAAGCAATGTTGGGACAATTATATATACAACTGATGGAACAGCTCCAGGTTTTGGTTCGATTTCCAACAGCTTCAATAGTACTCTAATTGATTTATTAGCACCTTGTACTGTCAAAATACCAACTAGTTCTAACGATTCCGTTGGTTGGAAAAGCATTTCTTATGACGACAGCGCATGGTCTAGTGGCTCTACAGGGGTTGGCTATGAAGGAGCTTCAGATAATAATTATGGGCCTCTAATTAATTTAGATATTTCAAGTATGCGCTTCCAAAATGCATCAGCTTACATTCGAGTTCCCTTCACATTAAATAATTTAGATGCAATAGAGGAGCTAACGTTAAATATGAAATACGATGATGCCTTCATTGCTTATATTAACGGCAATGAAGTTGCACGTTCCGAGCATGCACCTTCCAATGCTTCATGGAACAGTGAAGCCCAATCTTATTACGATGATTCTTTAGCAGTTAATTATGATTCATTTGAAATAAATAACGATATCTCTTCTCTGCAAAGTGGTGAGAATGTACTAGCCATCCACCTATTCAATGCAGGTTCTGGTTCAAGCGATATACTCTGTGTTCCACAATTAATAGCATCCGGAACTCAAGTAGTAGATTATAATACTCCTTCAGCTAACTCTTTTACTTATAATTCAGCAACCGGCATTTCAATTTCAAAAAATTCGTCTACGATAATACGGGCGAGAACGGTTCAACCTAATTTTGCCCCTGGTCCAATCCAAACTCATGCTTATCTCGCGATGAGTACGGAACTTGCAAGTTTTCAATCCAACTTACCGATAGTTGTAATTGATACATTTAACGAAACTCTTGAGCAGGTAATTAATATGTGGCCGAATGCGATGCTTAACCCGGACCCAATTCCAACTTACTCAAGCTTTTTCAAACCAAAAGATTCTACCCAGATTGCCAAAACTACAGATATTCCAGATTTTTCTGGTAGAACAGGTATGAATATGCGTGGACAAAGCTCCTCTGAATTACCTAAGAAGCCCTGGAAACTAGAGACATGGGATGAAAATGGCGAAGACATTGACGTGCCTCTGCTTGGACTATCTGCTGATTCTGATTGGGTATTCCATAATCCTTATACAGATCGCACTTTCATGCGCACATTGTTAGCTATGGAGTTTAGTAATACTATGGGATACTACTCCCCAGATACGCAATTTGTTGAATTATTTGTGAATGAAAATGGTGGTCAAATCGGCGGTCCCTCTTCTGATGATTATAGAGGTGTTTATGTTCTATTGGAAAAAATCAAAAGAGGAGATGGTCGTGTTGAAATAGAAAAACTATCTCCCTCAGATTCAACTGCTCCAGATATTACAGGAGGTTATATAATTAGGCATGACAAGAATCGACTTGAAGATGAGTTTCAAACATCCATGGCAGGTCGTTGGTTCTACGTTGAGCCATCGCATGATGAAATAACTGACGCACAAAAAAATTACATAAAGGGCTATTTAGATTCTTTCGAAGGCGTATTACAAAGTTCTAATTTTGGCGACCCTACCAGTGGTTATAATCAGTACATAGATGTAGATTCTTTCATTGTTAATGACTTTGTATCGGAAATAACGAAAGAAGCTGATACATATATATACAGTACATATGTAACTAAAGACAGAAATAAGAAATTACAGATGTCTCCCCAATGGGATTTCAATATAAGCATGGGGAACAATGACTATCGAAGCTTTGGGATACCAACCCAGCACCATACTTCTGGTTGGAATCGTGATGAGAATACAAATATGTGGGAGTATAGTTGGCATAACAGGCTATTGGAAGACCCTGAATATGCCAAACAGTATGCCGATAAATGGTTTCATTTAAGAGAAACTGTATTGAGTGATGAATCTATAGCCAACTCAATCAATAGCAAGCGAAGCCTAATTGATCAAGGAGCAGCCGATAGAAACTTTTCTCGATGGAATATTCTCAATAATTATGCAGGTTTTGGATGGGCATGGCCTGGATCGAATTTCTACTATGGGGGTAATTCAGAGTTACCTAACAATCAAAGCACCCACACATATGCAATGCAGGTAGAATGGATGAAAAATTGGCTAACTGGAACTGGGATTCCAAGCAACTCGCAAGACGCGCAAAATTATGGTATAGAATTCTCTGACAGACTAGGCTGGATTGATGTTAACATGAAGAACAGGACTGGTTTTGGAGTTCCTCCACAAATATATTTAAATGGAAATATAAGCAACAAAGGCGAAGTCATATCCGGTTCAAATACTGTAACTCTTGCGCACAGAACAATAGTTCATAACGAAGGAAGAATTACTGGAAACTCAGATACCTCAACCGGAACAATATATTATACTCTTGATGGAACAGACCCTAGAGAACCTACCACAGGAAATATCTCTGGCATACAATACACCGGGGGTTCAATTACCGTAAATGATACGACTGACCTAATGGTGAGATCGAAATCCGGTAATTCATGGAGTGCACTTAATAGAGCAATTTTTGCTGATGAGGGTGTTAGGGATAATATAAGAATAACTGAAGTAATGTACAATCCAGACACTTCAGAAAGTGAATACATTGAACTCAAAAATATTGGAAACCAATCTATAAATCTTTACCTCTGTAAATTTGACGAAGGCATTGAATTTACTTTCCCCAATTTGATACTTAATCCCGGAGAAAGCACAATTGTAGTCGAAGATATCTCAGATTTTGAAGATGGCTATTTACAAACAGGACTAACTTATAATATTGCAGGAGAATTTGAGAATCAAACTAGCCTAAGTAATGGAGGAGAAAGAATAGTGCTCAAGGATGCATTTGGCAGAGAAATACATAATTTCGAATACGATGACTTCTACCCTATTACAGATGGTTATGGCTTTTCAATATGCATAAATGACTTTAATAGTCTAAATCTAGCAACTTGGGATGATCCATCTAATTGGTCTCCGAGCACTTCATATAAGGGCAGTCCTTGTGAGGATTCCAATTCTAGCATGGCAGAACCTGGATCAATTGTAATTAATGAGATTTTAGCTCACCAAGATGTTGCAACCGGTGACTGGGTAGAACTCCATAATACTACATCTTCTCCAATATCAATAGGGGGATGGTTTTTAAGTGACGATATAGAAGAACTTAAAAAATACCAAATAGCTAATGGTACAATAATTCCAGCGAACGGCTTTATTACATTTACCCAAAATTCTAATTTTGGCGATAATGCGAATGACTCGGGAATAATTTCAAGCTTCGGCTTAAGTGAACACGGAGAAACTCTTTACCTTTCAAGTGGTATTCAAGGTAATCTCGCTGGAGGCTACAGTATTTTTCAACCATTTGGAGCTACGATAAATGGGACAACTTTAGGTAGGCACGCGGGCGCGAACCCGTTTAATCCGCTTGTTGATTTTGTTAGATTAGAAAGTCCAACATTTAATGGTCCAAATACTGCAGTTTACACCCCCGATGTTGTGGTAAGTGAAATTCGTTATAATGCAGTAGATGAAATCGATTCTCTCAATGAATATATTGAGTTAGTTAATAGAAGCAGCGAAACTGTCTATCTTTATGATACCGCAAATCCATCTAACACTTGGAAGTTAGGAAATGGGATTGAATATACTTTCCCTGAAGGAGTATCAATACCATCCGGAGGCTCATTATTAGTTACTAGAACAGACCCAGAAATATTTAAATACATTAATAATATTCCATATACAGAAGCAGTATACGGTCCTTATTCTAAAGCACTTGATAATGATAATGATATTATTGAAATCTTAATTCCTGGTAGTCCTGAGATAGGTTTTGTTCCATATGCGCTAAATGAAAGAATAAATTATAGTGACGGAAATTCAAACAGTGGATTACTTCAAGATCCATGGCCAATTCAACCTGATACAATCCCCTCCTATTCTTTACAAAGGGATTCCTATGAAAACTACGGAAATAACCCATTTAATTGGTCTGGTTCCTCCTCAACTCCTATATCACAACCTTTACAATTACTTGAGATAAGAAAAGTTGGAAATCAAGTTGAGATTCATTGGATTGGAAGTGGGCTAAAAAGCACCAATGACTTAAGCCAACCTTGGTCTGACGTTATAAATATAACGAGCCCCCATACAGTAGATATTATCAACACTCCTTCGCAGTTTTTTAAATTTTAATCAGCTGTACTTATTTTGTAAAATGCTGAAATCGAATCAACTGGCATTGAAACTGTCTTTTTAAATAAACCATTATTAATTGATAAATTACCGGAAGGATACCAGTCAAAAGAATCGTGCATATTATTTTTTGAATAGAGATGATAATCAAATGCAGTTACTGGCCACTCTAGATTTATTGTCTGGGTATCATTTGATAAATCCATAATCAGCGATGGCGCTTTAAAACCATCTATCTCTGCTTGAATAGATAAAAAATTAAAATTTCCTAGGCTCGTCACACGTAGGATCTGCTCTCCCGATTCAAGATAAATATTAGGCACCTTAAGCATTTGGAAGGAATACCAACCACCTGTATTTGGAACTTGAATAATCGGTCCATTCCTTTCGCCATTTAGTTCTAAATAAAATTCCCCACTATAAACATCACTGGCAACTCCAAATAAGAAATCATAATTACCTGACTCCTCTACACTTATTGTGTATTCTAACCACTCATCGACATCAAAGTAGCCTATAATTGGAATATTATTCCATACTTCAATATCTACTCCATAATCTTTTCTAAAGACATCATCTATATTATCACCATCAGTATCATTAATAGAAATATTTTGCCCCCCATAATCATACTCTGCAGCGTATAAGACATCATATGAAGGAATAACAAATGGATTTCCAAAGTAAGACCTTCTCGTTCCCAGGGGCATTGTTTTTGGCTCTTTTACTACAGCTAGACAGGAGGGATTATTTACAATGATTGAATTAAAAGAAGCTGTGAAATTACCAAAACCATTAACAGCAATAAAATAACTTTCAGCATTAACTGATTTTAAAACAATATCTCCATTAGGTAGCTCAATCCAATCCCAGATCTCATTATCAGTAATTGAGTTAGCATTAAATGAAAGGGCATTCATCGTTCCACTAAAAGTTAAATATTTCCCACTATTTGATTTTATAGCAACATGTCCATTTACTAAATTTTCCACTTCAAATGATTCAGAGTCATTTTCGCTATAGGAACTTAAATTTGCAGTTAAAAATCCATTAAAATCCTGCATAAATTTTTGGTTACTCCTGCAGAATAAACCAAATTTTTCACCCGCTATTGGAATATTTGGTTCTCCTAAGCTAGGCCACTTTGACTGAATGTTATCAGGCCGCCATACAGTGCCTGCATTTTCAATCTTACCTTTAAACATTAGTAAGCTGTCACTGTCACTAAACCATTCAAATTGCAGCCATCCGATATTTTTTGATTCACACAAATTATTGAAGCCATTCTCTGTATCACCCGGCCAAAACTCAGTGCAAATCAATGCAGGATAATTAGCGGAAGATTGGAAGACCTCTATTGTTTCTCTTATCTGATTATTATCCCAATAACCATGAAAAGCAAAAGCAGCATTAGACCAACTTACCCCATTTGATTTCAGGTAATTAGCACCCCAAGTATCTCCTGAACCTGGCTCATAAAAAGACATAAATGAGCCTAATAATATTAAGCTATTGGGAGCATAGGATCGAATGTGTTGATACATTTCTAACTGTTTATCCCAATCATCTACGGTAAAGTTATCTAGTGTATACGGAACAGGCTCATTATGCGCCTCAAAAATTACATGAGTTTCATCCTTATATCTATCTGCATAAAGCGTCCAAAAGTCTAAAGTCTTATCCATGGAATGGATTGTTCCATTTTCTCCATTACAACCAATCGTTATAACTAAATATAATCCAGTTTCTCTAGTATAAGAAACTAGTTTGTCTGCAATTGTTAGATTGATGCCAACAGGCTCGGGATTTCCACTTGAGTCTCCTTCAAGATAAACGTGAACAGCATTGATCCCATAATCATTTGATAAGGTATAAAATGAACTCAATGGCGGCAAAGGGTCTTTATTCGAGTTGTAAGGATCTCCTCCATCAAAAGATAAACTTAGACCTCTTATCAAAGAACCCTTGTCAGTTAATATCCTTCGAAATCCTAATGATGCGTCTATTGTAGGCCTTCCTCTTCCACCCGAGCCAGTTTCATATGGAGTAATTTCTGGTGGAATATCGGGGTCATGATGTGTGTTAAGAGTATAATTAATTAATGGAGCATGTAAATCGCCGCTAGCTGACTGAGAGGACAATAATTCATAAGCCTGCCAATTATTTAGGAAGGAGTCGCTATGATTAGGATTAATTCTAAAAAATAAATATTTTCCAATACCATTCCCAGAATCATACGCCTGATTTAGATAAGATACCAAAAAATTATTTGACTCAATCGATGTGAAAATTTGTGGCTCCCCTGCTCCCAGATTTCCATCTTTCATAGATGTTATTAAAAAATCTTTTTGAATTAATGAACCAGCGTTGGAAGGCGCAAATCCAGATGGACCAACATACCAATCAGATAATTGCAAGTTAGGGCTTATTGAATTCCTTACCGCCCACAGATCTGCATTAAAATTTGTATCATCACCAACATTGTTAAGCCTAACGCCTAGCTCAGCTTGTAAAAAAGGTTCGCTAATGTTTCCCAAATCTGGCATCTGAAACACAAGAAAGCCTGTAGTCATCCCATAATTTTGAGGTCCTCCTCCATACCACTCTCCAATATTTAATTTCCATGAATCTTGGCCTGATATATTAGAAGTATGGATTTGAAAAAGTGAACCACCAATGTGAGGTATACCATCTGCTTTTCCAGGTGTATCATAAAAACCTCCACCGTCTGTTCTAGCCTCAATCATTCCATCATACACCAAAGAATAAATCGTATTCACATTCCATCCAGAAAGCGATTGAGCATTTAAATTATAAATGAATGAAATCAAAGAGATAACTAATAAAACTAAGTAATGAGGCATGTAATTTAATGGGGAGTATCTAATATATTTTATTTCAATACAATATGTAGGAAATTTCAATTTTTATGTTACTATTTTCTACTTGTTTAAATATTCACAAAATATTTAATAGTAAAATAATTAAACCATTAGATAGATGAGGAAATTCCCCATATCCACACTAGCATTACTCGGTATCGCTAGCATCGCATCTGCGGCTGCTATTACCGGTTTTACTAATACTTGGATGAATATTTCTGACCTCAATGAAGACGGTACCGCAGGTAATGGTCTTTGGGGTAGCGGATGGGACATGGCTGATGTACCAGCTCAGTTCGATGCTGCAA
>CAJWMY010000034.1 GCA_913044165.1 uncultured Puniceicoccaceae bacterium
ATATAAAGGAAGGCCGATTTTAGGAGCAATTAATCAACCCATACTAAAACAACTCCTCATCGGTGATTGTAAAACAACGACTTTAAATGGTGCTTTAGTCTCTGGTCGAGCTGTTCGAACAATTGATAAAGCAACTCTATGCACTACTGATCCTATTAGGAAAACACTTTGGCAGAATAATGCCCAATGGGATTCACTCCCTCCTAAAACTGCACTTTATCGTTCTTGGGGAGACGCAGGCGGGTACATTCTACTCTGTTCGGGTTTTACTGATATAATGTGCGACCCCATGATGGAAATATGGGATTGTGCAGCATTATTGCCTTGCCTAGAAGGGGCCGGCTTTACTTTTACTGGATGGTCTGGTGGAGATGCTTTTGAAGAAAGAAGTATTATTGCAGCAAAGGCGCCCCTTCATAAAACTGTAATGGAAATTCTTTACCCTAATAAAGATTGATCTAGATTCATTCGTGAAACCTTTGCTCCAACTACTTAATAACATTATAAGCAATGCACATCGCACTAATGTTATCCAATTTTTTCCTTTTATAAATTCGCTTAAGGTCTATCGGCCTCAATATATAAAAGACGACCTCAAAAGCGCAATAAATGTAGCCCTAATTGCTTTCCCCCAAGGAATGGCTTATGCTTTAGTTGCAGGCTTACCAATTCACTACGGTATAATTAGTTCTGCAGTAGCTAGTATTGCATGCGTTCTATTTGCCCAATCAAATCTCATCACTTTTGGCCCTACAAATGCAACGGCTGTAATGCTTTTTACGACTTTTGCTAGCTTGGCACTGCCTGAAGAACAAAAACTTGAATATTTAAGCGTACTGATTCTTTTAACGGGTACATTTATCTTGATTGGAGCGTATTTTCGTACTGCAGACCTAATTAAGTACGTATCTCGATCAGTAATTACCGGCTATATAACGGCAGCCGCATTTTTTATTATAATCAACCAATTGCCTAATATATTTCAATTGCAAATTGGACAATTCCAAGGAGATTTCCTCGGCCTTATTTCTTTAATTTTGCAAAATTTGCCACAGTTACATTTACCAACTTTTTTATTATCAATTCTTACACTAGTTACATATATATTACTTAATTTAAAATTTAAAAAATTACCAAACATTGCTATTGTACTAGTACTCATTTCACTAATTTCCTTCTGTCTTAAAGGCAAACTATACGGAATAAGTTACTTGCCTAAAATAGACCATTCATTCTTATCATTTTCATTTCCTTCCATCAGTTATGAGTCTATACAAATGCTTACTAAGACATCTATTGCGATTGCTCTTCTCTGCATTCTAGAAGGGATTTCTATAGGAAAATCCTTAGCCATAAAAAAAGGTGATCTGCTTAATAATGATCAAGCTATGTACTCTATTGGAATGGCAAATATTGCCTGTTCCTTCTTTTCCGGTATGCCTGCATCCGGATCTTTAACACGTTCCACCCTCAACTTTCATTCTAATAGCCAAACTGTATTTTCCAGCCTTTTCTGCGGAATATTTCTCTTAATAGGAATCTTCTTATTAGGATCTTTAACCCAATTCATTCCTATCTGCGCATTATCAGTCCTCGTTGTGATTATTGGTTTGTCTTTGCTCAATAAACACGCAATTAGAATTGCTACTCAGACAACAGGATCAGATGCCATAGTTTTTCTTGTTACCCTATTTTCCGGATTATATTTTTCCTTAGATAGTGCTATTTATTATGGCGTTGGTGTTTCAATATTACTCTTTTTAAAGAAAGTAGCGAAACCAGAACTGAAAGAATACTCATTTAATCATAAAGGAGATTTGTTAGAGTCACCGAAGAGCGAACGTCGTATCCCAGAAGTTTCTATCGTTCATGTTGAAGGCGAATTATTTTTTGGCGCCGCAGATTTATTTCGGGAACAAATGCGTCGTATCTATGAAGAACCTCAACTTAAAATTGTAATTTTAAAGATGAGAAATGCTTACCATATGGATGCCTCTAGCGTAATGGCCCTTGATGAATTAGTTAAACACATGAACCACTTAGGTCGCTACCTGATTCTCAGTGAAGTGCGTGAAGATTTACTAAGAGTACTCAATAACTCAGGGGTTTCTGCATATATTGAATTGAGGAATATTTTCTTAGATAATGCTTCTAATCCAACATTATCTACAGCAAGAGCACTTAAAAGAGCGAAAGAACATTTGGGTGAAACTGACCCTAATGTTTCTATTTATATCGATTTAAAAAATACTAACTCCTAGTGTGGCTAAAAATATATTAGTTCTAATCCACTCTGAATTTGAAGAAATAGAAGCTATAACCCCTATTGATTTATTCCGCCGCGCTGGATATCATGTCACAACAGCTTCTACTTCAAACGAAATCAAAATATGTGGTAAAAGTTCTATTTTAATAAAGGCAGATTGCCTTTTAAAAGATTTAATTCACGATAAATATGATGCTATTGTTATACCTGGAGGGCCCGGTGTTTTTAAAATTCGAAATCAAAAATCTATTCAAGAATTAATAAAGAAATTTCACAATCAAAAAAAACTTATAGGGTGTATCTGTGCTGCCCCATTACTACTTCTAGATATTGGATTGAATGATAAATTTAGCATGACTTGCCACCCAAGTGTAAGTAAAGAATTCAAAAACTTAATCCCTAATAAAACAGTCAAAAACGGCCACATTATTACTTCAAAAGGTGCTGGAACATCTATTCATTTTTCATTAACTATAATAAAAACACTTTCTGGGAAAATGTTAGCTAAAAGAGTAGCAGAAGCTATTTGTTTTAATTTTTAATAAATATGAAAGAATCAGAAAAAAAAGAATTAAATCTTAGAGATATATTACTTAGAGACAGCTTCACAGCCTCTGAAAAACTCCATTTTATTGCCTTATTTTTAGTATTAATTATTCTTTCCTGGAGTCTCAATAATCAATCAATTTGGGTTTCAAGTTTTATTTTTCTTATAGGTCTAACATCGATTTTTAATCTAAAAATTCACGATATTACTAACCCCTTTATAATCGATAAATTATGGAAAAAATATTTTTATTACAATATTCCCGCCCTTATCATATTGTTTATTTATTTATTAGGTTCTCTAGATGAAGCCTTGGTAAAAGTTTCAATAAATGAGGAAGAATATCTTTTGCTAAGCAGTCCAAATTGGCTAGGTAGCACGATTACCTTTAAAGAAACGTGTATTTTCTTTCTTGGATCGATCTTCTCTTTTTCTTTGGTGACTCAAATATTAATTATTCCAAAGTCACTTCATTTCATATCAAAATTTTTATTTTGGTGCTCTATTAACGCACTCCTGTCAGGAATTATTGGCTTTATTTTTAAAGCAGCTAATTTATCAAAACCCTTATTCACAACTGGGACAAAACAAGGAGATTACTTTTCTTTTTTCCCTTATGACAGTGATTGGGCATGTTTTGCATTACTTTGGATGTTTGTTAGCTATGGATTGGCAAAAGTTGAATTTATAAAAAACAAAAACGCCCTACTACGAAGTAATACATCAATACTTTTGAGTGCCTGCATTATTCTAGGCTTAAGTGGAATCATTGTAGAACCTAGTTTTGCTTCCTTAGCACTTATTTTGTCTTTTGCTTACCTTTGCAAAGACTGTGTTAAAAACTTTGGAAAATTTGATCCAGTATTCAACCAAATAAAACCTTATATATTAGGATTAATAATTGGAAGTATATCCTACGGAATTTATATACTTAATAAACTTAATTTTTTAGACTCAACAGTTTTACATCTAAGAGAATCTAGCCTTGCTATGATTTCTGATAATTACCTTTTCGGTTGGGGCACTCATAGCTTTCAAAAGCTATTACCATTCTACAGCAATAATAATCTACTCAACAGAAATTATGAAAGCGTACCATCTTCAGTTCTGAATTTTATTGTAGAATACGGATTTGTAGGTTTTATAGCAATAATTAGCTATATTTGTTTCTTCTTTATCAAGTATTACTTAAAAAAGCAAAAAAATGATTTTTCAGATACTCTTTTCATCGGATTATTCCTGATCGTCCTAATTAGTTTCTTTGAAAATACTTTTTATAATAGTGCGGTATCGTTTAGTTTTCTTCTAATTTCTTTTTTTGCAATACGATGGTCACTACTAATCTATAAGAGAGTTGATGAAGTGGACACAAATAACCACTTAATTACCAAGGATACATTAAGAAATGTTCCCGTTGTCACTAATCCCAAAAAAGAAATTTTTAAGTAAAAATATAGTTACCTTCTAATATGATTGATTTTGAAGATACGTATCTTGATTGCATCAAAAAAGCTTGTCTTGGGAAAGGCTTTAATAAGCAAATTTTAGCAAATAAAACAGGCTATTCCCTTTATTCTATAAAAAAGTTCCTAAAAGGATATTACTCTAATGAAATACTTGAAGCACTTGCTAAAATTCTTGATTTGGGAATCAAAGCACTGCGATCGCATGCTCAAGACTCTAAGAGATCTGATCTAATTGCTCCTAGTATTCTTCACCAATATCAAACTAATTTCCTCTACGAAGATACCCTCAGCCTAAACGTTAATCATTACCTTTTGCTTGACCCAAATACTAATGGGGCACTTCTTTTTGATACTGGAACTGATGCCAAAGCAACTATTCAAGACCTACTTGATAAAGGCAGAATACTTAATTCCATTTTCATTACACACCAACATAAAGACCATATCTACGCTTTAGAAGATTATTTAGAGGCTTTCCCGACTGTTTCTATTTATGCATCACTACCGCTTAAGCTTCAAGCAAAGCAAACACAAATATTAAGCAACAGACAAAACTTCTTATTTGGTAGCCTTAGAGTTGAAGCATACCACACACCAGGACACTCAAAAGATGGTTTTAGTTATATGATTTTAGGTTTAGAAAAACCTTTAATGTTTGTTGGCGATAGTATTTTTTCCCATTCACAAGGCGGCACAAGAACCATAGAAGACTACCAAATAGCACTTAATATAAACAAAACTGTAATCCTTTCACAGTATCCAGAAACTATTTTAGCGCCAGGTCATGGTCCACTAACAACAGTAGAACATGAAAACCTACATAACCCATTCTATGCAAAATAATTATTTGATCTTGTTTCGCAAAAAGTCTTTCGAAAATTCTATCAGAATAATTTTCCAATTAATTCCATTTCGCTGAAAAACAATTACAGTTTCCCCTATGGCCAGATTCCCGTCTATGATTGTTGCATCGCAAATTTCAGAAGAATGGTACTTTAGGGTAATCATGGAATTCATCTTTTTAAAATAACTAGGCAATCTATTTAAATAAGAAAATAAAGATTCTAGATTATGGATTTCTTTATCAATGATATCTGAAGAATCTATTATTCCACTACCCCAATTTGTAATATTTTTAGGTTCAAAAAAACGATCTACCATACCATCAATGAGAGCTTTAGACATTCCAGATAAAACAAGAAACTTTATCGGATCATCAAACTCAATTAAACTCATCTCTGTTAATACTCCTTCAAACTGATCTTTAAGACCTATACGCACAGATTGAAAATCTATGTATTCATTTAGTTGATTAAAATCGCCAACTTTTATTGATTTGTGAATTGCCCATATAGTTCTATAAGGTCCAATTTTTACATAAAGAAAAGCGACTAATAAGGATGTAGTAGCAAATAAAAAGAGTACGACTAATCGCTTAAACATATTTTATTAGTATAAAGTAGTATCATTCATTTTCTCTTTATTCATTCTTAAAAGAGCAAAATCTACTGCATCAGTGAGACTTACATCAGCCGCTGCACAATTTTTAAGGGCTTTTTGTATTTCGGACATTGTTTCTTCAGAAATACCTTTAAGGCCCCTGTCAGAAATTTTAAATTTGTTGTATTGATTTTCTGCATATTCCTTAGCTTTAGTCAATGTACGCAGAGTCTTCCGTTCAGCGAATACTTTGGTTATACTCACTGGTATTCTTACTACATATGAACCATTAGGGCGCGTATAAATCTTAATTCCACTTGAGCTTGGATACTCTAAAATGATCTTTTTCATAAACTTAATAATTCATATTTCAATGGATAAGGCAACTAATTTATGTCACATTAGTGTCACTAATTGGATTATTTCAAAAAGAAAGCCACGATTAGATGGCTTTCGAATGATATGCTAAGTTCCGTATTTAAACTTTAAACCTATTGGACATAGACATAAGAGTTGGAGCCCATAATCCAACAAAAACAGCAGTGATCTTGCAGGTTTCAGAAGAGCAAAGTGGCACAATACCAGTCCATATACCGATAGACAAAATCACCGATAAAAGTGATGCATAAAATAGTAATTTAGAAATATTCATATATTACAATCAACATTTTGCCAAAAAGCTTACAGAAAAAATACCCGAATTTTAAATATCACTTATCAATGACTCATTTTTAAGCCTAGTTTAACAACATATATGTAAATGAAATTACTATATAACTGGTTTATTATAAAAATGTGATATAAATGTGATACTAAAAATTGCAAACATACACAATTTAAACGAATAATAGGAAAAATATTTAATATTGACCAAAATAAAAAAAGTAGCATAGCTAAATTATGATAAAATCCACTACAATTCAAATTTCGACATTATTACTGCTAGTCTTTACATTCGGTTGCGCTAGCATCTTGAGCAAATCTCAATACCCGGTAAGCATAACTAGTTATCCCCCTGGGGCATCGATTGTAATTGAAGATAAATCAGGTAATGAAATAATGAAATCAACCACTCCTACAATGGTGACCTTAAATGCAGGAAACGGATATTTCTCTGGGGCTAGCTACACAATACTTTTCTCTAAGGAAGGGTACGAAACACAAATAAGAACTTTAACTCCATCTCTTGACGGATGGTATATTGGAAACATTTTGGTTGGAGGTCTTATAGGAATGTTGATTGTAGATCCAGTAACAGGGGCAATGTATAAGCTAGATGAAAAAGTAAACGCGAACCTTACTTCTGCTAGTGAAACCTCTATGGAGGGACTTCAAATCATTGATATTGCACAGATTCCAGATGAGTGGAATAGACATTTGATTGCTCTTTAATTAATTCTAGAAATCATCTAAAAAAGTATTCAATGCACCGCTTGAATACTTTTTTTTGTGCAAATGAGGGCGTCTTTGTACTCGCTTACGCCAATTAATATAACTAGAGCGCTTTATTGTAGAACGCATTATACGTTTTACCTCTATTTCCCGCAAACCATATTTTTTATAAATGGCCTCAAAGGAAACTTTATCACTTAAAGCCATATAAATTAAATCATCTGGCACCTGGGCATTAGGAAACTTTGATTTGCAAACACTCATAAAGCAAACGCTATATTATAGTGGCGATTCCTACTATGAGTCCTATAAAATTCACATTTCATTCCGAACAATAGAGCTGCATCTTAGACACCTGAATAATCCACAACACATGCGGCATAACTTGTAAATTTTTATCATAAAAGTCATACGATTATTATATACTTGAGAGATATATTGCAAATTACCTTAATAAAAAATCAATCCTCTCAATGTCAAATATCTGAAAGAAAATCACTAATAATGCCCCTAAATAGCTAATGTGATATATTTGTGATATTAAAAATCTTAAATTTACCCCAAAAGGCATGAATAAAAAAATAGTAGAGTTCTGCAAATTAAGCAAAAAGTTTAACAAAAATCAATTTTCGACTAAGTTAAACCTCAGAGTGTGGTATTCGCTTCCAGTCTTAATTGTAAATAAAATATAGTCACCATTAATTATTTTTCGGGGAGCTTTAAATTGGATTATACCTCCATGCGAAGAATTTGGGGCTATGGTATTACTACGCATAAGATTACTTATTTATAAACCTTCAAAGCTTTAGATTTTTCCCTTTAAGTTTTGGGGTTTATATTTATTTCATAATTAATGAAAATTTTCATTACTATCCCTCTACTTGTAATTCTCTCACTAAAAATTTGTGAGTTGAGTGCAACTATAATTTATGAGCAATTCTTAGATAATGTCCTCCCGAGTTACTTTGTGCTCGATTGGGATGATGATTCCATATTATCAGAGCAATTTAATGTATTACCAAGTTATTTTACATATGATAGTGATGGAGATATAATTACTTCTATTTATAATGGGAAAATAAATCTTCTTACAGATGGCCTGCCCCCGTCATATGATAATGATCTATTTATGTCTTATTCGATAAATCAAGAGGATGCAAATGGGATTCTTTACTTTACGGTTGAAGCAGGTAATTCCGTTACAGTGACTGATGGTGGAACTTGGATAAATGATGATGGAGATTCGGACCCAATGAATCTATCGGAAGTTGGCATAAGCTTCGACAATTTTGGTGGTGACGGCCTTATTACTTTAGAAAATGCAAACGGTACTAAACGAATCAGATACAGCAATAGTCTATTTGGGGACGGTTATCTGAATGTAGATAATTTTGATAAGGTGTACCTGCGCCTTTCCTATGATTTTGATACATCTTATTACAAGACTTACTATAGTATTGACGGAATAAATTTCACTGTACTTAGCGCGATTTATGGCCCACAAGCCTCTACTTTTAATATAGGCCTAGAAGCTGAAAGCAGAAATGTATCTTTTAACCAAGGGGAAGCTTACTTCGATAATTTTGTTATTTCAGATTCCCCTTCCTACAACCCAAACCCTGGTTCAGATTCCCCTTCTCACAACCCAAACCCTGGCATTGTTGAAAACAATTTAGAAATTAATGTATCGAATGGAGTTTTAAATGTTACATCTGAAAGTGGAGGGGGAGAAAAAGAAATAGAAATTCTCTATTCAGTCGACTCGTCTAATACTAACACAGGAATCTTATATGCTACTGTGCTAGCTAATAATTCTAAAGATATTTCCGACGGGGGTTCATTTATTGATGATGAAGGAGGAAATGAGGCATATTACGAAGTTGGATGTGGACTTGGATTTAGTGACTTTTCTGGTGATGGTTGGATAGAATTAAAAAATACAAATGGTACTAAAAAAATTGAGTATTATGGGGGAGAATTAGACGTAAATAGTTTAGGTAATATTTATCTACGGGTCTCTTATGAATTCGATACTAATATAGCTAAAAGCTATTACAGTATGGATGGTCAAAACTTCACGGAACTTGGAACTGAGTATGCGCCAAATGATAACTTTTACGTGAGCCTTGAAGTAGAGACTCGAAATGTGCTGTTGGAAGAAGGAGATGTCTATTTTGATAATTTTGCAATATCAGAGGATATAAACTATGATAATACTCCACCAGATATCCCTTATAGTGATCCTATTGATGTTATTGATTCAGATGGGGATGGTGTTGGCGATAATTCTGATCCATTTCCTAATGAGCCATTAGAATTAGAATTATTAGGTCCTACTGACTTTCAACCCAAAGATAATGCAGGTTGGATTGAAGTGAGCTATGCTTATATGAATGGGGAGACATTTATGCCAGGTATTTGGCATCCAATTGATACAAATTTAGGTGCGTGGTTTCCATTTGATGATTCTTGGCCTTCGTACACTGAAGGATGGCCTAATGCATGGCCTTATTATTGGAGTTCCGAAGAACAAGCAGTGACAAATTCGGCTGGAGATGTTGGCAATTGGTCGCACTATAAGACATCAAACCCGAATATATATACTTGTAAATTTAATTGGACGAATGGGACTTATGGCTTTGGCTTCTCTTACGATGGTAGGATCGATCTAGACAATGACGGCAACCAAGATGGAATACAAATCCGATCTGGATTATCGTTTCCTGCGGAAGGTAGCCAAATTGATTTCCATCAGGTTCTTAATTCTTTATCTGAAAACTTAGCACTTTTTACCCTACCAAACTCATTTACAGAAAATGACTTTGATGGCGACGGCCGTAATAATGCGGTGGATCTTGATGATGATAATGACGGCATAGCAGATGCTTATGATTTATCTCCTTTAGTATATAATGTTAGTAAAAATGTGCCTTCTTCATTAAATGGTTATGTGGAAATATATTTTTCTGACAATTATCCTGGATACGGCATATGGTATGGATCTGGAGAAAATAGTTCAATTAACATTTTCTATGATGGAGGTAATGAATTTAGATTTGAAGACAGTTATACTTGGGACAACGAAAGCTTAACGTCTACTGGATATAATAGTGGAGGAACTTTTAGGACCAATTTTAAAACCAAAACAAATGATCTTTTTTTTAAATTCACATACGTTTCTGAATCTAGTGAATTATATACTGATGATAGCGGCAAAGGTTTTTTCTATGATGGTCAAATAGATTTAGATAACAACGGTATGGCTGATGGAGAGCAAATTACTAATGGGTTACCTTTCCCTGCGGCTGATAGTATAATCAATCTAGCAAATGTATATAGTTCTGCTGAATCTAATTTAATTCCAATCCAAGTTTTGGATTATGCATCTAATGAAAAATATTCCCCTAGTGAACTAAAAGACCTACGTCCTGGCTCAACAATGATAGAAGTATCTGGTAACCAAGCTACAGTACAATTACAGATGGAAGAAAGCTCCGATCTTCAAACATGGGAAGATAAGGGCGATCCAGCCACTATGACTATCCCAACGGATGCTGATACCAAGTTCTTCCGTTTTAAGATGGTGGAATAGTTTGGGGGTGTTTTCGAGGTAGGTTATCAGCCTAGTTTTAACAAAACCCCTATTTTATGAGTCATAAAATGGCGGAGAGAGAGGGATTCGAAGCCTCTAGCTTTATTTTTGCCCCACCCCTAATCCACTTAAACAGTGACTTTTGGCGTGGTTATGAATTCTTGAGAATCAATTTATCCTTATTTGTCCGTATATGTACTTATCTAGTTCGCACTATACTCGCACTATAAAGTTTGGCGATTTTTCCTTTAAATTGGGGCCTTATTACTAAATTGCTCTTTCAAAAACTCGTAGGTCATTTCTTCAGAGTAATCAAAATTAAACATTCTTCGGTAATCTAATTTATCTAGATCAAGTATATCTTTCGTAAAAAGCTCCGTATCTCCTCCGCTTTCAAGAATACTAGGACCGTTATATTTGTAGCTTTTAAATCTAGCTTTGATTCTTCGCTCTAATTCAAATGCTTCTTCACCGATTTCATATCGCCAGATTTTGATAACTCTCATTCTGGATCTATCAACGATAGAAAAACGCTTTTTAATAGTCTGATTGGTTATACCTATTTTGTATAAAGTTTCATTATTGTCTGTTATTACCGAAACATAGTAAAGAATCCCAGGGCTCTTGGGCCTAAACCCTCCCTTCCCTTCTGGGCAATCTGGACAGCCACTTTTAATATCACTTACATGATTAGATGGTAAGGGATAAAACGATCCATGCTTTGGACATATCACCTCTACCTTTTCATTCATTGTTTTGTATGAGCATTTTGAGTAATCGTATTTATCTCCATGTATCTCTTTTGATCTTTCAACAAATTCATTAAATGTAATTGGTTGATTGCCCCCGCATTTCCTACAACCGTACCCCGTTAAATGGTTAGATGGTTGTTGCTCAAAATCACCATGCTTTGGACATGTGATTGTGACTTTTTTAATAGCCTTCACATAATTTACCTTATTATAGCGATACCTTGAGCCATGAACTTTCTTGGCTTTCTTTATGAAATCTTGAGTTGTAACCT
>CAJWMY010000035.1 GCA_913044165.1 uncultured Puniceicoccaceae bacterium
CCTTCCTCTCTATTTCCTGCTTTTCAAGTTCTCTCTGGTCTGATAGAGATAGTAGTTTTAGTTTTTTTGTAGATTGTTGCTGAGCTTTTAATTTGGTATCATGTATCTCTCTTCTAACTTTTTCTTTTCTAAAACGATCAACCTGTTCCTTATCCTTTGCAAATTCATCCATTATCATTTTATGCACTTGATCATCAACCGGACTCATATGACTAGAAACTTGTACATTCTTTGATTTTAAATAATTTAAAATATCAGTGTGTGATATATTTAATTCTTTAGCAATTTGGAATATTCGAATTTTTGCCATTTCTTAGTTACTCTTCCTCATCAGATAAAGGTTTACTGTTAGTATCTATATTTTCAGAAACAATATCTAGTTTAAATTCTACTGAAACCTCGGAATTGATGCGTACTTGAATAGTATGTGTTCCCAATTCTTTAATCGGCTGAGCAACATTGAGCTGTTTTTTCTCAAGAACCATACCTTTTTCAGTTATTAAGGTCAGGATTTCTGAGCTAGTTACTGAGCCGAACATTTTCCCGTTATCGCCTGCTTTAACTGAAATCGAAAGATTTAATTGACTAATCTTTTCCGCCAAAGTTTTTGCGGCTTCCGCCTCTTCGGATATTCGCTTGTCTTTAGCTAATTGTAAAGCATCGATCTGTTTTCGATTGCCTTGATTTACAGGAATTGCCCTTTTTTGAGGGAATAAAAAGTTTCGTGCATAACCTGCTTTTACTGTAACCGTGTCACCTTCGGATCCAAGCCCATTAATTGCTTTTAATAATAATACTTCGTTATTTGCCATAATAATTTACTTACATTTTACTTTTATATGTTAAAACGGAACATCTCCATCAAAAGATTCTTCAGCCTGAGATGAAGACGATGAACTATCCTCCATCTTTTCAGGATTTTTTACAGTTGTATCATCTCGGCCGCCAATAAACTGAAAGTTTTCCAAAACTACCCCTAGCTTGCTTCGTTTTTGACCTTCATTAGACTCCCATTGGTCTAGCTTCAAACGACCTTCAATCATAAGAGGTTTTCCCTTCTGCATATACTTGCTAAGTACTTCGGCTTGTTTACCAAATGCATCAATATCTACATATGTAGTCTCGTCCTTGGCTTCTCCTTCTTTAGTAGTGTAGTTTCTATTTACGGCTAAGCCTAGTTTGCAAATAGATAGCCCCGAGTTAGTAACTCGTAAATCTGGGTCACGAGTAAGATTTCCTATTAAAATAACTTTATTAAATGATGCCATGGTAATAATATATTTTTATGCTACAGATTCGATAAAAATTCGATTCACTCGTTTGTCTAAAAGAAGCTTATCTTTTAATTTACTTGGAGTTGACTTAGAGCCAGAAAAATAAATTTCTAAATAGTGCCCCTGCCTGTAGTGTCGGTCTACTGCTCTAGTAAATTCTTTAATTCCCAAATCAATAGTATCGCTCACAGAAGCACCCAATGAATCTAAAACTTGTGATATGTCTTCGGTTACCTTTGCAACATCATCTACTGTTTCTCTTAAGTCTAAGATAAATGTAGTTTTATAATCTTTATTCGCTAGTTTTTTCATTTTCGAATTTATTTCCTGAATTGTCTCTTCTTTTTTTATTAATTTTGTTCATGGCTATCTCCGCACCATCGTAAACGATTAGTTCAACATCTTGAATCCATTGATGGACCAATTGATTAATAATTTCGTCTTCAGAAGACTTAAATTGTCCTAATACAAATTCTGATAAATTTGGAGAAACCTTATATTTAGAATGAATTCCCAAACGAAATCGAGGAAAATCTGCACCAATCTTAAGAATTATACTCGAAATCCCATTATGCCCACCATCTGAGCCACTAATTTTTAATTTATAATTCCCTAATTCTAGATTGATATCATCATAAATTACTAAAATTTCCGGATTATTAACCTTATAAAATTCTTTATACTTATACACAGATTCACCGCTTAAGTTCATAAATGTCTGTGGTTTAATTAGACTTATTTTTTGATTTCCAATTATTCCATCCCCAATGAGAGCATTAAATCTTTTATCTAGCTTCCATGTGAAAGAAAATTTGCTTGCTATGGCATCTATGACTAAAAATCCAAGATTGTGCCGCGTTCCGTTATAAGTTTCTCCTGGATTTCCTAAGCCTACTAAAACCCTGAGAGACATATTTTTATACTTCAGGAAATTAAACTCCCATTAATTAGACTTATCCTCTGATTCTTCGCCAGACTTGCTTTCTGAAGCAACTTCTTCGTCAGAAGATTCGCTTTCAATATCCGGACTTATCGAATCTAATTTTTCTTCAGAAGAAACATTTACCGTTGGGGGCTGGCAAGAAACAATTACTTGAACACCATTATTAAGAAATTCTACACCATCGATCGCATTTAAATCATCTACGTGAATTGCTTCACCTACTTTCATTTCTGAGACATCAACAAGAATTGATTCTGGTAATTTAGAAGGAAGACATCGAATTTCTAATTCGAGTGTCTTATGATCAATAACCCCGCCTTCATGTTTAACTCCGATGCAGTCTGATGAGCCATCCAAATGAACAGGTATTTTGGCTACAAAGCTTTCTCCTCTTGCAACTTCCCTAAAATCTATGTGTTCTATAACTCTAGAAACGGAATTAATTTGTACAGATTGAATGTTGGTAAGAGCTATTTCTCCTTTCTCATCCTCGAGTTCGACCAAACTTGCGCCACCTCCAATTTTTTTGTTAAGATTTCGGAAAGCTACAGCAGAAACTGTAATTGCCCGAGCATTCCCTTTGCTGTAAATGTTACCGGGGATTCCCCCACCAGAACGAAGGCGCTTTAAAGTACCTTTATTCGATTGAGAACGATTGACGACATTAAGAGAGTATTTTTGCATAAAAGAAAGTTATTAGAGTAAAATTAATATGTTTAATAATCATGCATAGAGTTTTTGAAACTTGAATGCAAACTAAACTTTCATTTATACCATTTAGATTATATGCAAAATCCGATTCCAAAAATAACGGGAAGCACGCTAAAAAGACTAAAAGCCTTACCCTACTCTTCTGCACCAAATCCTGCATTCATAATTGATACCGACTTATTGGAAGAAAATGCACAAATACTTCAGTCGATAAAAAAACGTACCGGCGCAAAAATACTATTAGCACAAAAAGCATTTTCTTGCTTTAGTACATATCCAATTCTAAAAAAATATTTAGATGGAACAAGTTCTAGTGGTTACAATGAAGCCTATCTAGCTAATGAATATTTTAGCAAAGAGAATCATGTATACGCCACTGCTTATACGAAAAAAGAAATTAAAGATTTAGCGATTTTCGCCGATACCTTGATTTTTAATTCTATTCAGCAATTAGCAATGGGAATAGAAATAACAAAAGGCTTATCAGCACCCGATTTAGGATTAAGAATAAATCCAGAATTTTCAACTAGCTCAGTTCAACTTTACGATACTTGTTCTCCAAATTCTAGATTAGGCGTAATTCGGTTGGATCTAGATAACCAACTTAAAAACTATCCTTTAGGATTTCTTGGCTCACTATCTGGATTGCATTTTCACACACTTTTCGAAGAAAATAGTGATGCACTTGAAGCAACCGCTCACGCTTTTGAAAATAATTTTAAAGATATAATTCAACAGTGTAAATGGTTAAACTTTGGTGGAGGCCACCATATAACAAAACCTGACTATGATATAGATCGTCTTTGTAAAACGATTGATTACTTCCAAAATAAATATTCCGTACAAGTATACCTAGAACCAGGGGAAGCTGTTGCTTTAAATACAGGAGTACTCAATACAAAAGTCTTAGATGTCATAAATTCATATTCAGGCCTACATGCTATATTAAACATTTCAGCCACTTGCCACATGCCCGATATTCTAGAGATGCCCTACCGTCCTAATATTTTGAACGCCGGATTACCAAAGGAGAAAAAATATACTTATCAATTAGGCGGTCTCTCTTGTTTAGCTGGAGATGTAATAGGAAAATACTCCTTTGATACTCCAATAAAAGTTGATGATTCGCTACAATTTATAGATATGTCTCAATACACAATGGTAAAAACAACAACTTTCAATGGAATCCCATTACCTGCAATATGTCTCCATAGTGAATCAAAAGGTTTAAAGACCATTCGTACTTTTGACTATTCTGACTACCGAAACCGATTATCCTAATTAAATAAATACTTCAGTAACTATGACAAAGAAAGGAATTATACTCGGAATATTGTTACTTATGATTGCAATAATCTCTAGCTTAATCATTTTTTATCTCTACCAAAAAGAGCAAATATCTACGCAAAATATTAGCATTAATTCTTTAACCCATGGGCACAAATTAAAGCAAATTCATCGCTACTTACTGGAGTAATTGAAAGACGATTACCCTTCTGTAAAATCTTCATTTCAGAAAGCTCTGGTATAACCTTGATTTGCTCTAGGCTAACCATTGAATTAAAGTCTTTCTTGAAAGCAACATCAACCAAAAACCAACGCGGATTCTCAGGATCACTTTTAGGGTCAAAGTATTTGGATTTTTCATCAAATGCAGTATAGTCAGGGTATGGATGACTAGCAACCTCTGCGATACCAACTATCCCAGGGGGTTTTGTATTGGAATGATAAAATAAAATTTCATCCCCAATAGACATAGAATCGCGCATGAAATTCCTTGCTTGGTAATTTCGAACGCCATCCCATGGCTCTCTTTGATTTTTTCTATTTTTTAAATCCTGAAAAGAAAAAGTTTCAGGTTCAGATTTCATTAACCAGTACCGCATGAAATTAATTATGGTTAATTCCTAGTAATTCTAGGAGACGATCAAGATCTTCATTTCCAAAGTACTCTATAACAAGCTTACCCTTTTTCTTTCCGTGTCTAATCGATACATTTGTATTGAAATGTTTTTCAATACGCTTTTCTAAATCAGCTATTGCTGTGTTTTCTGCTGAATTCCCCTCTCCATTCGATTGATTATCTTTACCACTTAGTCTGAGATATGGCTCATTAATTCGCTTAGCCATTTTTTCTGCTTCCCTAACACTTATGTTTGACTCAATAATTCTTCGAGCCAAGAGATGTCTTTGCGATTCATCCTTTATTCCTAATAAAACTTTTGCGTGCCCAGTAGACAAAAGTCGACGGCTCAAAAAACCTTTAATCTCAACACTTAAGGACAAAAGACGCAAGGCATTCGCTACAGTTGCCCGCCCTTTACCAACTCGATCGGCCGCTGCTTCTTGAGTTAAATCAAAATCACGGACTAAGCTTGAATAGCCTATAGCTTCATCAATTGGATTGAGATTTTCCCGCTGGAGATTTTCAATAAGAGCGAGTGTAGCCGAAGATGAATCCGAAGCTTCTATCACCCGGGAAGGAATTAATTTTTCTTTCAAAACCTTGAAGGCACGCAGTCGACGCTCACCAGCAATCAATTCAAAACCTTTACCTGAGGCACGCACAACAATTGGCTGAAGCAAACCTTCAGAACGAATACTTTTAGCAAGTTCTTCAACCTGACTATTTGAAATGTCACGCCTAGGTTGATATGGATTTGCTTTAATAGAATTGATCTCAATTTCTCTGTATGCCTTATTAATAAGAGATTCAGATTCTTTAGATAATCTCTTTTTTAGATCCGTCTTTGACTTTTTTCTATTTAAATTACTACTTTCATTTAGGGCTACACTCTTTGATGATTTCTCTGTCTCATCGGAAGAAGCTGTAGCGCCTCCACTAATTAATCCACCCAAGCCCCTACCTAATCTATTTTTTGATTGTGCCATAATATACAATACCTATTCTTCTTTTAGGGGTATAAAGATAATATCACCTACACGCAAATCTTTAGCAGGATTTATAATACGATTTGCATTTTGAATAAAAGAAACCCTAGATTGAAATTCCTCAGCTATTTGACTTAATGTATCTCCTGATTGTACCTCATAGCTGATTCCAGACTTTGGATATGAATCTGAAAATATTTTCTGCTCACTTTCCTTTCCAACTGATTCTACGTAAGGAGATAGAGTATTTAAATTAGGCTTTTGCAATAAGGTTTTTATCTCATTAAAATAAATCTCCATTTGATTAGAAACATCTGAGAGAATCGCTTTTTTTAAATCACTTTCTTGTTTTGCTAATAATTTCTCAAATAGACTAATTTTATCTTGAAACTGATCTACCTTTTTAGACAAAATATTAATTGATGTTTGATTTGAAGAAATATCATCTCGCTCCTTTAAAATCTCCATTTCTAACTGCAATTTTCGCATTTGACGATCTAATATTTTTAAGTCTTGGGAAAGATTAGCCAGTGTTGTCCTAAGTTCCCTTTCTTGCCCATAGCCCCACGAAAAGAAAAACATCCATACTAATAGAAATGAACAAAATTTTGATGATGGAATAACAAACTGCATATCCTTGTATAAATTTTAAAAATCTGTTTTAAAAGTAAAAAAAAGAAATCCCTTAAAAAAAATTAAAAAATAATAGTCACACCCGAATATGGTAGCAGAAATTTCGCAGTTTTGGTTGCATGATTGGAGTCCTTTTCTGATAAGGTTTCCCGAAAATCCACTCGGAATGGATGGCATACGCTTTTATGGAATAGCTTATTTATTAGGTTTTATTTTTACCTGGTATTTTCTCATTTTGTGTAACAAAAAAGGCAAAATAATGCTTAAAGCAGGAGATAGGTCTGACCTAATGACCTATGTGATTTTAGGCATATTGATTGGAGGCCGTACTGGCTATATGCTCTTTTATGATATTAATGATTTTATCTCAAATCCCTTATTAATCTTTAGGATTGATCAAGGAGGCATGTCGAGCCACGGGGGAATCATCGGAATTTTCCTATCAGTATTGCTTTATTCTAAAAGACGGAAAGAGAGAGTTTCTTTTTTAAAGCTTAGTGATACTTTAACTGTTATTGCTCCTTTAGGAATAATCCTAGGAAGATTCGCAAATTTTATCAATGGAGAACTTTGGGGGAAAATTTCTACTTTACCTTGGGCAATATTATTTCCACAAAGTCCACTAATATACAGTAATTCAACCGGATATTTTGGAATCCAGCCACGTCACCCTTCTCAACTTTATGCAATGGGAACCGAAGGGTTAATACCATTAATTTACCTACAATATCGTTTTTGGTTTACTCGATATACGACCGGACAACTTTTTGGTGAATTCCTTGTACTATATAGTACCTTACGCATACTAAATGAATGTTTTAGAGAACCTGATGCAAGCTTGATATTAGGACTAAGCCGAGGACAATTTTATTCTATTTTTATTTTATGCTTTGGAATAATCTATATTCGGAAAATACGAACTAAATTGTCATACGAAAGCCATCAGGCAAGATAGCTTCCTTAGTTACAATTAATACTCCATCACGAACCATAACTGATTTCCCTTCTTCAAAATCATCTTCAATACCTGCCGGATCTAAAACTACGTTGTTTCCTATCCTAACATTTTTATCCAAAATAGCATTCTTAATTGAACAATTTTTACCAACTCCGATATTAGGTTTCTTTTCTTTAAAATTTTTCTTAAAATCTAAATTATCTTCAAAACGATCCGCGCCCATCATAATAACATTCTCAAGCTTAGAACCTTCAGAAACAATCGACCTGACACCTAATAAAACTCGTTTTAATTCTGAATTATTAATTATAGAACCATCAGCAACCACGGTATTTTTCATTTGAGCTCCATTTACTTTTACGGCTGGCAAGTAACGAGCACGAGTATATATTCTTTCGATTTCGTTGTAAAAATTAAAAGGCGGCTCAATATTTGTGAGTTCTAGATTACACTCAAAAAATGCTTTAACTGTACCAATATCTTCCCAGTAATCATCAAAAATGAAGCTATGGAGCTTTCGTTTGCCCAATAAGCTTGGAATAACTTCCTTTCCAAAATCAGCCATACCTGAATTAAGAGCCTCCGAGAGAACTTTGGCATTAAATACGTAAATACCCATCGAAGCTAGACAATAGTCATCCCCTCCGGGAGAAGCCATCTTGGATTTTACTTCCTCCCCAACAGAGAGCGAAGAAATGACTTCAGGGTCTTTAGGTTTTTCTATAAATTCTGTAATCTCAAGATTTTTATCGACACGCATTAAACCTAAACCCTCTGCCTGGCTTAAAGGGAGAGGTTTAGCAGCAATTGAAATATCAGCATCAGAATTTAAGTGTTCCGATACGAAATTTTCTAAATTCATTCGAAATAATTGATCCCCAGATAATATAATACATAAATCTTCTTTTCCTTTAACCCCAAAATGATGCAAATTTTGTCTTACAGCATCAGCGGTACCTTGATACCAAATATCGCTTTTATCTGTCTGTTCGGCAGATAAAATATCAACAAAACCTCCTCCAAATGGATCAAATTTATAAGACTCTTGAATATGCCTATGTAAAGAAGCGGTGTTAAACTGAGTTAAAATAAATATTTGATTATACCCAGAATTTAAACAATTACTTATGGGAATATCAACTAACCGATATTTTCCAGCCAGAGGGACAGCTGGCTTGCATCGAACCTGGGTCAAAGGATTGAGTCGAGTTCCACGACCACCCCCCATAATAATACAAATTACTTTACGCTTGATCACATATATTAATCAGAATTAAAAGTATACTATTGTCAATCACTGCGAATTTAAATAGCAAGAAATCATGTGCGGAATAGTTGGATATATTGGATCTAAAAAAATTGGAAATCGATTAATTGAAGGTCTAAAACGATTAGAGTACAGAGGGTATGACTCATCTGGATTGGCGATCTTAGATCAAACAATGCTTAAATCCGTTAAAAGGATTGGGAGAGTCAATTGTCTTGAAGAAGCCCTTCCTGAAAAAATTTTAGAGGCTAATGTAGGAATCTGCCATACCCGTTGGGCAACGCATGGCGCTGTCACAGAAGAAAATGCCCACCCACATGTCAGTAGTGATGAAAAATTCGCACTTGTTCACAATGGTGTAATTGAAAATTATCTCTCCATAAAAAAATTTCTAGAATCAGAAGGATATAAATTTGTTTCCGAAACCGATTCAGAATCTATCGTAAATTTAATTGCATATCACTATAAAAAACAAGACACTAACAATAAATCGAATAGATTCCTGGAATCTGTAAGAAAAAGCCTACTCCATGTTGAAGGAACTTTTGGAATTGCTGTCCTTTCACAAGACCATCCAGGCCAATTAGTCTGCGCAAAGCGAGGATCTCCATTGATTATAGGTGTTGGGAAAAACGAACACTTAATTGCATCTGATGTAAATGCCCTTACACATTGCACCCATCAAGTGGTTTACTTGAATGATAATGAAATAGTTCATCTTAATGCAGATGACTTTTCGATCTCCACAATTGGAAATTCATCTGTAAATGCAGTAATTCAAACAGTCGATTGGGATACCACTGCTGCCAAAATTGGAGACTATCATCACTTCATGGAAAAAGAAATTTTTGAGCAACCAATTGCACTAACTAATGGAATGCGTGGAAGATTTTCCAATGATTCTAGTACTGCACTTTTTGGAGGTCTAAATATTAGCGAAGATGAACTAAGCCAGATTGATCGTATAATTTTTCTATCTTGTGGCACTGGATGGCATGCTTGTCTTATCGCGGAATATTTGATTGAACGCTATGCAAGAATACCTGTAGAGGTCGAATATGCTTCTGAATTTCGCTATCGGAATGCTCCCCTTGATAAAAATTCTTTAATAGTTGCAATAAGCCAATCAGGGGAAACAATCGATACACTTTCTGCTCTCAAAGAGGCGAAACGGAAAGGCTATAAGACTCTCTCGATAAACAATAGTGTGGGCTCTAGTATTGCACGAGAATGCGATGGAGGCATCTACCAACATGCAGGCCCCGAAATTGGAGTCGCCTCAACCAAAGCATTCACCTCTCAACTTATGCTCTGCGGAATGCTCGCGCTTTATCTAGGGAGAATGAGAAATCTCAGTTATTCAGACGGTTGTAAAATTGTTGAAGCATTCAAAAGCCTTCCAAAGTTAATACAAGAGACTCTTAGTGTAAAAGACCAAATAAAATTAATAGCTAAAGAATATGCTGATTATGAAGACTGCTTGTTTTTAGGTCGGCAATTAATGTTCCCAATTGCTCTTGAAGGTGCCCTAAAACTTAAAGAAATTTCCTATATACACGCTGAAGGTTATCCTGCAGCAGAAATGAAACACGGACCTATTGCCCTAATTAGCGAATCATGCCCCTCTGTTTTTCTTACAACTAGTGGTGAAATGTTTGCGAAAACACTAGCTAATATAAAGGAGGTTAAAGCACGAAAAGGTAAGGTAATTTGTATTGCATCTGAAGATTGCGAAATTCCCGAAGATTCTATTGATTCACTAATTAAAGTGCCAATAGCTCATGAAATAATCAGTCCTATTGTGATGAGTATTCCTGTACAATTACTTAGTTATTACATTGCTATTGAACGCAAATGTGATGTCGATAAGCCTAGAAACTTGGCTAAGTCTGTTACGGTGGAATAGTTTTAAAATCCTCAAATAATTAATGAGTGAATTCGTTGACACTACATTCATAATGAGATCCGACACCCCAAAGGGGAAAGATCCGGATCAACATAGTCCCACTCTTCGAAAATATCACTCATTATTATGGAGTAAACCCCTACCATCTGGGGAGTCTTTTAATCTAGAACTAGATATCCCTAGACTATTACACCACAAATCATCTGTCGGAGAATTTTTCCTGTCGAGTGATTGTATAGGACACACGTATAGGAATACACAGAGTTTAAAAAATATTATTAAAAACATAAGTCCGAATGAAATTAAATCATTTGTAGAAGTATGTGGAACTATTGGTGGTTATATCGTTTTCCCTTCTAAAAAAGTAAATAATAAGATGACTATAAATGGTTCGAGAGGATGTAATTATCAAATCAAAGATCGTTTTGATCTAACTCTTAAATGTATCAAACTCTTCTATGAAAATAAAGATAGTCCCCTTAAGTCGACTTTCGATCGTTATGAAAGTTTTTTTAAATTATTTGAAGACTTTAAAAATTACGTAGATTATTTTCACCTTAATCCTCTTGTAAACAATACCTACTCTGAATTTAACTATTTTCTCCCATTTAAAGGATTTGGGAATAATCCTTTACCTTCAAACAATGAAGAGTATTTTTCTTACAAATATAAATTAACGGAATTTATTTTATCCAGGAATAAACTAATTGAGAATTGGACAAAACAAAAACTTCATTAACCCCAACCGAGAGAACTATTTAGATGACCATATACACGAAAATCCACTCCGTCACGGTGGAATAGGTCTCTGTGAATACTTATTGAATCCTTATATCCTAAATATAAGGACAAAAATAAGAACGGGTCACTTAAGTTTGCTTAGAATTAA
>CAJWMY010000036.1 GCA_913044165.1 uncultured Puniceicoccaceae bacterium
TAGATTCTTCGAACGCTCCATTTTACAAATGGTATGTAGATGGGAAAACGAATATCAGCCATAATTGCTTAGACCGGATTATTAAGAACGGTAAAGGAGATAAAGTAGCTTTTTATTGGGAAGGGGAGCCAGGAGATAAAAAAAGTTTAACCTATCGGCAATTATTAGAATCCGTTAATAATTTTGCAAATGTTTTGAAAAGCTTAGGCGTGAATAAGGGTGACAGAGTTGCCCTTTATTTACCAATGATACCTGAACTAATTGTAGCAGTACTTGCCTGTGCTAGAATCGGAGCGGTGCATTCAGTTATATTTGCAGGTTTTTCTGCTGAATCAATTCGTGATAGGATTAACGATTCTGGAGCATCGATTGTTATTACTGCCGATGGTGGCTATCGAAGAGGCAAAGTTCTTGAATTAAAGAAGGCTGTAGATGAAGGAATTGAAAATTATAAGTTACCTCTTAAAGTCTTAGTAATAAAGAGAGGTGGTGGATTGAAAGTTGATTGCCCCATGCGAACAGGTAGAGATTACTGGTTTGATGAACTTTCTAAGAATGTATCTTCAGATTGCCAAGCTGAGCCTATGGATTCTGAGGATTTACTTTTCCTGCTTTATACTAGTGGAACAACTGGAAAACCCAAAGGCATAATGCATACTACTGGAGGGTATCAGGTGTTCAGTTATCTTACTTCTAAGTATGTATTTGATTTGAAGGATGATGATGTTTATTGGTGTACTGCGGACGTTGGTTGGATTACTGGCCATACTTACATTATATATGGAATCTTACAGAATGGTGTTACGCAGTTAATATACGAAGGTGCACCAAATTATCCAAAGCCAGACCGATTCTGGAAATTAGTTGATAATTACAAGGTCAGTATTTTTTATACAGCTCCAACTGCAATTAGGGCATTTATGAAATGGGGTGATCATTGGTTGAATGATAAAGATCTAGGTTCGTTACGTTTATTGGGAACAGTTGGTGAACCAATAAATCCTGAAGCTTGGATATGGTACCATGAAAAAATTGGATCTAAAAAGTGCCCAATAGTGGATACTTGGTGGCAAACAGAAACAGGTGGACATTTGCTGACTCCAATGCCAGGGGCAACTGATACAAAGCCCGGTTCAGCTGCAGTTCCTTTCTTTGGAATAGAGCCATTAATACTTAATGATGAGGGCAAAGAGTGTGATGTTGGAATATTGGCAATTAAGAGACCTTGGCCAGGAATGTTGAGGGGAATATATGGCGATGAAAAGCGTTACAAGGATACATATTGGAGTAAATGGGGCGGGAAATATTATTTTCCTGGGGATGGGGCCCGCGTCGATGAGGATGGATATTATTGGATATTAGGGAGGGTCGATGATGTAGTCAACGTTTCTGGACATAGGATAGGCACAGCAGAATTAGAGAGTATTTTTGTTGAGCATAATTTGGTAGCCGAATCAGCAGTGATCGGAATGAGTCATGAAATTAAGGGCCAATGTCTATTAGCATTTATAACTTTAATTCAAGGACATGAAGAAAATGCGCTCCTTAGCCGTGAGCTTATTGATCTAGTTGATAAACGAATAGGAAAATTTGCACGTCCTGAGAAGATTGTTTACGCCTCTGATTTGCCGAAAACGCGCTCTGGAAAAATTATGCGAAGACTACTTCGATCTATTGCAGAAGGCGAACCTTTAGGCAATACTACAACTTTAGCTGATCCTAGCGTAATTAATGAAATTCAAAGTCAGTTCTAATAATACTCTTTTAGGGATTTCTATGCTAGACATAACTCTTTTTCATTATCATTTTAACAAAATAATATCATGAAAATTTTCTTAGATAATCAACTTGTAGATGCGGAAGACGCTAAAATTTCTGTATTTGATCATGGTTTACTTTACGGAGACGGTGTATTCGAAGGCATTCGGTTATATGATAGTTGCATATTCAAGCTTGATGAGCACTTAATACGACTTGAGCAATCTGCAAAAGCCCTAATGCTAAATATTCCTATGAGCCGTGTGGCTCTGGCAAATGCAATAATTGATACGTGTAAGGCAAATAATTTAACCAATGGATATATTCGTCTAGTCGTTACACGGGGGGTTGGCAACTTAGGGCTATCTATCAAGAACTGCAATAATCCTAAAGTTATTATTATAGCTGATGCCATTCAATTATATCCAAAAGAATATTACGAAAACGGTTTAAAGATTATTACTGTTCCAACCCGCAGAAACAATCCCTCAGCCTTACCTCCAATGGTAAAGTCATTGAATTATTTAAATAATATATTGGCTAAAATAGAAGCTCAATCATTAGGCTACGAAGAGGCTATAATGTTAAACGATCAAGGTTTTGTTGCCGAATGTACAGGGGATAACATTTTTTTAGTAAAAGACGGTATGCTTTATACGCCTAAAATTGCTTCCGGTTCTTTAAAAGGGATAACACGCCAAGTGGTTTTAGATATATCACAAGATTTATCGATCAAGTATATAGATACAGATATTACTCGTTATGATACTTGGATAGCAGATGAGATGTTTCTTACTGGTACTGCAGCAGAAATAATTCCTATTGTTGAGGTAGATTCTAGAGTTATAGGTAATGGTAAGCCTGGTATTATTACTGGAAATTTTCTTGAGGTTTTTAAATCCAAAGTTCGTGAAGAAGGAACAAAGATTTGATTCACTTTTAAATTCTATCTTAAAATGGTTTAATTTATCTATGTGAATGGGTCATGCTTTCTGGTTATAATAATTATGATTTTTCTTTTTATTTCTTTTGCGATATTTGATTTTAACTATATCGTAGCATATCATGTCTAATAAATTAAAGTGCAGTCTCTGTGATAAATTGGCAACAGTTCATCTTACTCAGATTATAAACAACAAAATACAAAAGGTTGATTTATGTGATTCATGCGCTGAAAAAAAAGGGGTTGCGGATACAGAGGGGTTTTCAATATCTGAAATGCTAGCTTCTTCTAAAACATTAAATGATAGTAGGCAGAAATCTTGCCCAAAATGCGGCATGGAATTAGCTCATTTTCAAAAAGCAGGGCGCTTTGGTTGCATGGAATGCTATGCGATATTTTCCTCGATATTGGAACCCATGCTTGATGAAATGCATGTTGGTTCTATTCATTATGGCAAATATCCTAAAAATGGGTTGTCACTAATTAACCAAAAATACCACAAAGATAATTTGAAGGCTAAAATGGATAGGGCGATTATAGATGAAGATTACGAGGTTGCTGCTAAGTATAGAGATGAAATAGTAAAATTAACTAATGCAAAATCTACAAGAGAAGACTTAAGTCATGAAGATTGAATCATTGATTAAAAAAGTTTCAGCCAAATCAGCACGCAGTAAGGCTAAAAATTCTTCTATCGTAATAAGTTCTAGGCTGCGTTTAGCCAGAAATTTAAACAAATATTCTTTCCCAAATTGTGCTAGTGATTCACAAAGATCTAATGTTCTATCTGATGTAGAGGAAGCGCTTAGCGCATTACCTTACATGAAAAATGGTAATTTTTTCACAATGGATTCTCTGAGTGATTTCGAGAAGAAAATTTTAGTTGAGCGGCATTGGATTAGTAAAGAGTTAGCTGAGCAAAAAAATGGTTCGGCTGTTTACATATCAAGTGATCAAATATGTTCAGTCATGATTAATGAAGAAGACCATTTGCGCATCCAATTTATTAAAAATAATTTTAATTTAAATTCACTTTGGAAAACATTAAGCAAATTTGATGATGTACTCGAAGCCTCTCTTCCTTATGCATTTACAAAAGAACTTGGCTATTTAACTTCGTGCCCATCAAATTTAGGAACTGGCCTTAGGGCTTCAGTGATGATGCACTTGCCTGGCTTATTAATTACGGGAAATATAAAGAAAATTATCCGCGCATCAAATCAACTAGGCTTGGCCGTTAGAGGACTATTTGGAGAGGGTTCAGATGCTTATGGCCATATATATCAAATTTCAAATCAGCAAACATTAGGTGAGTCTGAGGAAGAAATTTTGAACCGTTTGGCGGCTGTATTGAAAAATATTGTAGAGCATGAATTAAATGCCCGTTCTAAGTATTTAGAAAATAATAAGGCCAAATTGTCAGATCTAATAGCTCGTGCACATGCTATTCTTTCTAGCGCGCATGTGATTAGTTCTGATGAAGCAATGAATTATTTGTCTTATATTCGATTAGCAATTGATTTAGGGTTTATTTCTGAAGAATTTAGAAGCTTGATTGATTTTTTATTTATTCAAATTCAGCCTGGTCACATAGAGTTCCCAAATGCAATTTTGAGTATTGAATCAAGAGATATTAAGCGTGCTGAAATTTTGAGAAATAATTTTTCAAAACTTCCACCACTTAATTTTGACAAATGAATTGATTGCTATTAGATTACTATTATTACTATGGAACCTTTAAATAATTTTACGCCAAGAGCACAACAAGTTCTCGCATTATCTCGTAAAGAGGCAGAACGCTTTCATCATAATTATGTTGGTACAGAGCATATACTATTGGGTTTGATCAATCTTGGGCAAGGTGTTGCTGTAAATGTTTTGCAACGTATGGACTTGGATTTGCAGACGGTACGTGTAGCTGTTGAAAAGCAGGTAGGTATCGGGCCTGAATCTAAACCAGTTGGTGCCATTCCTTACACACCTCGTGTTAAGAAGGTTTTAGCATTATCCGGTAAAGAAGCAAAGTCACTTAATCATTCTTATGTTGGTACAGAGCATATCTTGCTTGGGTTATTGAGAGAAGGAGAGGGAGTAGCTGCTAGGGTACTCATATCATTGAATATAGATATTGAGCGATGCCGTAATGAAATATTATCTGAGCTTGATCCTAATTTTTCTGTAGAGACAGAAGCCTCTACATCTGGAGTTGCTCCAAGGGAGGAGCGTGGTGATTCTAAAACGCCCGCGTTAAAAGCATTTGGTAGAGATCTTACAGAATTGGCTAAGAATGGTGATTTAGATCCTGTAATTGGACGCCAGAAAGAGATTAGACGGGTAATACAAATTTTATGTCGTAGAACAAAAAATAATCCCGTGCTTATCGGTGAAGCTGGAGTGGGTAAAACGGCTATTGCCGAGGGTCTAGCTCATGAAATTATCTCGTCTGTAGTGCCTGAGCCTCTAGAAAATAAAAGGGTTATTACTCTAGATTTAGCATTGATGGTTGCTGGCACTAAATATCGTGGCCAATTTGAGGAACGTATAAAGGCAGTTATGGATGAAATAAGACGTGCGAAAAATGTAATTATTTTTATTGATGAGCTCCATACTATAGTTGGTGCAGGGGCCGCAGAGGGTGCCATGGATGCGTCAAATATATTTAAGCCAGCACTTAGTCGTGGAGAGTTGCAATGTATAGGCGCTACCACACTATCAGAGTATAGAAAATTTATTGAAAAGGATGGTGCTTTAGACAGACGTTTCCAGTCAGTTAAGGTTGAGGCACCTTCTATAGATGACTCAATCCTTATTTTAAAAGGTATCCGCGGTAAGTATGAGGAACATCATAAAGTAAGTTATTCAGATTCTGCTTTAGAATCTGCAGTCAAGCTTTCAGAACGATACATTACATCTAGGTTTCTGCCCGACAAGGCAATAGATATATTGGACGAATCTGGCGCTAGAGCGCGTATAGATTCTATGAAACGGCCACCCGAAATTGAGTCGATGACTGAGGAAATTGATTTAGTTTGCACGAAGAAAGAGGATGCAATTGCTAAGCAACTTTTTGAAGAAGCAGCTAAATTTAGAGACGAAGAGAAGCAGATGAGAAATGCACTGCAAGATTTTATTGATACATGGAAGAGGGAAACAGCTGAACAAGGTGTTCTAGTTGATGAAGAGGCAATGTTAAAAGTTGTTTCTGATTGGACTGGTATTCCATTATCTCGAATGGAGCAGGAAGAAAGCAAAAAGTTGTTAAATCTTGAAAATGAATTACATACTGAAGTAATTGGCCAAGAAAAAGCAACAGAAGTAGTGGCAAAGGCATTAAGGCGTTCCAGGGCAGATTTAAAAGATCCTAAAAAGCCTATTGGATCGTTCATGTTCCTTGGTCCCACAGGTGTTGGTAAAACGCATTTGGCTAAGATTTTAGCAAAGCACATGTTCGGCGATACAGATTCTATAATTCAAATTGATATGTCAGAATATATGGAGAAATTTTCTGTATCACGCTTGGTTGGTTCTCCTCCGGGTTATGTAGGTTATGACGAAGGCGGACAGCTGACTGAAGCTGTACGCAGAAAACCATACGCGGTAGTTCTGTTCGATGAAATAGAAAAAGCCCACCCTGATGTCGTTCAGCTTTTATTGCAGGTACTTGAAGAGGGTCGTTTAACAGATAGCTTAGGTAGAAAAGTTGATTTTAGAAATACTATTTTAATTATGACTTCAAATGTAGGCGCTGATATCTTACAAAGAGATACATCTATGGGCTTCGGAATCGAGGTTAATAAGGAGGATGAATATGAAAAAATTAAAGATAAAATACTTGATCAAACAAAACGCATCTTTAAACCAGAATTTTTAAATCGTTTAAACGATCTAGTAATTTTTAGATCATTGCGTGAATCTGATATGCATGATATTGTTGAGCTAGAATTAAAAAGTTTCTCTAATCGTCTTAAAAATCAAGGTATATACTTTGAGTTAGATGAAGCCGCAAAGTGCTTCATTATTAAAAATGGATATGATGAAAAGCTAGGTGCTCGTCCCCTAAAGCGTTCAATAGAGCGCTATTTGGAGGACTCATTGGCTGAAGCCATACTTGATGGTTCAGTTAAAAAGGGGGGATTAATAAAAGTTAGTCTTAGTAAAGATCCTGTATCAACTAACAAGCATTTTGTTTTTAAACAGTCGAAGAAAACCTCAAAAACTAAGCACTGATTTTTAGCTTTGTGCACTTAATTCTAGTAAACTATCAGGAATCTATTGGCACCTGATCAACTATATTTAAATTAAATGCCTCCAGGCCAATTACTTTTCTAGGATTATCGGTTATGAGTTTAATTTCTTTGAGGCCTAAGTTTACTAAGATTTGTGCTCCAATTCCATAATCCCTAGGGTCAATCTTTGGAGATATTACTATTTCGGATTCAATTATTCCATTGAGCGAATTAATTCCACCATGCTTCTGTTCCATGTATAAAAATACACCATGTTTGTTTTTGGCTATTTTTTTTAAAGATTTTGATAGATTTGTATGTCCTTTAGTATCTCTTTGTTTGAATAGGTCTGATAACCGATATTCGCTGTGCACTCTAACAAGAGTCGGGCTCTTGCTTAATTTACCTATACTTAATGCAATATGTTGTCTGTCATCGAGAATACTTTTAAAAAGATGAAAATCGAACGTACCATACTCTGTATCTATCTTTTTTGATGAAATTAATTCAATTAGGCATTCTTTTCTGTGTCTAAATTCTATAAGTTGAGATATCGAAATCAATTTAAGGTTATGTTTGTATTTAAATTTAATCAAATCAGGCAATCTGGCTAAGCTACCATCTTGATTAAGTATTTCGCAGATTACACCAGCCGGTTGAAGGCCGGCAAGCTTAGCCAAATCAACAGCAGCTTCAGTATGTCCAGCGCGTTGGAGGACGCCACCAGATTTTGCTCTAAGTGGGAATATGTGACCTGGTTGAACTAAATCATCTGATGTTGCCTGCGAATCACTTAGTACTTTAATAGTTTTAGCACGATCATGTGCGCTAATGCCTGTTGATATTCCGTTTGCAGAATCTACGGAAATACCAAAGTCAGTCCGCTGCGACTCTCTATTATCGGACGACATAGGATTTATTCCCAATCTTCGTAATCGTTTAGCATGCATAGGGACGCATATTAATCCTCGTGCATGTAGAATCATTTGATTTATACTTTCGGGGGTAGCTTTTTCAGCTGCTAATATTAAATCGCCCTCATTTTCTCTTTCCTCATCATCTGTTACGATTACTGCTTTGCCGTCAGCAATATCACTTATTGCGCTTTCAATTGTATCAAATGGGCTATTTACTGATGAAGTATTCATAAAAAAAGAAGGGTACTTTTTTGTAGAATAAAATGTTTAAGCCAAAAATTACAAGTTGCTAGATAACTAATTAGCTAAATTTCACATATGATACACAAGGGCACCAAACATGAATATCTAATAGGTTTATCTATTAAGATTAGCTTCTACAACGTTAATTTTTCGATGCTTGGAATCAAAATCCACAGATCCCTCCTTTAGGGCGAATAAAGTGTGATCTCTCCCGATCCCCACATTCGATCCTGGATGGTAGCGTGTTCCTCTTTGCCTGAGTATAATGTTGCCGGCAAGAACATGCTCGCCACCAAATTTTTTCACACCTAGCCTCTTTGAATTACTATCGCGTCCATTTCTTGATGTTCCTTGTCCCTTTTTGTGTGCCATGGTTTAAAATATTATATGTTAAATTAAGCCTCGATTGAACTAATTTTTATTACAGAAAGATGTTGTCGATGGCCTTTGACTCTTTTGTAGCCTTGTCTACGCTTTTTCTTAATAATAGTAATTTTTTTATCTTTCCTATTTTCAAGAATAGTGGCTTTTACGGTAACATTTTTAATCTTCGGGTTTCCAAAGCGAGCTGATTGGCCATCTCCTAGCATTATGATGTCATTTATTTCAATTGAATCACCAGCACTTGTATTTGGATAAGCATTTACTTTTAATATATCGCCTTCCACCACAGTAAATTGTCGCCCTTGGGTTTTAATTGTTGCTTTCATAAATTGGAAAAATATTGAAAAAAGCGTTTTATCCGCAGAATACAAGTTATTTTTGAATAAAATTCTAAAATATATTTATATTTTTAGTATGATTTTTGTTGAGTCTCAACTTAGTCTCATTAAAAACAATAATATATTTTATGTATGGAAATCAAAATCGCTAACCAATTTGTTAAGACTTTTAGAGAGTTTCTTTCTAGTAAAGGTTTAAGGATAACGAATCAACGTTTAGCTATTTTTGATGCTGCATTGCAATTTAATGTTCACTTTACTGCAGAGGATTTACTAGATAAGGCAAGAGCTCTAGATGATTCTGTTTCAAGAGCAACAGTCTATCGGTCACTTCCATTACTTATTGAAAGCAATTTAATACGAGAACTAGATGTCGGTAAAGATTACAAGTATTACAGTGCAAATATGGATTCTAAGACTTTCCAGGCTCAGGTTATTTGTGTCAATTGTGATAAGATTTTTGAAATCGATGCTCCATTTATGGAATGGTACGGCAAAACGGTAGCAGAAAAACTAGGTTTAACCGTTGAGGGCCAAAAACTTCAAGTCACAGCACGATGTGATAGAGATTGTTGTTAAAGCTATTAATTGAGATCCAAGCCTCTGTGGATGGTTTAAAGATGCAATAATGAAAAAAGAGGTCCCACAATCAAAAAAGACAGGTAATTCATTTGAATATGACTTCTTTTTGTCATTGTATAAGAGGCTACCTAATGATAAGGTTGTAGTTAGTATACTGGCTGAGTTGCATACTCGTTATGGAAATTATGATAAAGGACTTATTCTAGATCGAAAACTTGTCTTACTGGATACTAAGGACCCTATTGCACATTATAATTTAGCTTGTAGTCTTTCACTCAAAGCAAAATACCTAGAATCAATAGAAACTTTAAAAAAGGCAATAGCACTAGGATTTAATGATTTCGAGCTTATGTATAAAGATTCAGACCTTTCCGGCCTAAGGGGTACTGATTTATTTATTGCGCTTAAGCAAAACCTAAAGAATTTGTGAAAAAGAATTATAGCAGAAAGGTAGTAAATGAACTCATTGTCGAAGTAATACCACTAGCCGGCTTTAATTTGCAATTAGCTTATAAGGTTCCTGGGATACATAAGGATAAAATTCGTAAAGGACAATTGGTATCTATTCCAATTCGAAACAAAATAGAATTCGGGGTGGTTGTTCTCATGAAATCTTGCCAGAATGTAGAACCAGATAAGTTAAGATTAATATTAGCAATAATTCATGATCAACCTGTGTTGGACGATAATCAATTAAGGCTAATGTATTGGTGCTCTCAGTATTATGCTTGTAGCTATGAATCAATTCTAGAAGTAATGATTCCTAGTTTTCTTAGAAAAGGCGTTAGTCCTAGAACCTTTATTTACATAAAGTTATCTAAAAAATACTCTGATGAAATTCTGTTCGATTTGTTTAAAAGGGCTCCTAGACAAGCAGAGGTATTAAAATTTCTTAAAGGTAAAGGTTTTCCTGTTAAACGGATTGACCTAATGAAGCAATTGTCAATAAGCACCTCGGTTATTAATTCTCTTAGCAAAAAAGGTTTAATCACTGAGCTCATTAAAGAAAACAAGAGAGAGGCTTACGCGGATGATCTTTCTTTTGAATCAAATCAGGTTATTTCATCTATTCCAAAGTTAACATCAGATCAAAATAAAGTATTTGAAAAATTAAAGGCATCTATTAATGCAAATCAATTTTCTGTTGAATTAATACATGGTGTAACGGGCTCAGGCAAAACGGAAGTATATCTTCACGCAATTTCTTCAGTTGTTAGTCGTGGTGGAGGGGCTATATTTTTAGTGCCTGAGATTGCTTTGGCCCCACAAACTGTAAGTCTTGTACGCAATCGATTAGAGTTAATTGGAGTTAAAACGGTAGTATGGCATAGTAATTTATCTGATGGTGAGCGATTCGATTCTTGGACTTCTCTTGTTACTGGTGAGGCTTCCGTAGTTGTAGGAGCACGATCTGCTATATTTGCACCAGTTAAGAATCTTAAGCTTATAATAGTAGATGAAGAACACGAACCTTCATACAAGCAATCAGATTCTCCCCGTTA
>CAJWMY010000037.1 GCA_913044165.1 uncultured Puniceicoccaceae bacterium
CAAAAAGGGGTATAAACGTTAAATGGGTTACCTTCTTTATTTTCTGTTGTCCATGGTTCAACAAGTAAAGAACCCCGGAAACTCTCTACCTCAATTCCCATACCATTTAACATTTTCTTACAGGACTGATCTACCGAGCGCTCACTTAGAGTATAACGACGATTCCAAAAAACAGCAGAAGCAGAAACGGATACTACTATATCGCGTAAGACAGAAAGCGTGGGCCCATGCCTTAGGATAAGACGGGCTCCAAGTGCCTCAAATTGCTTATTAATATCACGAATTGATTGATCAAGCCACCACTTAGATGCCCCACCTAACTTGCAATAACCGATTGCTTCGGTGTCATAAATAAAAACAGGAATTACATAAAACCCCCTATCAACTGCTACACTTAAAGCAGGATTGTCACGCAGGCGAAAATCATTACGGAAACAAACTATTGCTGTATTAGGCATAATTAAAAATCAAGTCTAGCGATTAAACCTTACACTAAAATCATTTATCCTTAATTCTTCCAACTTGCAATTGCCTCTTTAAATAACACTTTTAATACTATGAATACATTAAAATCTATCCGTGAGCGTCGCTCTATCAAATACTTTGACCCCAATTATAAAATAAGTGAGGGAGAGATAACTACCTTAATGGAACATGCTCTGCTATCCCCAACTTCATTTAATATGCAAAATTGGCGTTTTGTTTTAGTTACAGATCCTAGCCAAAAGACTAAACTCCAAGCCGCAGCCTACGGACAAGCACAGGTAGCTGATGCCTCATTAACGATTGCCTTATGCGCCAACCTTAATGCTCACCAACAAGCCGAGCGCTATTGGGAAAAAGCCGAGCCTAAAGCTAAAGAAATGATCGTGCCAATGATTCATAAATTTTACGAAGGCAAAAAGAGACTACAACGCGACGAAGCTATTCGTTCAATTGGCATAGCTGCCCAAACATTAATGCTGTCAGCAAAAGCCATGGGCTTTGATAGCTGCCCAATGATTGGTTTTGACCCTGAGAAAGTTGCTGAAATTATTAAATTGCCCGCTGACCACGAAATAGGTATGCTACTACCTATAGGGAAAGCAATCAAACCAGCAGGCCCCAGAAGTGGGCCTATTCCAATTGAGGAAATCTGTTTTAAAGAACACTTTTAAGCTGTTGCATTGGCAACTTCATTACGAGCTTTTTCTGCTAATGGTGTACTTAGGTAGCGCTCACCGAAACTACATCCAACCGTGACAATTTTCTTCCCTGCCATCTCTGGTCGTTTTGCTAATTGCATTGCCGCCCAAATATTTGCTCCTGTAGAAATTCCGCCTAAAATCCCATCATTATTAGATAAAGCCTGAGCAGTAGCAAAGGCATCTTCATTCGAACATTTAATAATGTCATCAATAACCGATGTGTTACAGTTCTTTGGAATAAACCCTGCTCCAATTCCTTGAATTTTATGTGGCCCAGGCTGTCCTCCGGAAATCACAGGACTTGCTTCAGGCTCTACAGCGACTGTGAATAATTCTTTGCGAGATTTTATAATTTCTGAAACTCCCGTTATAGTTCCTCCTGTACCGACTCCTGATACAAAGGCATCAATAGTCCCTTCTGTTGCATCCCAAAGCTCTTCTGCAGTGGTTAGCCGATGAATCTCTGGATTAGCCGGGTTTTCAAATTGCTGAGGCATGAAGGCTTTTTCTCCATGTTCTTCTAAAAGCTCGCTAGCTCTCGCAATAGCTCCTGGCATTCCTTTTGGTCCTGGGGTAAGAACAATCTCAGCACCAAGCATATTAAGGAGCACTCTACGCTCAACTGACATTGTTTCTGGCATAGTGAGAATTAGCCTATAGCCTTTTGCTGCACAGATAAATGCTAAAGCAATTCCTGTATTTCCTGAAGTTGGTTCAATCACAATACTATCTTGATTAAGTTTACCATCTCGCTCTGCCGCCTCAATCATTGCACGTCCAATTCGGTCTTTAACGCTAGCAAGTGGATTAAAAAATTCACACTTTAAATAAATGTCTGCCGGAAGACCTTTGGCTAAATGATTAATTTTTACTAGAGGAGTGTCTCCTATTGTATCTGTAATGGAGTTATATAATTGGCTCATATATTTTTTGTGGGTTAAATATTTAGTAATACTTTACTTAAGTGCTATAATGAAAACAAACAATATGGGTCGCAGTTTCAAGCTTGGAAATAGATTAATTGATTTATCAATTACTTTCAATAAGAAGAGTTCACGCTAATAAATTAGACTAATCTATGATTTTTTTTCGGAGGAATTAGGCTGATTCGTAGAATTAGAGCTTTTGATATTATTGGTGCGTCTTCTAGGCCCATAACTACGCTTAGGCGCGTTTCGATTAACTTCAGCGTTTCTTAAGCGGTATACGATTCGTGCTTTATCTAAATCATAAGGACTCATTTCCATTTTCACTGTGTCACCAGTTGTTATTTTAATGAAATGCTTGCGCAATTTTCCTGAGATGTGAGCGAGGACTTGGTGCCCATTTTCCAATTCAACGCGAAACATGGTACTTGGAAGGACTGCAACAATTTTACCCTCTACTTCGATATATTCATCACTTTGTGCTTTTGCCATAAATAATTTTTAGTTGAATAGCCAAGCTTAGATTCATTGAATGTCAAGGGTACAGTCATTTATAACCATCTTAAAGTAAAGATCATTTACTTACTATCGATGCTTAATATTTTTGAAAAACGCTTCCCTTCAGAACTCAATCGCAATGATGAGTACTATATGTCCCATGCTTATAATCAGGCTTTGATTGCATGGGAAAAAGACGAAGTCCCTATTGGGGCAGTAGTTGTACAAGCAGGTCAAATTATCGCTTCAGCACATAACCAAACTCGAAGGACCCTTGATCCTACTGCGCATGCCGAAATCCTTGCTATCTCGCAAGCAGCTAAGTACATTGGAGATTGGCGATTAAATGAATGTAAATTATATGTGACTAAGGAACCATGCCCTATGTGCTCGGGGGCTTTGGTTGTTTCAAGAATCCAGGGAGTCTATTTTGGATTAAATGATCCAAAAATGGGATGTCTAGGAGGAGCTATTGACCTATCTAATTTGCCTTCTAGTAATCATAAGTTCAAAGTAAAGGGCGGTATTCTAAAAAAAGAGACCCATGCATTGCTCAATGCTTTCTTTGAAAAAAAACGAGCTGAAAAAAAAGAGAAAGAAGCCCATTAATGATTACTACATTTTGGCGCTTAATTGCACTGCAGATTTGACAGTCTAATCTCTTCCCTTCATTTTAACTCCTTACTTTTCAATATTTAATTCAAAATAAAATTTATACATTATGGCCTACAAACTTCCTGAACTACCTTATGCTTACGATTCGCTTGAACCACATTTTGATGCAGTTACAATGGAAATTCATCACACTAAACACCATAATGCTTATATAACTAAAGTTAACGAAGCCCTCGAGGGTTCAAATCTTGAGGCATTGAGTGTTGAAACTTTGATTTCAGACCTTTCAGCAGTGCCAGAGGCTGTGCGTAGTGCAGTTCGAAATAATGGTGGCGGGCATGCCAATCACTCTTTTTTCTGGAACATACTTAGCCCTTCAGGCGGAGGCAATCCCACAGGAGCCTTGGCTTCAGCAATTGATTCTGAAATAGGCGGCTTTGATGCTCTAAAAAATTCTTTTGCTAATGCGGGAGCAACTCGCTTTGGCTCCGGATGGGCTTGGCTTGTGCTCAAGAAAGATAAGTCTTTAGCCGTGACCTCTACTCCTAACCAAGATAGTCCATTAATGAAAGATGTCGCAGATGTTGAAGGAACTCCAATTATAGGACTAGATGTTTGGGAACACGCATATTACTTAAAATATCAAAATCTGCGACCAAGCTATATTGAAGCTTTTTGGAATGTAATTGATTGGCCTAAAGCCAATGAAATCTATTCAGTAGCTAAGTCATTAGCTTAGGCATTTAAGCTAAAGCTTATTTCTAGAGTTTGTTCTTTGGTTGTGCGCCGCTATTTCTTGGGTGATTTTCTTTCTGCGCTCAGGATGCTTCTTTTCTTTTGCTTTAGAACCTTGCTTTCGAAGGCGAGCTTTATCTTGCAGCTCCTTTGATTGACGAACACCTTCGCCTTCTTCATCCGAATATCGTTTATCTTTACCGACTAAATCAAACCATATTGGACAACCATTTAACTTAAAATCATGAATTAAGCCTTTCTCTAAATAACGACGATAAGTTGGGTCCAAGCGCTCCACCCGATTGCAATATAAACGAATCCGCATCGGCCTTGAACCAATTTGAACAGCATAAAAAACTTTAAAACGTTTCACGCCAATTAATTTTGGGGATCGAGCTCCAAATAAATCTTGGATGGTTCGATTTAAACGGCCAGTGGGGAGCTTAAGGTCAAGAGTTGGTTCTACTGAAGAAGCCCCTTCTAACAAACTTTCAACTTTAAAATTTTTAGTAGCTGAAACAAATAGAACGGGGGGATTTGGTAAAAAAAAGAGAGCTTTCCTCAAGGACTCTTCATAACTCGTTAGAAAATGCTTTATATTTTTGTATCCATCTATTGGTTCCTCTTCCCAACGTTTTTTAACAAGATCCCATTTATTTACGACAATTATAATTGCCTTACCTGAATCTGTGATCATGCCGGCTAGTGACTGATCTTGTTTTGTTACACCATCCATTGCATCAATTACTAGAAATACAACATCTGAGCGATCTATACTATGTTCAGTTCGGACCGTTGAAAAGTATTCGACGGAGCTATCTACTTTACGTTTCATTCTCAATCCTGCGGTATCTGTTAAACGAAACTTAAGAATTTCACCATCTTTGTGTTTGTAGCTTAGATCTAATTCAATTGAATCTCGTGTAGTACCTGGAACATCCGAGACAATCAAGCGATTCGAATGTATGAGGGCATTCCCTAAGGAAGACTTGCCCACATTTGGTCTACCTACTAACGAAATTTTAATCCGCTCATCTATTAGATTTCCCTCAAAACTTGGACTCGGGCCTAAAGCACGAGAGAGTTGTGTTTTTAAGAAGCTTAATCCTCTTCCATGCTCTGCTGAAATATTAATTGTCTCCCCTAGGCCTAAACGAGCAAATTCAGAGCTTAAACTTTCTTCAGTTTCGCTGTCCACTTTGTTTGCTATAAGAAGAATAGACTTTCCAAATCGACGCAGTTTATCGGCAACAATTTCATCGAGCGCTGTTACTCCTGAGCGAACATCTACCATAAATAAAATTACCTTTGCTGCTTGTATTGCAAACTCAACTTGATCCTCAGCAGCTATTGAAATTTGCTTGGGAGTCATCTCTAACTCCATACCTAAGCCACCCGTATCAAGAAGCATATAGTCATTTTCAACTTCTGCAGAAATTATATCCCGAGTTACGCCGGGCATATCGTGCACAATAGATAAACGCCTTCCACAAAGGCGATTGAACAATCTACTTTTACCAACATTTGGGCGGCCAACAATTGCTACCATTCTGGAAGAATCTAAACTCAATGAACTAATGTAGTTTTTTCTAAATAACGTTCCATTCGATTGGTAGCTTCCAAAATCCTATCATAACTGGTTGAAAAACTTGCTCGCACAAATCCTGCTCCACTCTCTCCAAAAGCGGTACCAGGAACAACCGCCACCTCTTCTTTTTGGAGGAGGTCTTTACAAAAATCAACCGAACTCATTTGAGTACTTTCTATTGAAGGGAAAGCATAAAAGGATCCTTTAGGTAAATGACAGCTTAACCCCATTTCGTTAAAACGTCTTACAATTAAGTCACGCCTTTTATGATACGCAGCTTTCATTTTTTCAATAGAGCTCATTCCATTTTTCAAAGCTTCAATCGCAGCTTCTTGAGATAAAATAGGCGCGCACAACATACTATATTGATGCACTTTCATCATTGCTTCAATTAAAGAATCCGGACCACAAGCGTAACCTATACGAAAACCGGTCATTGCGAAGCCTTTAGAGAACCCATGTAAAAATAAAGTGCGTTCTTTCATTTCTGGTATTGAAGCAATACTTTTATGCTCTCCTTCAAATGTTAATTCTGAGTATATTTCATCGCTAATCACAAGCAAGTCTTTCTCAACTACAAATTTAGCGAGTTGCTCTAACTTATTTCGCTCTGTGACACCTCCAGTTGGATTAGTTGGGAAATTTAGCAATAAGACTTTACAGCCAGGCTCCCATAATTCTGCAACTTTATCTGGGTCAATTCCAAAAGAGTCTTTAGCATCAGTTTTAACTGCAATAGGCTTTGCATGGGCAAGTTTTATACTTGGACTATAAGAAACATAACAAGGCTCATGATACAAAACTTTATCTCCTGGATTAAGCACCGCACGCAATGCAATGTCCAAAGCTTCTGATACTCCAACAGTTACGAGAATTTGCTTTTCCGGATGGTAACTCAAGTCAAAATATTTTTCCACATACGTACTAATTTCTCGGCGCAGACGGATTAGACCTAAATTATCGGTGTAGCTAGTTTTGCCTTTCTCCAAAGCAAAAATTGCTGCTTCTCTAATGTGCCAAGGAGTGACAAAATCTGGCTCTCCTATACCTAATGAAATTGCATGCGGCATTGCAGCTACGATTGCAAAAAAATCGCGGATACCAGAACGAGGCAACCCCACAACATGGTCTGCCACAAATTTTTGACCTATATTTTGCATGTTAGGGACTTATAGCTGGCTTATCGCCATTGGATTCAAAATTGCCCAAATGATAGCCTTGTTCTTTGTAAGTTCTTAATCGAAAGTGAGTTGCCGTAGATAAAACTCCTTCCACACTTGCAAGACGTTCGGAAACAAAACTTGCAACTGCCTTTAAATCATCCCCCTTTGCAAAAAGGAGTAAATCATATGAACCAGACATTAAATAACAGGATTCAACCCCATCAAAACGGCTGATTCGCTCCGCAATACGATCAAACCCACCATCACGTTCTGGACTGAGACGAACCTCTATAACAGCCCGAACACTTTCAGATTCTACTTTATCAGAATTCAAGATTGCTCTTGTTCCAAGTAATGTACCTTCTCTTTTAAGACGTGCCATTTCCGATTCAATATCGGATTCAGACATACCTAAAACTTGAGCCATTTGTGTTGTATCTAAAGACTCTCCTGCAAGCAATAACTGTAAAACTGAACTCATATTATGAATCATTAAAAGTAATTTTCAGGAAAAGGCAAAAACCAAAATTGAGAAATTAAAACCTAGAAATCCAAGCTTTTCGACTAATTTCTAATCTTCAACTTCAGAAATAAATTTAGTTATGTCATGAATTATTTCTTTTCCTGCATCTTCAAGAACATAGTGTCCCGCTTTAGGATATCGGTACTTTTTTGCCAAAGGGAAAAATTCAAGCCATCGTTTATAGAAATGTTGATTAAAACAAAAGTCACAATCTCCCCAAAAAAGGCCAATTTTCTTTTGTTTTAAGTGATCTAAATTTTTTTCTATGGCTAGGAGAGTTGCATAAGATGGATGATTGTTATCCATTGGTATATCTTTAACAAAGTTGGAAATAGCTATACGTTCTGCCCAGGTTTGGTAAGGAAACAACAAACCTTCTTTGATCACTGGAGACAATGGAATTTGTGCCGCTCGATTAATCGCCACAATAGCGAATATATTTAAGGCTCGTATTAAAAATTCTCCTAGTAGCGGTATTCTAAGGAAAGCAATACTTAAAGGCATGAGTTTAGAGCGAAAGGCTGCAGAATTTAAAATAGCTATTCTAATTACTTTTTCAGGCATCCGACCTGCTAATCCCAAACCAATCGCGCCACCCCAATCATGCACAACTAAATTAAATTCCATAATTCCTAAATGCTCCAAAATTCTCTCTACATCGGAAATTCTTCGCTCTAAGTTATACGTATATTTTTGTGGCTTATCCGATAAACCACACCCCATATGATCGGGTACAATACAACGAAAGCCTTGAGCAACGAGTCTAATAATCAAATTTCTAAAATAAAACGACCATGTTGGATTGCCATGTAATAAAAGTACTACTGGACCTCTACCTTCATCTAAATAATGTTGGTTATGTTTGCCTTCACCATCACTAAATTGCTGGAAGTATTGACTACTAAAGGGGTACTCTTCACGAACAAATGGGCTTAATTCTTTTATGGAAGATTTCATCTTATTTTTCCCACTCTAAAGCCATCATTAAACTACTTAGCCCACTTCCAATACCCAATAAAGCAGCCCTATCACCTTTTTTTAAAGCACCAACTTCAATAGCATGTGCCAAGCTAATAGGACAAGATACTGAGCCTACATTCCCTAAAAACTCATACGTTGAATGATCTTTTTTTAGATCTAAGTTAAGTCCACTAAATAAAGCACGTGTGTGAGCCTTACCAACTTGATGGGTAAAAATTCGATCAGCAGTTTTGTGCGTCCAGCCACTTTCTTTAATAAATGAAGCCCATGCCTTTTTTGCTACTCCAATACCCGCCTCCAGTAAAGCTTCAGAATCTGTCTGCATATCTAGTCCTTCCCCACGCGAATCCCCCTCACATAATTCATTGAAATTTGTATCAGTAGAAACTGCTGCTGATTTCACTAAAAGTGATGGTCCTGAGATTAGATCTTTGTGACAAAGAATTGCTGCTACTGAACCTGCACCTATGGTCAAATTTGCGAAATAAGGCTTTATAGACTTCCGTGTAAGCTCCGGTTTTTGTAAAGCCTTGATTGTATTTTTGACTAATGGATACCCATTTTCTCCTGAACATATTAAGGCACGATCAATTTGCCTAGATTCTATCATACTTCCTGCTATTGTCATTGCATTCAAAAATCCAAGACAAGCATTAGAAACATCAAAAATTTGTACCGCGTCTGATAATTTCAAAAGATTATGTACGTATGAAGCTGTCGCAGGTTCGATTCGGTCACGACAAACTGCTGAATGAATGAGTAAATCAATAGTCTTTCTACTAAATTGGCTCTTTTTTAAAACCTTCTCACCGGCTAAAAAGGATGCCTGAGATGCCTTGAAATCAATATCCCAAAAACGACGTTCCTTGATTCCAGTCATTAGTTCCAATCGACCCTTAGACAATTTTAATCGATCGTAAACCGAAACTAGCTCTGATTCTAGGTCTTCAGATGTTATGACCATGTCGGGCAAAACATATTCTATAGATTCAATGACAACGTTCTGAAATTGCATACTTAGCAGAAACTTGTTCTATCTATTAATACAAGACGAGTTTATTTTTCAGGTCGCATAGTTAGGCGCACAACTTCACTATCAAAATAATTACGATCCATGCCTGCATTCACTACAATTCCTTGTCCATTGATTCCACTTGAGGCATCACTTAGCAAAAATACTGCTGTGTTAGCTACTTCTTGAGTTTGGACATTAGCCTTACGAAATGTAAGCTTTTCAGCATACAGGTAACTCTCTAAGTAACCCGGAATGCCCGCTGATGCACTTGTTTTAAGTGGTCCTGCATTCACGGTATTAAATCTAACCTTTGTATCCGAACTGAATGACTTTGCTAAATTAAAACTTGAGCTCTCCAAGGCTGCTTTAATCGGAGCCATATAACCATAATTCTCTGCAGTCACATTTGTGGAAGATATACCAATTGAGACGACTGAGGCATTTTTAGAAAAATAGGCCTTAAATGCATTTACGACCTCAACCAGAGAGAAGGAAGAAATCGCTGTAGCCTGTAAAAAATCAGCCTTATCTGTTTCATGAAAAGGACGCATTCCCTTACTGTAATTTGCAAAGGCGATAGAATGAACCAAGCCATCAATGGTTCCATAATCTTTTGCGACTGATTCCGCTAGAGATTGGATTGCCTCTGAATCTTCAACATCGCAAATATAGACCTTACGATCTCCTAACAATTTCTGCACACTTTCCAGTCGAGAGGCTGACCGCAC
>CAJWMY010000038.1 GCA_913044165.1 uncultured Puniceicoccaceae bacterium
TCAAACTAGATGCATTTTAAAAACTGAAATTTATAATAAGACGCGCTATTATTCTCATTTTGAAATTGGGTTAAAATGGTAAATAAAAAAATTGCTCTTATTGTTGGAGCTGGGTCGGGACTGAGTGCCTCGTTGGCAAGAAAATTCTCCAGCGAAGGAATGCAAGTAGCGCTAGCTGCAAGAGATATTAAAAAATTAGCCAGCTTGATTAATGAGATTGATGCAACTGCATACCGCTGTAACACATCTGAACCAAATAGCGTTCGAGATCTTTTCTCATCTGTTCAGGCGGATATTGGGGATCCCGAGGTTGTTATTTTCAATGCGAGTAAGCGCGTTAGAGGTGAAATTACTGAGATTAACGTAGATGAGGTTAGAGATGCGATTTTGACAACATGTTATGGTGGTTTTTTAGTTGGGCAAGAAGCCTCTAAAATAATGTTAAAATCTGGTCACAAAGTAGTCATGGTTGATAATAATCATGTTGGTCAAGGAATTGGTTTTTTAGAATTCATAGGAAATAAGAATGTTCAAATTAAAATTGGAGATGTAGTTTATCACACTGTCGCAGAGGCAAGTGGCCCGGTTGATGCACTTAATGAGGCTTTGATTAAAGCAATTTCTCCAGTTTTCCCTGAAGTTCAGAATATTAAATTACTGGATTTTAAAGTTCGAATATTAGAAAATAATCAAGGAACAAATGCAATTATACGTGTGCATATTGAATCCACAGATAGTGTTGCAATTTGGGGCACAGTTGGAGCAAGCGATAACATTATTGCTGCTGCTTGGGAAGCTCTTTTGGATTCGGTAGAATATAAAATCCAAATCAGTCAATAGTACCAAGCTCTATCTAAGTATGTATTCGGTATTTTTAAGGCGTGAAAATAAATCTCCTAAGTATTTAAGGATTCGCTAATTTTTTCCCTAATAGTAGCCTTCTTGCTTTCATCTAGAAAACATTTACATGAGGATGCTTCGTTTAAAGCATCCTCGTTTCTTATGTATTGATGGCACAAATCATGGTTATCAATAACTTGTTTATTATATTTCCCACAAAACACACAAAGTTTAACATGCAGCTTAATAACAAATCGCTTCCAAATAGGTAAAGCGTTGAATTGCTGATTGTTTAGTGTCTTAGAAACTTGTTTGCAGGTGAACATTTAATTTGAGTCTCGATTAAGCCATTTTTCAGTTAGTGATAGTTTTAGTTGTTCTCTGGCACGATGAAGTAGTACCCATAGATAATTCGTAGAAATATTCATTTCCTTACAAATTTCTTCTGTTGTTTGATCTTCCAGCATTTTTAAAGTAAATGCTTCTCTTAATGGTTCATTTAAATTTTCAACACATTCCTTAAAAACAATCCAGAATTCTTGATTATCGTAATACTTTCTTGGATTAAATTCCCATGGCGTAGGATTCGTTGTCGCAATACCGCTATATTTGAACCAAAAACTTTCCATTAATCCTTCGTCCTCTTTATCTATATCCACAATTTTGCACCGTACTGATTTTCGAATTTGATCGACAATCTTATTGCGCATGATGCCACGAAGCCAAAATTTGATATCGAGTCTTCCATCGAAATTATCTAGTGCTTTTATTCCTGCAAGAAAGGTGTCTTGCAGGCAATCAGCTGCTAATTCAGGATTTTTTAATCTAGATAAGGCGAATCTATAAAGATAATCCCCATATTTATCCACCCATTCTGATGGTGGGGTTATAGCAGTGCTTTCTTTCTCGACATCAGACATCATTTGATAGATAAATATAATTTAATTTAGGTCAATGCTCCTTCAAAATAATAATAGATTTATTTGCTCATAGCATTTCCTAAGGACTTCAAATGGATGGTGAATTCACATCTTAAAAAAAATAAAAAAACAAATAAAAAAGCCCCTGTTTTATGGTGCTTCAAGGATGGAAAATCTGGCCATGAAAGCCAAGTTGTGGGCTTGATCAATGCGCTTGAAAAGAAAATTGATGCCACGGTACATGTTTGCTTGATTTCTCTGGATGTATTTTCATTTTTTACAAGGAATATATTTAGAAGAAAGAATGAATTACCATGGTTGGGTTTTCCTAATCCTGATTTAGTGATTGGAGCAGGTCACAAAACTCATTTTTGGATGCTTGCTGCTCGTTTAATTTTTAGGTGTAAGGTTGTAGTTTTGATGAAACCTTCCATTCCTAAAATGTTTTTTGATTTATTGCTTGTTCCTCGCCATGATCTGTCAAAATCTAAATCAAGCGATGCGAAGATATTTAGCACTGATGGTGTTATAAATAAGTTTCAGTATTCAAGCGATACTTTGCCGGATAGGGGGCTAGTTTTAGTTGGTGGTCCCTCAAAGCATTTTCTATGGGATGAATCGTATGTTCTTAATCAGATTGAGCTCCTTTCTAGAAAGAATCCTCGGATACAATGGGAAGTCACCTCTTCAAGGAGAACACCTAAGTCAATGCTTTTAAAGCTTAAAAGTATTGATGAGAGTAATTTAAAATTTACATCATGGGCCGATACCGACCCTGATTGGATTGAGACCCGATTGAAGATAGCTAGTAGGGTATGGGTTACTCAAGATAGTACTTCTATGATTTATGAAGCCTTATCATCTGGTGCCGAAGTAGGAGTAATTTGTCTAATTCCAATTAATAAATTAAATAGAATTTGTCTCTGCACCCAGAGATTAATAGATAATAAAATTATCCGGACAGATGAAATTCTTGAATTAGATTCAGTGAACCGAAGTTCATATTTGAATGAGGCTGATAGATGTGCAGATGAAATTACAAAAAGGTTTTTTTCCTAGAAATTATTGTTAAAAATTTACATGAAATCAGCTAATTTTAATAATAATCATACACTTTTACAATATTTAGGATATGTGCTCGCTCGCATCATTTCGATATTACTATCATTTCTGCCATTGGGTTTAGTTTATCGTCTAGGGGAATTTATGGGGTTAATTATATATGCTGTTTTGCCGAATCGTAGGAAAATTGTACTAAAAAATATTAAGTTGATGAAAGCATGGTATTTTTCTAGATCGTTCAAAGATACTAATAATTGCTTATTTAAAATTAAAGAAGATCATTTAATAAGGAAGATATTTAGGCAGAATGCTGGTAATTTTTTGTTTTCAGTAGCACTTTTAGGAAAACCAGAATCAATATGGAATAAGCATATTTCAATGAGTAATTTAGATCGGTTTAAAATGCTTACAGGAAGTAATAAAAGTCTTATTATTTTATTTGCCCATCAGGGTCCTTGGGAGTTATTGTCTTTGCTTCCGAGGGTAACACTTAATTATTTTCCCGAAGAAATGAATTTCGCCTCAATATATAGGCCTTTGAAAAATTCTTATATTGATAATTGGTTTAAGTCTTTGAGAGAAGCAAATGGGATGAAATTAATTAGTCGAAATGATGGATTTTTAAGTATTACTCGTTTTTTAAAAAATAATGGAATTTTACTAGTTGCTATGGATATCCGTCTTAGGCAGGGCAAATTAGTTCCATTATTTGGGGAAAATGCCACTACTACTACAATCCCTTCTACTTTAAAAAAAATGTCTAAATCTAAATCAATTGCCTTACGGTTTAAACGTATAGGGAAATTAAAATGGGAAATTAATTGGAATGAATTAGGATCAAATATTGTTCATAGTAATTCGGAAAAAGAATTCCTAAAGTCCATGAATGAATACCTAGAAAATATAATTCTAGAAGAGCCTAAAGATTATTTCTTTTTTCAAGATCGTTACAAAGTTAATCATTGAACTATTCAAATTTAATTGCATGCACTCTAATCTTAGTTCAAGTATATATTTTCTGTCCTAGAGTATATGGGCTCAATTAAAAAATTCTTCCCTTATTTTAAATATCTTAAACGTGTTTGGTTACACTTTGGTTTGGGTATTATTTTTGGTATTATATTTTCGTTATCTAGTGGTTTAGGGCTCCCTCTAATGGCGGAAATTGCTTTTCCTATATTGTTTGATAATTCAGATCAGGCTCCAGAATGGCTTCGTTTGGTCGTAGAGAAATATTTCAGCAATAACGTTACTGGTGGATTTTTATTGTTATGTTCATTCTTAATTCCAGCAATGATATTAGTACGAGTTCTGTCTGGTTGGGCTAATGGATTTTTTATGAATTATGCAGGTATCTTTGTTGTTCAGGAGTTGCAAAAAGATACTTTCTCTAAAATACAAAATTTGCCGTATAATTTTTTTAAGAATAATCAAACTGGCGAAATCATCGCTTCTGTGCTCAATTACCCGAATGAAATTCGTCGAGTGGTGGTCGACATGAGTAATGATATTGTCAAACAGCCACTTACATTATTAGCAGCAATTAGTTTTTTGATTTATAAATCATTTGCAAGTGAGAGTTTTTTTATATCAGTAATTGGTATATTGACAGTTCCAATTTTAGTTTTTCCAATAAGAAAAATTGGTCAGTATTTATCAAAGCGATCTCGGCAAATTGTTAAAGAAGGTGAATCTCTTAACTCTCTAGTTATTGAAACAATACAATCTCCGGTTGAAATTAGAGCATTTAATTTAGAAGAAAGGCAAATAGGCCGATTTACAGATATACTAAATCGAATTTTCCGTTTTACGATTAAGAGTATTAGAACGAGTTTAATGATTTCCCCGAGTATTGAATTTGTCTCTAGTTTGGGCTTTGGGGTTGCCTTATATCTTGGGGTACAGAATGGTATGGAGCAAGGTGAGTTTTTTGCATTATTCATAGCGCTTTATATGGCTTACGGGCCAATTAAGCGTCTAGGTCAGATGCATGGACTAGTCCGACAGATAGAAGCACCTTTAAATAGAGTCGATACTATTCTAAATCTAAAAGAAGATGTTTGTTATATTGATAAAGATTCAAGCGATATCAATAATTTAGCTATTCAAGGACAGATTGAATTTAAGGATGTAACGTTTGCTTACGATGATGGGCTTACCGTTTTAGATACAGTAAATTTTTCCCTTAAAAAAGGTTCCCCTCTAGTTATTTCGGGTAAAAGTGGTGCAGGTAAATCTTCCCTAGTAAATCTAATACTTAGATTATATGAGCCTTCTTCAGGTTCTATTATTTTGGATGGAAAAGAAATCAGAGAATACAATCCATACGTACTTAGAAAGTCTATAGCTTATGTCCCGCAAATGCCTTTGCTTTTTAAAGGTACTATAACTGAAAATATTAGACTTGGAAATTTAAAAGCTACTGATTCACAGGTTATAAAAGCAGCAAAAGATGCCAATGCCTATGAGTTCATCCAGCGCTTTAAAGATGGATTTGATACTGTGATCGGTGAAAAAGGTAGTACCCTTTCTGGAGGTCAGAGACAGAGAATTGCAATTGCTCGAGCATTTCTCAAGAATGCGCCTGTAATGATTTTTGACGAAGCAAGTTCTGCATTGGATAAAAAAAATAAAGCTATATTTAATACGTGCCTAGAAAATTTTGCAGATAAATATATCGTCATAATTGATCATGATAAGGAATCACTCCCTGAACATTATTCGATCTTGGAACTATAATAAAATATTAGATTTACTTTATTTAGGTGGTTCTAGCATCTTTTGGTAGAATCTGAGGACCTTTTGGTTTGTTTTATCTAGAGTGAACTGTGTATTTTTAACTGGCTTAGGTTTTTCTTTAAGGGTATAAAATTCTTTAATTTTTAATCGCATTGAAGATTTTTTATTGGCCTCTATTGCTCCATAAGGGAAAAGTTCACCGAGTTGTTCTTTTACTCCACCATGTTCATAAGCAATAACTGGAATCCCAAGAGTTAAAGCTTCTAGGCTGACTCTTCCAAAAGCTTCTGGATCAGTTGAGCATGATACAACTAAGTCAGATATACTCATTATTTCCCTTAGGTCATCCCGATGTTTTAAAATGGTTACATCATCTTCTAAATTCAACTTGGAGATATTTCGTTTTAAGCGCTTGTAGTAATGAACTTTACGTTGATTAACATCTCCAATGAAGAGTGTATGCACCGGAATCCCGTCTTTTTTTAGATAATAGACGATTTCAAGTAGGTCTTGATGGCCTTTCCATTTAGTCAATCGACCCGGTAGAGTGATTATGAATTTTTCTTTTAGTGATTTAAATTCTTTATTCCACTCGCAAAGCCAATTTTCAGGAGCCTTGTAATTATATATAAAATAATTGGGGTCTACTCCACGATGAATAACTTTTAAGGGCTTATTTTTATTTATAAAGTAATTTTTTAGGACATATTTCTTTACTGAATTAGATACGCAAATAATACCCTGAGCTTTGGTCATAATCCCTGAATATGAATTAACAGAATAAAATCCATGAAAAGTCGTCACTAATTTGGGCCGTTTATTTCTAGGCAGCATTTTCCAAGCTGCATAAGAAATCCATGCAGGCATACGAGAACGCAAGTGCACAATATCAAAAGATTCCCTTAGGAGTAAATTACGCAAGTGGAATATATATGCAAAGGAGAGAATATGCTTTCGATGGACGGGTAGTTTTATATGTTTAGATCCTTCGATCTCTAGTTTTTTTTGCATTCTGCCCCCGTTTGATAAAACAACTGATTCATGTTGCATATTGACTAGGAAACGAGCTAATTCTAGGGTTCCTCTTTCTACTCCTCCGGCGTTGAGCTCTGGAACGATTTGTAATATTTTTAACTTCCTATTCATTATTTATTAGTGAGTTCATCATTAGCAATAAAACATTGGTATTATTAGATATAATAAAAGTTTTAATTACGTTATATTGAATGATAAGAAGCAAAAGACTTGCTTGCAAAATTATAATTTTAAGTGCCTTATCGTTTATATCATTTATTCTTAAATTACTTTACATGGTATTTTTTTCAATATTTTAACTTCATTTAAAATCTATTATTAAATAATAATATTTTTCACATATTTATATTTATTTCATTTAATTAATTTTCCCGAATTTTGTTGTGATATCAAATACTTAAACAAAGCAATCATGATCGACATAAAATTACTTAGAGAATATCCAGAAAAATTGCGCTCTGCAATTGCGCGCAAAAAGTTCACTGTGGATATTGATTACATCCTTACCCTAGATGGGATTCGGCGTGCTAAAATTACAGAATCTGAGCAAGCTCGTTCTGCGCAAAAAACTGCAAGTCAATCAATGGCAAAATTCAATAAAGGTTCTCCTGAATTCCTAGAAAAGCAGTTAGAGTTGAAGGAAGTTTCGGTTAAAGCAAAAAAATTAGAGGCAGAAGCCAAGGATGCTGATTTGAAATTCCATGATGCTTTTCTTGAAATTCCAAATTTACCCGATCCATCTGTTCCAATTGGTAATAGCGAATCTGATAATGAGGTAATAAGTTCATGGGGTTCTATAGATGTTTTTCCTCATGCAAAACCACATTATGAAATTCCCTGGTTTGAATCTCGAGTCGATTTTTCTAGAGGTGTAAAAGTTGCCGGTGCCGGATTTCCTTTTTATATTGGTGAAATGGCTCAATTGGTAAGAGCCCTTGTAAATTACTTTTTAGAATCGGCTTATCAAAATGGTTACGAAGAGATCTTGCCTCCTATTCTTGTAAATGCAGATAGTGCAAGGGCTACAGGACAATTGCCAGATAAAGAAGGCCAAATGTATTTTGATTCAAGTGAAGGCTTTTATTTGGTGCCTACTGCGGAAGTCCCAGTAACTAATTTTTTTCGGAATGAAATCTTTTCGTATAAAGAAATGCCTATCTATAGGTGTGCTTACACACCATGTTTTCGGAGAGAAGCAGGAAGTTGGGGTGCTGATGTCCGTGGATTAAATCGCCTTCACCAATTTGACAAGGTTGAGTTAGTTAAGTGGACACAAGCAGAGACTAGTATGGATGAGCTTGAAAAATTAAAAGATAATGTTGAAAATCTCTTACAATCTTTAGAATTACCTTACAGAGTGCTTAGAATGTGCAGTGGTGATATAGGCTTTCCTCATGCAAAACAATATGATATTGAGGTTTTTTCAGCAGGTCAAAAGCGTTGGCTTGAAGTTTCTAGCTGTAGTAATTTCACTGATTTCCAGGCACGAAGAGCAGGTATTCGATATAGAGATAAATCGGGCAAAATTCATACCGCTCATACTTTGAATGGTTCGGGCTTAGCGATCCCAAGAGTTCTTGCTTCAATTTTAGAGAATAATTTACAATCCGATGGGCGGGTGAAAATTCCTAGTGTTTTGCAAAAATGGATTTCTAAAGAATATATTGGTGACATAACCGAATAATATTTAGTAAACTAGCTGTATGTTAGAAGGACTTTTTCAAGGATTACAGGACGGAAGTCCGCTTCATTGGGCGGGGCTGCTTATATGTTTTTATTTCCTCTTTAAATTAATTAAAAGCATGGGGAAAATTATGCTCTTATTAGTTATTGTAGGCGCTGGAGTCTATACTATTTATTATTACAATCCAGAAGTGGTTAATTCATTTATTAATTCAATAGTTGAGCGAGGAAGTGAGTAAATTTATATCTTATTTTAAAGGATTTGTATGTCTCAAAAGAAAAAAACAGCAATTAGCCCAACTCGAGAAGAAAATTACCCTGAATGGTATCAGCAGGTTATAAAGGCCTCTGATCTGGCGGAAAGTTCTCCTGTTAGAGGATGTATGGTTATAAAGCCATGGGGATATGCGATTTGGGAGAATATTCAAAAAGAGTTAGATCGTCGATTTAAGGCAACAGGTCATAAAAATGCCTATTTCCCTTTATTTATTCCTATGCGTTATTTGCAAAAAGAAGCAGAGCATGTTGATGGATTTGCTAAAGAATGTGCAGTAGTTACACATTCAAGACTTGAAGCCGATGAAAGTGGCCAACTCAAACCTTCTGGGGAACTGGATGAACCACTAGTTGTTCGTCCGACTTCTGAAACAATTATTGGTGAATTATTTGCTAAATGGGTTCAGTCATACAGAGATCTTCCATTATTGATTAATCAATGGGCTAATGTTGTTAGATGGGAAATGCGCACACGCTTATTTTTAAGAACAGCAGAATTTTTGTGGCAAGAGGGGCATACTGTTCATGCAACAGAAAAGGAGGCATTAGAAGAAACAAGAACTATGCTTAATGTATATGCTGACTTTTCTGAAAGTTATTTAGCAATGCCAGTGATTAAGGGTGAAAAAACTAAGGCAGAACGTTTTCCTGGTGCAGAATCTACTTTTTCTATTGAGGCAATGATGCAGGACAGAAAATCGCTACAGGCAGGAACCTCACATTTTCTCGGTCAAAACTTTTCAAAGTCAAGTGGAATTAAGTTTTTGAATGCGGATAGTAAAGAGGCTTATGCGTGGACAACTTCTTGGGGCGTTTCCACTCGATTAGTTGGTGGATTAATTATGTCTCATTCAGATGATGACGGACTAGTTCTACCTCCAGCAATTGCTCCTGCCCATATTGTTATTTTGCCAATTACTCCAAAGAAAGATAGCAGGGACCAAGTATTGGATTATTGTTATACATTGAAAAAAGAACTTGAAAAACAAAAGTACTTAGATGAACCAGTTCGTGTTGAATTAGATGATCGTGATATTCGAGGCGGAGAGAAGATTTGGTCTTGGGTTAAAAAAGGGGTACCAATTAGAGTTGAGGTTGGTCCTAGAGATTTAGAAAAAGGTGCGGTTTTTTTCGGAAGAAGAGATTGTTCAGTAAAGGACAAAGTTAGTAAGTCGTATTCAGAATTCATTCCTGGAATCCCTTTTTTATTAGCAC
>CAJWMY010000039.1 GCA_913044165.1 uncultured Puniceicoccaceae bacterium
CAATGATTCTATTGAATAAATTCCCTGATTTAGTCAAGCCTGGAGGACAGCTTTTTATTACAACACCTTTTACTTGGTTAGAGTCATATACTCCTCATGATAAATGGCTTAATGCAAATGCAAAAGATTCTTTTTCTGGATTAAGGTCCGCCTTGGAAGATAATGGACATTTCTTATTAGTTAAATCCTGGAATATGCCATTTTTGATTCGGGAACATTCTAGAAAATTTCAATTTAGCATGGCACAAGCTAGCCGTTGGGTGCGACTATGATTATTTTTAATCCTCAAGATTCATACAAAGGTCAGCATAGTCTAGGAAAGTACTTACTTTAGATAATTGATTTTTTATTTGGTTCGCTAGAGGAAGGTCGAAATCTCGAGGGTGGATTGATATTCTCAAAGGGAGCTTTCCCTTCTCAGCATGGGTTTCTTGAAATTTATTCCAAACATTTAAAAAAGTTACTCTAAATGGATTCGTTGCCTCATATCCAGATAGGGGTAATTTTTGGAATTTTATAGAAGAATGGTTTTTAATATGAATAATACCCCGAGTTACTTCTATTTGTTTAAAGGGGGCTTTTATTATATTTTTTTCACTAATTTGTCCTAGTGCCCATGCAGGAGGAACATAGAGGGAACTTGGTACTAATTTTTGGCCTATAAACCAATTTCTAGATCGGATCATTAGCTCTAGTATGGCTTCTTCTTTTAAATCAAGGTGCTCAGCTACATCTTTGGAGATAAAAGCTGAATGTAATTTGTGGAATATTTTTCTTGGCACACTCTTATGATTCCAACCATGGGGAACTAATGAATAACCTAACTCGCTTAATCTCCTTAATTTGTCTATAGATTTCCCCGTCCATTTTTTTCCAGGAACGGTTAGTAAACTGAATGGAGGGATATTAAATGGATCTAATTTTTTAATAATGATCTCAACTTTTTCAATTGTTTCTGGCATTACATCATGAATTGAAATAATAGCTTTCATGGTAAGATTTAAAGGTTAGTAGTTAATAATTTTATCCATTGCTTAATACTTTCTTCATGAAAATCTCGGGCCGCTAAATATGAATTTTGAGATAATTTTGCACGCTCCGAATCAGTCATATCAATTAGTGATTGAATACACCTACTTAAATCAGAAGAAGTCTCCATTTTAAGAATGTGCGCAGCTAAATTTTCCCATTGGTTAATGCCTGAGCTAGTGGAAACAATTACTGGTCTCCCCCGAGCCATTGCTTCATAGGCTATAGAACCAAAAGTTTCAATTTTTGAAGGTAATAATAAAGCACTAGAAAGATCTATAATATTTACTAATTCTTTTCTATTCAACCAATTCATAAACTTTACATTTTTTAGATCTTTTGCTTTTCTAATCAATTCGCATCGAAGCGGACCTTCGCCTATTATGATAAACATTATGCTTGGAAAATCTTTAGCTGAATTTATTATCAAATCTATGTTCTTTTCTAGAGCTAATCGTCCAGCAAAGCAGATTTGTTTAATTTTTGAAGGTAGGTTCTTTTTGGGGATATCCAAGAAATATTGAGGTAGCGGAGTCCCCATTAATTTGTAATTAACAGAACCTAAATTTTTAATATCTGATATTAGTTTTGAATTATTAATGAGTGTATACTGACTATTTTTACACAAGCATTTGTTAATAAATTTAAGGTACAAATTTGCAAAAAAACGACTTAATGGATTCCAGTATATTTTTGTCAATTGTGCAAAATCGGTGTGAAAAGCAGTTATGCAATTTATTTTATGCTTTTTTGCATACAAGAACCCTACTATGCCAAATGGACCTGGGGTTACTATAACTATTATATTTGGCTTTAGCTTTTTTAATCCATTGCGAATCCTAAGCAAATTTGGGGTAATTAGTCTTTGCGAGGGATCTCCTGGCATTGGTACTGAAAGACGTGAAAAACGAACATTTCTTAAAGGCTGAAAAATTTCAATGGTTGGTAGTTCTTTTTTTAGGCTATCTATAAGGTCAAAATAATAAGCACCAGTTCCGTTTCTTTCTGCTAAAGAGTCGGAGAAAAAAGCAACACGGGAAATCTTTAGTTGTTCCTTATTTATAGATGCGCACATGAAGGAATTTAGTATTGAATATAAACTTAATATTAAATTTAAAAAATAGTATCTGAATTAATGTTCAAGGCTTTAAAATAGAGGCAAAAAGCAAGCTTACTTTTTTCTCAAAGCAAGCTTAATTAATGAATGATAATCTTCTAAAATGGCATTATAAATCTTGATTTCCGGAAATCTTTCAAGCCGTATAGTTGTATTTAATTCCTTATTTTTTGAGAAGTTAATTCTTTTGATATCAATAGGAATTTTAAGAGACTTAATCGTATTTTCTAGAATAAGTATAGGATCTTTTCTGAGGTATTCTTGTTCTATTAATGCTCTTTTGTTTGGGTTTACTTTTTTATAAAAGCATAGCATTTCTGAATAGTATTGGGCGTAAGCTTGTAAGACAATTGATTCTGTAATAATGCCTTTTGGGTCACTTCCAAAAACTAATCTGGCAGGTTCTAAAGCATTGATTTGCGATGCAATTGCCGTTGTTGGTTCTCTAGTTGAAAGTATGAATTTAGCCTTAGGGAATAGTTTTTCTAGATCATCTAGCCAAGTGCAAAAAGAAGCATTTTTTGATATAAAGAGTAAATTATTGTCTTTTTGATATAAGTGCCTTTGAATATTTCTTTTATAAAATTTAAGCACTGCATTTCTTTCTTCTTTTGGTATATGCTTAAAATCAATTAGGCGCCTTAGCGATTTAGATTTTGGAAATGCAAAGAGCAGTATAAAGCAATAGCCTATAGGGAGTAGAGATAAATAATCTTCCTCAGGGGCATCTATGCTAACTGAATGTATGTTATGAAAATTATTTCCAAACTGATTTATAATAAAATTAATTATTTTTAAAATTGGACTTCCTATAAAATTATCAAATTTCGAGAATAATTCTAAGCATTTTTTTTCCGTAATAGTTGGAGCAAATATACTTTCCGCAGTACTAAATGTTGTTGTCCCTTGTGCCTTACTAAGTGTCCTATGTATATAAGTAGTTCCGCTTCTAGGAATACCGATAATAAATAAAATATTTGAACAATCATAGGTTTTATAGCTCTTAAATAAGATATCATCTATAAAGTAACATAAAGAGTGTAAAATCTGTAAGAAAATAAATGCCGGGAACAAAAGCGTTAGGAAAATTAATCGGCTTAGATTAAATTTGGTTACTTCTCTTTTTCTTATTTTAAAAGCTTCTAAGTAAGCAATAAAGTATAGCTTGATACTTTTTATAAAAAGCGAGTGCATTTATTTTAATTATCAAAAACAACTTTTCTTGAAAAGAAAAAGTTAAAAATTAATCCAGCTATTCCGCCTAACCAAACTGATATAAACGGAATGTAGCTTTCTAAATTATAGATAGTATGTAATTTGTGTAACATCCTCATGGACAATAAAAATATTAAGATATTTAAAATGCCACCAATAGCATGTACGCTAAAATGTCGTATAATCGAATTCCAAAGTGCTCGACCCTTTTCAATATGGTGGAATGTGAAGTAGCGATTTAAGAAATATCCTGCCAGCATGGAAAAGGTAAGAGAAACTATCCTGCTCATTAAAGTATTCATAAATTCCGTTTCTAATAAAAGGTATAGTAATGCTACATCAATTAATGATATTGTTAAGCCTACACCTGAAAACCGGAAAAAAGTTGCAATACTGCTATTAGATAAAGCGTAATGTTTAATAAATCCCAGCATAATATTTAGATTATTTTTAACTTCCTGGCTTGCTTGTTGGAATTGATTTTAGTGAATCAGGTAATTCATTTTCCTGATAAGTGGGGAAATCTAAAGAAGCTAAACTAAAGTGAGGAATTGGAAATTTAGTTTTCCCAGAACTCCGATCAACTATTACCCCAACAGCAATAGGATTGCCTCCATGGGCTTTGATGCAATCAATTGCTTCGAAAACACGACCACCTTTAGTGATTACATCTTCGATAATTAAAACCTTTTCCTGATTTTTGAATTTAAAATTTCGCCTAAGGGCAAGCTTGTCTTCAACTTTTTCAAGAAATAAGTATCTTGCCTTAAGTTGCCTTGCCACTTCTTGCCCAATTACCAGTCCTCCCATAGCATTTCCAACGACTGTATCCGCTTTATATTCTTTTAATTTCGATATAAGAATTTCAGATAGTCTTTTGACTTTATCTAAGTATTGGCAGACTTGAGCACATTGAAAAAAATGACCGCTATGTAAACCAGAACGCAATAAAAAATGGCCTTCTAGAAGTGCTCCGCTGTCTCTAAATATTTGAAGAATTTCTGTTTCTTGATCTGACATATAATAAAGTTTTTAGTTGTTGGTTTAATTATCTTTATTTTACTAGTTACTTATGCTTTCTAATCAATATTAACTTCATCCAAAGAGCCCTTTCATGATTAATTTACTCCATCGATACATATTTAAAGAGCTTTTAATCTCCTTTGGGGTGTCTTTTTTATTTTTTTTATTTATTCTAGTTTTAGCTAATGCATTTCAAGATTTGTCAGAAATGTTAATTAGTGGCAAGCTAGGCTTTCAGGAATTTTTCCAACTTATCGCTTTGCTCGTACCCTATCTCGCAATATATGCTATCCCATTAGCCATATTATCAGGGATTCTAATTGCTTTTGGCAGGATGTCTTCTGAAGGCGAAATCACAGCAATGAAAGTATCCGGATTTGGCTTATATCAGATATCCGCTTCGGTCTTTTTTATTGCTTTTATGGGCATGGCATTTAGCGCATTAGTTACTCTGCATTTTGGTCCAAAGTCAGTAGTTAGCTATAAGTCAATTTTAGCTAAGACATTAATTAATAATCCTCTAGGATTCATTAAGGAAGGTGAATTTATAGAGGATTTCCCCGGATATATAATGTACGTTAAAGACCGCGAGGGCATCCAATTAAATGAGCTTTGGATTTGGGAACTAGATGAATCTAATCAAGTCAATTTATTCTTGAAAGCCCAAAAAGGGACTTTGGAATATGCCCCTAAAAAAAATGCTATTATGTTAGATTTATTAGATGGTAGTATTGAGAAGCGTTCTGGGATGGATTTTAATAATGTTGGCATTGAAAGTCCTAAGATACTTTATTTTGATGAATTGCCAATTTTGCTATCCTTAGATGGGGCTCTAAGTAATTATGTAGCTAAGCCAATGCGTTATAAGGATATGACGCTTGCTCAATTAATAGAAAAGAGGGATCAATTAATAGAACAAGAAGTAAGGTCAGGTGAATCATTTTCCCAGGAGCGTGGAAAACTACAGCTATATGTCCATCAAAATCTTTCCCAAGCATATTCTGTTTTCGCTTTAGTACTTATTGGAATTCCCTTAGCAATGCATGTTGGACGAAAAGAATCATATATTAATATTATTTTAGCTCTCTTAATTGCACTTAGTTACCATACTTTGTTTGTTTTTGTTTCTTGGTTTGAGGGAATAGGTGGATTTCGGTCTGATGTTTTGGTCTGGATTCCTAATATAACTTTTCAATTATTAGGTATTGTCCTGTTTGCTAAGGCTTTAAAACATTAGATCCATAGGGGGTAAAACGCAGAATCAATTATATAAATTGTAAATTCAAAATGCAAATTAGGCGATATAAAGTTGATTTATCAAGCGAAAGTCTTGTGAGGATTTTTTCTTCAAGAATTGGTGGATTTGCTTTAGATAGTACCTTGCGAATTGATGAATTAGGTGATTGGAGTTTCTATGGATCAGATCCTTTTAAATGGATTAATGGGGGTAAAGATTTAGAAGAGTTACGTTTGGAAATTAATAAATATAAATTTCCAACTTTGAGCGATTCCTCGGATTTGATAAAGCTCCCCTTTGTTGGTGGTGCAGTTGGATTTATTAGTTATGACTATGGTCATTACCTTGAATCTGTACTAGAAGAAACAAATAAAGATTTAGTAATTCCTAACTTTTGTTTTGGTCTATATGACCAATTTGTTGCAAAGAATATTAAATCCGGAGAAGTATTTCTAGTCGCTTCAGAGGTTAGGGTTCCTGCAGAACAATCTTTTTCTAACCTAGAGAAAATTATAGGATATTATCAGCCAATTAAAGAATCTCGGAATTCATTTAGCTTCAAGAATTGGTCATGGGATACTTCAAAAGAAGACTTTTGCCGATCAGTTCAGAAAATTAGGGAACTAATTGCGAAGGGGGATGTGTATCAAGTAAATCTTTCTCGAAGACGAGAGGCTTGTTTTGATGGCTCTACTATTGATTTATATTGTGCATTAAGATTAGGCAATCCATCTCCATATGGAGGCTATTTTAATACTGGAAATATTCAGTTAATTTCTACATCGCCTGAACAATTTCTCAAAAAGACTGGGCCTATTTTAGTAACACGTCCTATTAAAGGGACTAGACCTAGAGGCGAGACATTAAAAGCAGATAAGCAATTAGCAAAAGATTTGATTAGCTCCAAAAAAGATAGGGCAGAATTACTTATGATTGTTGATTTAGAAAGAAATGATTTAGGGAGAGTTTCTAAATATGGTACAGTTAAGGCAGACACTAAATTTAATATAGAATTTTATAAAAGCGTGATGCATGCTACAGCAGAAATACGGTCGGAAATTTCAGACGAAAAAGATATCTTTGATGCGGTTAATGCACTTTTCCCAGGAGGTTCAATTACTGGTGCACCCAAGATTAAGGCTATGGAAATCATTGAATATATGGAGCCAAATCAGCGAGGTCTATACTGCGGATCATTCGGTTATATAGGATTTAATCATGACGCAGAATTCAATATCTCAATTAGGAGTATAACTTGCGTACAAGATCGACTTTATTATAGTGTTGGCAGTGGAATTGTTTGGGACTCAAATCCCGAAGAAGAATATAATGAGACTGAGGCTAAAGGTAAAGCAATTGAAGCTACTTTTAAGAGTCTGATTTGATGAATTAAATGCTATGATTAACTTACGTATAATTCCGCCTGGTCAAAAATTAAGTATAGAACCTTCAGAATCTTCTTTTGCCCATGGAATGGGAATTTTTGAGTCAATTAAAGTGAAGAAAGGTTACATTTATTTCTGGGATAGACATTGGAATCGCTTTCAAAAATCTGTAGCTGATTGTTTTGGATATTACCTAAAAATAGAGGATAAGAATGAAACCTTAAAAGCGATAGCACGTTTCTATATGGAGCTGGAAAGCGCTAGCTTTATCTTGAAACTATCATTCATTCAATCATTAGATGGTCCAACAATTTATGTCTATAAGAGAAATTATTTCACAAAGCCTCCTTCAGCTTCATTAAATATAAACTTTACGTTTCCAATCAATGAAAAGTCATTAATTAGTGGATATAAAACACATAACTACTTTGAGAATTTATGGCTATTGCAGCGGGCAAAAGATGAAGGTTTTTATGACTATATTAGAGTTAATATGCAGGGTAATATTTGTGAAACATCAGCGGCAAATTGTTTTATCATAAAGGATAGCGATGTTTTTACGCCAACAAATAGATGTGGTATACTACCAGGAATTATACGTGAAGTACTATTAGAACACCCACAAGTGCAATCGTGTCAGATTTCACAAGAAGATTTGAAAGCTAGTGAAGGTGCTTTTATTACAAATGCATCATATGGCATCTTGCCAGTTCAATCAATTTCTGGATTCCAAGATGGTTATACATTAGATTATTCAGTACTAGATTGCACATTAATTAATGAAATGTCTCTGTTTATTAAAAAAATTGCATCTATTGAAGCTAGTGACTTAAATCACTTTTAGAAGTTCTATGGATACAGTTAATAAAAAAATATTTCGGACTAAAAGAAGAAATCTTCGTCTTGGTGAAAAGACTATGATTGTTGGTGTTTTGAATATTACACCAGATTCTTTTTCAGATGGTGGATGCTTTATTGATTTCGAAAAAGCTAAAGAACATTTTCTAAGGATGGAGTCCGAAGGTGCCACTATTATTGATATCGGTGGAGAGTCAACGCGCCCTAATCATAAAGCCATATCATCAGAAGAAGAGCTCGATAGGATTTTGCCATTTTTAAAAAAGATAAGGAGTGAAAGTAACTGCTTAATATCTATTGATACTTCAAAATCTAAAGTGGCTGAAAAGTGTCTAGATGAAGGAGCAGATATTATAAATGACGTTTGGGGAGGGCAATCAGATCCAAATATGATTCCCGTTATTGCTAAGTATGATGCAGCTTGTTTCTTAATGCATAACGCAACTAGATCTTCATTATCTGAAGGTAATATAATTCAAAGGGTGAGTCAATTTTTACAAAATTCGATTAATATGGCTTTAGATTTAGGTGTTAATCCTGAAAGTATCGGAATAGATCCAGGATTAGGCTTTGGAAAAATGTTTGAAGATAATTGGAGGATTATGCGAGGACTGTCTTTTTTGAAAGAGTCCCAAAAACCAATTTTATTGGGGGCATCACGAAAATCAATGATTGGCAAATTGTTAGAAATAGATGATACAAGTAAACGGATCTTTGGAACATTGGCAACTACAGCCTGGGCTTCTATGCATGGTATTGACTTTGTCAGAGTTCATGATGTTTTAGCCAATATTCAATGTTCTCAAGTAATTAATTATTGTGCCTACAATGAAGCAAACTAAGATTATATTAAAAGATTTAGCATTTTTTGCACGTCATGGATTGACTGAAGAAGAGGCTAACCTCGGTCAGCGTTTTAAAGTCGATGTAGTTGCAGAATTAACAGAAACGAGTGACTTGGAAAATTTAAAATATGACACTACTGAGGGAACGGTGGACTACGTTTTGATTTACAAGGAAGTGAAATTAATTTTTGAAAATGAGCGCTATAATCTAATTGAGGCCTGTGCACATGCTATCGCTTCAAAATTACTTAAAGAATTTACTAGTATATATAAAGTGTCTGTAATTGTAAAGAAACCATCTGTTCCTGTAGATTGCATTTGTGAATATTTCGCAGCAGAAGTCACTCTATGTCGTTAAAATGTGTCTATCTCGGTCTTGGATCTAACATAGGTGATCGATTATTATACCTAAAAGAAGTAGTTCTTTTCTTAGAAAAAAGTTCTTCCATAGTAGTTACTCAAGCTAGTAAAGTTTATGAAAACAGGGCAATTGGAATTTCTAAAGGAGAAGATTTTTTAAATGCAGTACTTGAAGTTTACACAAGTTTTAGCGCACAAGAGCTAATTAATTTTACTCAAAGAATTGAGGATTCAATGGGCAGAACGAGGACAAATTGTTGGGAAAACAGAACAATTGATATTGATATTTTATATTACGAGGGGGTCTATTTAGATTCCAAAAAGTTAACTATACCACATGTAAATATTTTTAAGCGTGATTTTGTTCTTAAACCTCTATGCGATCTTAATCCTGAATTACGCATTAATAAAAAA
>CAJWMY010000040.1 GCA_913044165.1 uncultured Puniceicoccaceae bacterium
CCGGGTACTAACCCTAGAGGATACCCTAGGCTGGGGAGATATTTACGTAACAACAACTGGAAATTTTGGTATCATTACCGCAAAGCATATGGAGCAAATGAAGGATCAAGCTATTGTTTGTAATATTGGTCACTTTGATAATGAAATTGAAGTAGATTGTCTAAATGACAGCCCAGGTGTAGAAGTCACAGAAATTAAATCAGATGAAGAAGGTGCTGTTGATAAATACACTTTCTCAAATGGCAATTCAATTTATATGCTTGCTAAAGGGCGGTTGGTTAATCTTGGCTGCGCAACAGGTCATCCATCATTTGTAATGTCAAATAGCTTTACCAATCAAGCACTAGCACAAATAGAACTTTGGAAGCAGTTAGAAAAGTATACACCTGGTGTATATCTTTTGCCCAAAGCTATTGATGAAGAAGTAGCACGATTGCACTTAGACAAGATAGGGTGCAAATTAACAGTTCTTAGTGATGATCAAGCTAAATACATTGGAGTTAGTAAGAATGGTCCATTTAAGTCAGATCATTATCGTTACTAAAAAAGCTTTGTAAATCGTAGACCATGAAGTAAAATGCCGGTACTAGAATAAGTGTAATAAATGTTGCAAATAAAACACCAAAGCTCAGAGAAATTGCCATTGGTATCAAAAATTGTGCTTGAAGGCTAGTCTCAAACAAAATTGGTAACAACCCTGCGAATGTAGTTAATGACGTTAACAAGATAGGTCGAAAACGTGCTACACCTGAGTGCTCTATAGCGTCCTTAATTGATTCTCCTGATAAACGCGCTTTGTTAATATAGTCAATCATTACAAGGCTGTCATTAACAACAACACCCGTGAGAGCAACAAAGCCAAGAATAGATAATATACTTACAGGTTGACTTAAAATAAAATGGCCGCCAATTGCTCCAATTAATCCAAATGGTATAATGGACATTATGATTATTGGCTGAATATAAGATTTTAGTGGAATGGCTAAGAGTGCATAAATAATGAATAGAGCGAGTAAAGTCATTTTTATTAGGCTTTGAAAAATATCAGATTGTTCTCTGGCCTCTCCTTCTAAAGACCATTTGACTTTTGGGTAGTTTTGAAGTGCTTCCTCAATTAAACTAGGTGAATTTTTACCTCCTTTAATTTCAGCTCTTATTAATTCTAAATTCGCTACGGACTTATTAGCATCTGCGGTGATTTTAATTACCCGTCTTTGGTCTATTCTCTTAATTGTAGAAAACCCTTCATCAATTGTATAATTGGCTACAGAATTTAATGGAACACGTTCACCACTAGGAAGTAAGATCATTAGTTTTTCAAGTCCATGTAAGCCTACGCGTTCACTTTTAGGATAATTTACCTTTACTCGAATATCATCAGATCCTCTTTGGATTCTTTGGACTTCAATCCCATAAAAAGCGGATCTTACTTGGAATCCAAGGGATTCATTTGTCAGACCTAAAGATTGTGCGCTTGGTTTTAAACTAAGTTTTACCTCATTTTTTCCATTTTGAAAACTATCTTTTATATCATAAAGCCCTTCATAATTATAAAGAATTTTTTTAACTTCATCAGAAGCTAAAGCCAGTTGTGTTAGATCCTTCCCGGATAATTGTATATTAATAGGCTCACCTACAGTTCCAGCTGCATTAGAATTAAAGGTTAATTCTTTTGCACCAATGATTGGGCCGATAAGCTCTCGCCATCGATCAGCTAGATTAGGAGCAGAGAGGGCTTTAATTGAGCCTCCACCGGCTAAATCTTCACGTTTATATAATTCTACAGCAATTTCCCCTATATTTGATGATCTGTAACTAGCTCCTTCTCCCATAGGACCTCCGCTACCATCAAAGTTAGCACCACCAATTGTTGTAACAATATTATCAAAAGCTTTACCATATCCCATACTTGAAACTTCATTCGAAAGCTTTTCTAGGGCTACTTCGATTTGTTTAATGGCCTTCTCTGTTTCAGCATAAGATGTTCCTGAAGGCATTATGACTTTTGCTAAAATATAATCAGATGGAACAGGTGGAAAAAAAACAAATTTTAAGTGATTTCCAAATAAGAAAGAAAGGAAAATTAAAAGTAATCCAACAAATATAGAAGCCACAGTATATCGCTTGTTAATTGTATATTTAAGTAAGGGTCGGTATTTATCATTAATAAAAATTTCAAGTGAATTTGCTATAGAACGTTGTTTTCTTTGAAACCAATTTAGATTTTTATTAGTTTCTTTAATTCCAACTTTGCAAAGTGTAAGGTGATACGGAAGAATTAATTTTGATTCAATTAAAGAACCAATTAAGCACGCAATAACTACTATAGGAATAGGGAAGAAAAATTTGCCTAAAAAGCCAGGAATTGTTAGAATTGGAATAAAAGCTACTATTGTTGTTAGTACTGCAAACGTCACAGGTATAGAGACTCTTTTAGTTCCGGCTACAGAAGCGTTAGAGCTAGGCCCCCCTTGTTTCTGATATTCAGTAAAAATACTTTCGCCAACAATTATTGCATCATCAACTACAATTCCTAGAACCAATATAAAGCCAAACAATGAAGCTAAGTTAATTGTAATATTTAAAAAGGGTAAAACTACAAAGGCGCCTAAAAAAGAAATTGGAATTCCGAGCATTACAAAAAGTGCCAAAGATGGACGCAGAAATATTGTTAAAATAATAAAGACAAGAATAAGACCATAGATGCCATTCTCTATAAGCATATTAAGGCGACTTTTTAAATAAAATGTAAAATCTCTAAAAGCTTCAATTTGAATACCATCAGGTAGGTTTTTATTTATTTCTTTAGCAAATGAACGCACATCTTCAGAGACCTTCAAGGCACTTTGGTTCCCTACGGAAAATACTCTGAGAATAATGCAATCCTCGCCGTTGAACAGGCTTTTTATTTCAGTATCTCCAAGGCCATCATTTACTATACCTAGGTCTTTGATACGAATAATACTACCATCTAATTCCCGAATCACAGGTATGGCCTCAAATTCATCTTTTTTATAGGCTTTAGCTGTGGTTCTAACAAGAATTTCTCCTTCGCTAGAGTTAATTGTGCCTCCTGGGACATCAACAGCTTCTAATCTAATGGCTTCGGCAACATCGATTAAAGACAAATTATATTCATTAAGTATGTCCTGGGAAATATTAATACTTATTTCAAGTTCTGGAAAACCTTTAATATCAACTTGGCTGATACCTTTTCTATAATTAAGCTCATCTTTTATATATTCAGCCAAATCTTTAAGTATAATAGGGTCTGTATCTCCGTAAATTGCTAATGAAATGACTTCATTTCTTATCTTAATTTCCTCGACACTTGGTTCTTCTGCTTCGTCAGGAAAATTATAGATGGTATCAATTGCGGATTTAATTTTATCTCGGATTACCTTGGTTTCATAACCTCGGTTTACCTCGACTATGAGGGTTCCTATACCCTCGTAAGCAAAAGCATTTATCTTTTTGATGCCTTCGATATTTTTAATTCTATTTTCAATAAGCTCTATTATACCAGATTCGACTTCACTTGGCGCTGCTCCTGGATAAACGACATTAATACTTATGGTATCTAAATCAAGGTTTGGGAATAGCTCTAGTTTTAGAGATGAAGCAATGAAAAATCCCGCAATAATAATTATTCCTGCTAAAAGGTTGGCGGCTACACCATTCTCTGCAAACCAGCGAATCATTTTTTGGAGGAAGGTTTTACAAGCATTCCTTCAGAAAAATAAGCAACTGGACTTGTGACAATGCGATCACCCTCTTTTAATCCCTCAATAATTATTATAGATTTTGGATTCTTGTGTGCGATTTTTACTTTTTTTCTATTAAGCCTATCTTCATTGTTAATAACATAAATATATAAGCCTTGCCTTAAAGCAGTATCAGGAATTGTGAATGCAGACTTAAGGATGGAGCCTTTTATTTCAGCAACTAAGTACTGGTTTCGTTCAAGCTTTTGATTTTCATTATTTTCAGAATTAGAAGTTAAATTAGGATGAGGGAAAGCGGATGGTATTAGGCCGATACAATAGTTAAGTCGGTTTTGATTATTTAATGTAGCTTCAACCCTATCTACAGTGCCAAAGGCAATAGGTTTTTTAGATTTTGGGTGAAAGAAATTAATTTCTAAGGCATCATCATTATTATTATTAATTTTTAGAAACTTTTTCTCAGAAGCATTTATAGATAAGCGAATTTCTCCATCTCCAATTGCATACATTTTTGCATGTCCTTGGCCGTTTAATAAGCTTCCATTAACATAAGTTCCTAAATCAACGGACCTATCTAATAAATAGCCAGAAAAAGGTGCTATAACAATTGTTTTATCAAGATTTCTTTTTGCTGTATTTACTTTTGCAATTGAACTGGATAGTCCTGCTTGAGCTTGCTTGAGTTGTGGCTTTCTTAAAACTAGTTCATTTGGTTCACCGTAATCAAATTTTTCCCAGTCAGACAAAGCCTGTTTTGCTAATGCTTCTTGCTCTTCCAAAAATAGTTCAGCTTTTGCTAATTCAAATTCTGCTAATTTCAATCGATCATAGTAGTAAGAAGGGTCAATTTGAAATAACATACTACCTTTTTCAATGTATTTCCCAGCATAAAAGTTTTCTGCAATCTTAGTTACTGATCCGGAAACTTCAGCTACTAAACTACTTTCAATCTTTGGTTTTAGTATCCCTTCGCTTTCTATAATGATTTGGGTGCTTTTTGCTTTTGCTGTAATAAAACTAACAGGTAAAGCCGTACGAGTCATCTCAGATTTAATGGGTTTAGGTTTGAATTTTATAAGTAAATAGCTAAGTATTCCGCTTATTATTAGAATATAGATTCCGTATTTTATTGAAGAAACATTTTTCATAAAACAGATACAATTAATTGTGGCCTTTCATTAAAAGAATAGCCTAAAGCGAGATGAAGGTTAATTCTGTTTTGAAGGTGATCGTGTTGGATTTTTAAATTTTCTTGCTTGGATTTAAGTAATCGAATTTGGGCATTTAAAAAATCCAAAAATTCCGCGTTACCATTGATGTATTTTGATTTAGTAATATCAGCAATCCTGTGATTTTGACAAAGGATTAGATTACTAGACTTTTTAAGATCTAAGTAATATGATTCATTAGATAATGCATTTTCAACTTCTTTAAAAGCATTTAAAATAACCTTTTTGTACTGAGCTCTATTTTCTTCATGATTAGCTTCCGATGCTTTTATTTTAGCTTTAATGCTACCAAAATTTATCAAAGGTTGAGCCATAGATGTAGCTACTGACCAAACTGCATTTTGATTTTTCAATAGAGAGCTTAGTTCTGTTGAGGCGTAGCCAGAATTTCCGGTTAAGGATAATTTAGGAAACACTTCTTTTCTAATTGATACAAGACGTTCGTTTGAACTTGCTAACTGTCTCTCCATTGCTCTGATGTCAGGACGATGATTAAGTATTTCTGAGGGAATTCCTGCGGGAATAGGGGATATTATTTCTGGCAGGGGTGAATAAATAAGAGATTCACTTAGTGGATAGTTTCCTGTTAATACAGATAAACTCCTTTTAAGTTTATCTTTTTCAAGATTTAGTTGATTAAAAGATTCTTTAAGTTTTTCTGTTTTGCTTTTTTCAGTTAGGAGAGCCTCAGTAAAAATAAGACCTTTGATATAACGTTCTTCAGTTGATTTTAGATAAAAACTTTGTAATTCTAAATGCTTTTCTAAGAGCTGCAATTGGCCTGAAGTATGCATTATACTAAGCCAGGTTTTTACAATTTGAGAGGCAATTGACATTTTAGCAAATTGTAGGGTTGCTTCATTAGATTCAAGTATTGCCAAGTTTGCTTTTGTTTGGTTTCGAAGACTTCCCCATAGGTCTATTTCCCATCTCAGTCCTAAGCTTCCAACATAGTTTTCATATGTGATTGCATTATTTATAGAAGTCGGTCCAAAGGAATTAATTTTTTGACGATTATTGTTTAAAGAGCCGTTAACAAATGGCAGACGATTTGCATTTATGCTTTTTAGTTCGGCTTGCGCTAATGCTACTCTCGAAGCAGCTATTGCAATATCTTGATTTCCTAGTAAAGCACTTTTAATCAAAGATTGTAATGTTTCATTTTCTTTAAAATAATTAAGCCAATCCGATTCTCTAGATTTTAAAACCCAATCTGTGTACCTCTCAGAATCAAACTCAATGGACTGCCAATTTGTAGGTGTATTAATTTCAGATTCATTGTACTTAGCGCTACTGGCACACCCACACAACAAAAGACTCAATAGCCAATATAAAGGTGTATGGTAGTTTTTATCCATTGTATTAATTAGCAAAATTAATTCTCACATATCGCAAGAAGGTATCAAATGCTTACGCGACTAATTAATTTTCTTCAAAAGAGTGGTTGAATAAGGTCTCTAATTGCTCAAGGGCATTCATGCCTTCGTCTTTAGGACCTTCCAAGAGGAAATTTAGTCGAGAGCCACTTCCCGCTGCTAGCATCATTAAGCCCATAATGCTTTTACCATTTATTTGTTCACCATCTTTTTCAACCCAAACATCTCCAGAATATGAACTTGTTATTCTAACTATCATTGCTGCAGGTCGTGCATGAATGCCCAACTTATTTTTTACGATTAATTCTTTTTCTAAATAATTAATCGGATCTATATTGTTCGTGGGTTCCATAGCTCTTTCAATTCAATTTTTTTTTAATTTTCCGTCAAGAGGTAAAAAAAGGTTTTTGGGAGGATTAATTATCATAATTAATTAACTTTTAATTTTTTCTGGAATCCAATCACTTTGGTATTTCCAAAGCTGAGTATAAGTTTCATTTTTATCAATTAATTCTTGGTGGGTTCCTTGTTCAATAATAGAGCCTTTTTCAAGCACTGCAATGTGGTCGGCTTTTTTTACTGTAGAGAGCCTATGTGCTATTATTAGTACAGTGCGATTTTGCTTTAAATGAGATAAGGCATTTTGAATTTTTTGTTCAGTAATTGTATCAACACTAGCTGTGGCTTCATCTAATACGACAAAAGGCGGATCCTTAAGTAGTACTCGTGCTATTGTAATTCGTTGTCTTTCACCTTGGCTTAGACGAATGCCTTTTTCTCCAATCCTGGTATCAAGACCCTCTGGTAATTGATTTACAAAATCTAAGGCAGACGCTTTTTTTAAAGCATTATACATTTCGGATTCTTTCGCATTAGCTTTTCCAATGATTAAGTTATCTCGAATTGAACCATCAAATAAAAATGGGTCTTGGGCAACAAAGCCTATATTTTCATGTAAGCTTTTTAAAGAAAGATCTCTTATATTTATACCAGCAAAATAAATCTGACCGGAATTTATATCATAGGTTCGCATTGCTAGATTTGCAATGGTTGTTTTTCCGGCTCCAGTATGTCCAACTAATGCGGTAGTTTTATTTTTTTCGATAATAAAATTTAAATTAGAAATAACAGCATCTCTTTCTGGGTATTCAAAATAAGTATTTCTAAATTCAACACAGATACCGTCATCTTTGATTAATTTCAATTCCTTGGGGCTCATCGCTTCCGGAACGCCAATTTTAGCATCTAAAATTTCAAATACTCGATCTCCGGAAGCTCGACCAGCAGCTAGTAAATGATTAAGTCCATGAAGTTGAGCGATAGGTTGGTAGAGCATATTAGCAAGTAGGAAGAATGCTATTAATGTCCCAATGCTTAAATTATATTCGCTTTTGAATACCATAAAACCTCCAATGCCAACAATGCTTAGAAAACCTAGTTTAGTGATTAAGGTTGTCAGAGGGCTGTAGTAAGCCCAACGGAACATAGCCTTAAGGTTTTTTTCTTTGAGGTCTTTAGCTTTTTGAGAAAAGCGTTCTTTCTCCCTATTCTGAAGGCCAAAACTTTGTATTAATCGGTTTCCTTGGATATCTTCAACAATTAAACTATTTAAGTCACTGGCGCTTTCTCGAACAATTTTCCATACAGTGCGGGAGCGCTTTGAATAAAGTACACCCGAAAATAAAAGTAATGGAACTGGAAAGAATACGCATAGTGCGAGAATAGGTTGCATGAAAAATAATACTATACTAATGCCAATTATTTTCAATATGGCTCCGAGTCCTTGCTCTGTTCCGTCTAATAATGCTCTTTCAACATTAGAAACGTCCTCAATTACTCGTGAAGCTAATTCGCCACTCTTCCGCTGGTCATAAAATCCTACAGATAGTTTAAGAAGTTTGCTATGAATATCTTTTCTCATATCTAGCAAGACATTTTGTTCAAGGGTGTTATTTACTCTTATTCTTAAGCAGTTGAAAATTTCGCTGCCTATGTAAAGCATACTTATAACAATAATACCTTTCCATAGGGCTTGAATAGATCCACTGCTTTCTACTTGATCAAATATTGATTGAATTGCTATAGGTACACTTATTTCTAAAAGCGTCATAAAAGCAGCAAAAGCCATAGTTGATCCGAATAGTAGTTTGTAGCGAAATAAATATTTAGAAACACGAAAAATAGTGTTTTTGTGAGGATGAGTTTTAGATTGGCTTTTATTCATTTATAATTTGATTAAAATTCTTAAGTCATAATTGGATAAAAAGCAAAGGGTTTAGAGATTTTAGTTGCCCTATTATAAACCTTATTACTTAGTAAGGTTTAAAATTTAAATAAATTATATAAGTATTATGTCTATTAGAATATACGTAGGAAATTTACCTTTTGAAGTAACAAGTGAAGATTTAGATACACTTTTTTCAACAATTGGAGCTGTAGAGGAAGCAATCATTGTGACTCAACCAGGTGGTGGTCGTCCAAGAGGTTTTGGTTTTGTTGAAATGGAGGATGAGCAAGATGCGCATTTAGCTATCGAGCAACTAGATGGTCATTCCATAGCAGGTAGATCTTTAAAGGTGAATGTAGCAAATTCTAGGGATAACGACTAATTCTTAGTTTAAAATAGCCATAAATTGGGTATATCTTACAAGACTACTAATGGTCTTGATTTTTATTTTAAGCATAAAAAAATCCCGACCTAATGATCGGGATTTGATAAATGATTAAGTTGTGCTTGTTATTTGCGACGACGTATCGCAACAAATAGAAAAGCGGCAAAACCAGCGATCAAAGCATAAGTGCTAGGTTCTGGAACAGGTGAAACAGTAAGATCAAGATTGTTAGCTTCGATTCCACCAAGTGTTTGTGTAGACAAACCATTAGCACCATCGACAACAAAACCGGCTTGAGTAACCATTCCAGCAGTTGGAGCAAAAGATAATGAGAAATCTTGTCCACTAACTAACTCTACAGTGAGGTAGTCAACAGTTGCCCAACCTGACCCAGGATCAA
>CAJWMY010000041.1 GCA_913044165.1 uncultured Puniceicoccaceae bacterium
CAGTTTACGGATTTTTAGGTCATATTTTTCCGAGCTGTAGCGATGCACTCAAGCTAGTGGAGAAGGGGCAAAATACGCCATTGAAATGGCATGAAAAATTCGCTCTCAAGTATAACTCACCCCTCTGCTTGCACTGCAATTGCAATCGTGAGAAATTTGACAAAGAGTATGAGAAATTGAAAGCGATTGAATCAAGCCGATCCAAGAACTAGTTTTCTTCTTCGGAATCAATCTCTGCGTAACGCATCACTTCTTCAAGTGTAGTCAATCCTTGCTTTACATGGTTCCACCCGCTTTGTGTGAGTGAACGCATTCCTTGTTCAAGAGCCGTTTGGCGAATCGCCCGTGCAGAAGCCTTTTGAACGATCTGTTCGTGGATTTCTTCACTAACTGATAAGCATTCAAAGATTCCAATACGTCCTTTAAATCCAATATTTCGACATTTTTCACAACCATTTGCCGTGTAGATCGGGTGGTTTAGATTCTCCTCTGTAACAGGAATATTCATCAACTTGAGGCAATTTTCTAAATAGCCAGCTTCATAGTTAGCGGGTTGTGCACAATATGGGCATAGCTTACGAACTAATCTTTGAGCGACAATCAATTCTACAGAGGAAGCGATTAAGAAAGGCTCGATGTCCATATCGATCAGACGTGTTAACGCTCCCGGTGCATCATTTGTATGCAAAGTACTCAGTACTAAGTGACCGGTCAAAGAGGCACGGATACCAATATCCGCAGTTTCACGATCTCGGATTTCCCCCACCATAATCACATCAGGATCTTGGCGAAGCACGGAACGAAGTGATTGAGCAAAGGTTAAGCCGATTTCTGGATGCACCTGAGTTTGATTAATGCCCGGCACTTCATATTCTACAGGATCTTCCACTGTGATGATTCTGCGTTCCGGTCGATTGATCAGACGAATAAAAGCAGTTAAGGAGGTGGACTTACCCGAACCCGTCGGACCTGTGACCAAAATAATCCCGTGCGGTGAGCTTAAGACTTTTTCTAGAATACGCTCTTCGTGGGTAGATAGCCCCAATTCTTTCATGGTTAAAGGCTTGGATTTTTGATTGAGCAGACGAAGACTGATACTCTCCCCATACATAGTTGGAAAGGTAGAGATACGAATGTCCAATTCTGATTCACCAGAAGAAAAAGTAATTCTACCATCTTGAGGACGTCGTTTTTCTGAAATGTTTAATTTTGCCATTATTTTTAACCTAGAAATGATGGCGCCTTGGAAACGGACTAAGTTATCTGGGACTCGAACTGAGATTAGCTCTCCGTCAATTCGGTAACGAATTTGTAAGGAATCTCGATTTGGTTCAAAATGAATGTCAGTAGCACGATCACTCATTGCTTTGAAAATAACCTCATTAACAAATCGAATGATGGCTGCATCTTCGTCTTCCTCGCTAGTTTCTTCAGTAATGTCTTCAATTAATTCAGATTCATCTAAACTATCAGATCCAACACCAAAATTTTGAGTGATTGTATCATTAATTTTCTCAGGATCCCCCAAGAACCAATGCGGTGTTTTTCCACAGATAGCAAAAATCCATTGTTCCATTTGTTTGTCTGGCAGCCAAAGCGTTATTAGGGCAATTGAGTTAGATTCTAGATTTGAGTTGGATGGAAAATCAATAGGTAAACAATGATATTCATGTATAAGTCTTAATGGGATATGTTCTGTTGGGCTATCAACTAAAGAAAATGAGTCCAATGTGGGTATATTAACTTGTTTGGAAACTTGAAGCAAAGCATCTCTAGTTGGCAAATTTTTTAAGAGTGCTAATTGATCCATTTTGTCCTCTCTAGGTAAGAGGTCTAAAGCGGAACGATCTCCTTCTGAAAGTTCTCCTAATAGTGGTTCTAGGTTCATAAATATATTTTCCATAAAAATAGCCGATTATTAGTTATTTATCAAGTCTACCTCTTTGGCATTTTGTATTTTTAATAGATTTTTTAGCCACCGACGATGCGGACCAGTTAAAAGGATGGAATCTATTTTTTTTAAATCAACCCAATAAAATCCATTTTCCTGAGTTAAGAGATGAGGATTTACAAACGATTTTTCGATTTTATACCAATTTTCCTCAATAGATTGGTTGGATATTGCGCGTCGACCTCTGGTAATGGGTTTAAGTTTTTTTGTCGAGAAAGAACCATCAATTAATTCCATTAGCGGTATCTCGTAATGGTCTCTTAAGCGTTTAGAATCAGAATTAATTTTATGAAGAAGGATAGAGCTTCTTTTAAATACGATTGCACGTTCTAGGGTAATTTTTTCTTTCTGGGTTCTTTTAATTCTAGGCAAATATTTTATGTTTTTGGCATGAAATTTTAACCCTTTGCAATGTTTTATGAGTGGGCATTTTTGGCATTGAGGTTTCGCCTTTTGACAAAGTGTTGCCCCTAGTTCCATCATTGCTTGGTTGAAATCTCCAGGTGAATTTTGGTCAATTAATTTATTTGCGAGTGGCCGGAAAAAATTTACAGCATCGCTATTGCCTTTGAATGTGTTTTCTTGATTGGTTAATCTCGCTAGGACTCGTACAACATTTCCATCAACTACTGCAACGGATAAATTTTGTTCAATTGAGGAAATTGCTGCTGCAGTATAATCTCCAATACCAGGCAATTTTTTCCATTCCTCAAAGGAGCTAGGGATTTTTCCTGACTGCGTAATATACTGAGCGACTTTATGCAAGTTTCGAGCTCGATTATAGTAACCTAAGCCCTCCCAGTGCTTTAAAACACTATCTAAATTTGCCTCAGCTAAAGCTTTAAAATCAGGAAAGCTTTCTGTCCAACGATAAAAATAAGGGAGAGCTGTTTCAATCCTTGTTTGTTGCAACATAAACTCTGAAAGAACTGTTTTGTATAGATTGGGATTTGATCTCCAGGGTAAGTTTCTTTTATGAATTTTAAACCAGGTAAGCAGTGAAGATCTTAAATTTAATAAATCTTCCGGATTATTCGAGATAAAACTAACCTTTTCCATATTAATAATATATAAATAAAAGATACTTTATTTAGTATTTGATCCATTTGAACAAATAAATCAGGCTTTTGGAATCAATTTAATTTCCTCCAATTATTTAATATGGAAAATAAGGATAAAAAACTATCGCTCTACAGTTTAGAGATTAAAGCTCAAGAAATGGATAAGCTTCAAGACTTGATTGAAAGTGGACAAATTGGTTCGTGGAGCTATTACCAAGTCGATCATTCACTTTTTGCCTATAAATCAGATAAACTTAATCTTGTTGGCTATAAAAGTGGTAAATTAGTGATCTCCGGTAAGCGCACTGAAGAATTTGTTCAAATGACAATAGAGCCCCAAATTACTGGAGTGGTTCGATTAGGTTACGATGAGGTAAACCATCCTGAGTGGTTTGAGCTTCATGCTGGATGTGATGAAAGCGGTAAAGGAGACTTGTTCGGACCCTTGATATCTGCTTGCGTAATTGCAGATGGGGATATGGTTCGAAATTGGATCGAAGCAGGAATTACCGATAGTAAAAAAATTGCTGATTCTAAAATTTTAAAACTAGATAATTTAATTAGGGAAACGAATGGTGTTGTGGTTAAAACTGTCTTTGCCCGCATGGAAAAATATAATCAGTTATATTATAAATTTGGAGAAAATTTAAATAAGCTTCTCGCATGGTATCACGGAAAAGCTTTAAATGAAGCTCTTAAAGTTCGATCTGCACCTTGGGGGTTGCTCGATCAGTTTTCAAAACAAAAGCTAGTAGACCCTTATGTTAAAAAAGAGCATCCTAAATTTAAGCTTATTTCTCGTACCAAAGCTGAATCAGATCCGGTAGTTGCTGCTGCTTCGATAGTCGCCCGCGCTACATATATAAGAGAAATGAATGTACTATCGAAACAATGTGAAATTGAATTAAAAAAGGGTGCGAGTAAAATAGTACAAGAGCAAGCCAAAGAAATCTTTGAAAATGAAGGAGTGGAGGGCCTTCAGCAATGCGCTAAAATGCACTTTAAAACTATATTTGAAGTACAAGGAGTTAAACCTCCAGAAAAGCCTAAATATATTCGGGGGTAGGAGTTATTTTTATCTTTGGTCATTAAACTAAAGATGGATTACGGGTGAAAGAGAATTTATTAAAGTTATCATAGGTTTGAAAGACCATATGGAATAGCTTTGATTCTAAAATATCTTTTATCGAAGCTTTCTAGTCCATTTATTGTTGCTTTCATTCTAACACCATTCCCAGTATTGATAGCTTCGGTCTTCCAGGATTCATTTAGCGAAGGCGAGCTTTCTATTAGATATGTATAATCAGGGTAACTAATGAAATTGAATTCAAGTTTATTTATATCTTTAAATCTAACGGCTTCCAATTTAATTTTTTCTTTAAAATTTGGATGGCTATTCGCTTTAATGGGATTTGTGTCTGTTAGGAATTCTTCTAGATTATTATACCCATCATTGTCTATGTCATTTCTATTATTATAACTTAAATTTTCGAAGTAATCCAGTTCCCACCAATCAGGTAAACCATCTTCGTCAGTATCTATAATTTTTCTTAGGTTCAGTATTCCGGAAGTTAAAACCTTAGATTCTAAACTATTTACAATCACAACGTTATTCAAGATTCGACTGCGTCTTTCAAGCATTGTTTCTTCAGGAAAGTTATATGCAGCAAAAGCTGCGGCTCCCGAAACCATTGGAGTTGCCATTGATGTTCCTGATGAATAACCATAGCTATTTGCTTCATCAATCGTTTGAATATTAGGTAATAGGGTTATCTTTAATGGGGGTAAGCTATTAAGTCTTAATCCATCAACTTGAGTGATGCTAATAACAGGAACCCAAGGGGGAGTTTCTGGATTAATAAGTGTCCAATTATCAATAGTATCTATTGATTCACTTACATTATTATATATTACAGCTGCTATAGCACCGGCCTCCATAGCATTAGATACTTTTTCATTAAACGTTAATATTCCTCTCTGTATAAGGGCTATATTTCCGTTAACGGATGGAGGAAAATCGTAGGAATATCCTAGGCCGCAGTAGATAAGGTCACCGGTTTTTCCTTGATCGGGAATAGCGCCACTAAATTCAAGGTAAGAATAACCAATTTCTTCTCCTTCATCTAGTATAATTTTTTGAGCTTCATTTTGTAAGGAAAGGGTTAAAGTAGAGTATATAGATTGTCCGGGAGCTGCAATATCAACTTGAGTTTGTCCATAATTTGAAAAATAAGCTAGTTCGCGGTTAGAATTAGTTGCAGCAACACTAATTATATTAGGCAGTTCATAATTGTTAGGATATGATACATCTAGGATACCATTTCCGTTTTGATCCTCTCCTTCATCTAATATCCCGTTAAGATTAAGATCCTCCTCTAATTCAAGATTAATTGCTTCATTTCCAGATGCAGCACAAAATAAAATCCCTAGTTCTGAGAGCTTCTCAATTCCATCGTATTCTGCCTGACTGAATATATTACCCCCGTATGATGCATTAACGGCTACAATATTATGACCTTTAATTTTTAAATCAGCTACATAGTCTTTAGCTTGATTAATCGCTAATCCACTTAAGGATTGACCGCTCAAGCCACAAGCAAGGGGAAGGAACTTTGCCTTAGGAAAAACTCCGGAAATGCCATATTGATTATCTTTTTCTGCGACACAGATACCAGAAACATGACTTCCATGAGCATCTTCTCCAATTACATTTGGGCTCTGATTAACAAAATCAAAACCGTTAACATCATCGATATACCCATTTTGGTCATCATCAATTCCGTTATTTGGTATTTCACCATCATTGACCCAAAACTGATTTATCAAGTCAGGATGATCAATGGAAAATTTTGAGTCAATCACAGCAATAATAATTGGATTAGCTGGAATAGTCTTCCGAGAAAGAGCATTGCCTTCTAAAAAATCAATATCATAACCGGCTAAAGAATTTTGATTTTCAAGATCCCATTGTAGATTAAAATTTCGGTCATTAGGCAAGTCACTACGTCCAACAGAAACACCATATAATTTTTTAATATAGTGTGGCTCTGCGTATTTAACTTTTGGGTTATTTTTAAGTTCTTTTAAAAGGGAATTAATTGATTCACCTTCAATCAGAACTAGATCATCTGAATTTGGAAGTACTCGACTATACGTATATTGTGATGAACTAGATCGTGTTAGGATTAATCCATTTTTATTTCTTACGGTATTAACTGAATTAGAAAGAGGTGAATCGTTCGGGTTTTTGTATTTAACAATTATTTGATTTGGGATACAATCTACAGCATTAACACAAAATGACGCGCTTATTAATGGAATTATTAGAAGAGTATTAAATTTAAGCATCTTGTTGTAGATGAGTGATAATTAATTATATAACTAACATTAGTTTAACTTTAAATATTATCAATGCAAGACCATGATCCATTTGGGATATCTAATCCACCTCCTTCAACAGCTTTTAAAAGCATTTCACCTGAAGTTATAGACCCATTATTGAAAAGTTTTTTCAGTAAATTACTTAATACCGTTGGGGTAAAACCTGGTGTATGAGATGTAAGGTAAATGAATGAAAATTCATGGTTTAAAACCTTTCCCACGTTTTCGAGAGTTTCAATCATAGCGTTCTCAATTTTATAAAGTTCTCCACTTTTACCTCTTCCAAATGATGGAGGGTCTAAAAGTATTCCATCGTATCTTTTACCGCGACGAATTTCTCTTTTTAGAAATTTATTTACATCATCTACAATCCATCGAATTGGGTTTTTAGCAATTTGATTTATTTGTGCATTTTCTTTTGCCCACTGCACCATCCCCTTTGATGCATCAACGTGACAACAATGAGCTCCTGCTTGAGATGCTGCCATTGTAGCTCCTCCTGAATAAGCAAATAGATTTAGAAATTGAAAATTTCTTTTTTGCTTTGCCTTTGCCGCAGTTATTTTTTCTTTAATATTTTTCCATAAATTAAGGGTTTCTGGGAAAAGTCCAACATGGCCAAAATTTGTAATTTTGAGTTTCATTTTTATTGTCTCAAGTTGTACTATCCAGCTTTCAGGAATTGCGTCTCGTCCTTCCCAATGGTGACCCTGCCTCCTATTAAATGAAGCATTACAATCAGACCAAGCCTTGGATAGCTCTTTTGATTTAGACCAAATCGCTTGAGAGCAAGGTCGAACGATTGTGTATTCTCCAAAGCGCTCAAGCTTTTCACCAAATCCACTATCAATTAGCTGATAATCCATTTTATTCATAATCAATCAATTATTATCAAATTGAATACTTTTTATGAAATGATCTCAATGGAAAGTTTTTCCCAGGACAGAGGTTTTTTTCAATATCTTTATGGCCGGCAAATTTAAGAGGCTTTTTTAAAGCCGATTTTTTGAGCCAATCAATTAATGATACGAGAGACTTTAATTGTGCTTTACTAGGTTTACTGGTTTCAAAATTCCCTACTAGGCAAATCCCTATACCTACTTCATTAATATAATTATTTTTAACATGCCCGCCATGAAGTTGTTTTTGCCAACGAGATCCCATCTCTATTTGCCCATCTTTTGTATCTGTTCCATTGCCAATTACAAAGTGGTATGCTAATCCATTTTGCATACCTCTTTTTCGATGTGAAGCATCAAACATTGATGCATTCCCTCTTTGGGTTGCACTATGGTGAACTACAATAATTTCCCATTGGGACCGCTTAATTTTAATTTTTCTATTTTGTACCTTAATATGTCGGATTGGATCTCGGTAGGAATAATGTATTGGGTCTGGTAAAACTATTTTTTGCCCAACTTTGATTAGATCACTTTTCAATCTATTGAGTTGTTTGATTTTTGCTACGTTAGTGCCTTGTTTTTTTGCAATTCCAGAAAGAGTATCGCCGGATTTAACAACATAGTTAGTAGCAGCCAACAATGAGCAAGAATGGTTGGTTATAAAAGGGACCAAAAAACTACCTATAATAAGATTTTTAGAAAAATTTCTCCGAGATGGAATCATACTCTGATATTAATATTGAAAGTTTAATATATTACAATAAAAAGAGGCTCTCAATTAATCTATTTCCATATGGAAAACTCAATCCATCTAGTTTTACTTTCTTTAACCTTCTTTTTAAATTTTTATTATATTACTATGTTATTAGTCTATAGGTTTTAAGTTTTAATTAAGAATGGTAACTTATAATAGGTACAGATTTTATGGGGCATG
>CAJWMY010000042.1 GCA_913044165.1 uncultured Puniceicoccaceae bacterium
TTAAAATTTCTTTCAGGAATTTTAGTACCCCCTAATATTAATTGGGGAATTCTTAAGATTATCGGGTTTGATTCATTATTTTTAAGAATTTCTTTCTCACCCATTAATTTGGTTTGTCCATAATAATTAAGAGGATTCGGCTTGTCTGTTGCTCTATATGCTCGGTCTGATTCTCCATTAAAAATGGCATTACTTGATAGGTGAATTAACTTAGTTCCCAAATGGTGGGTTAATTGAGCAAGAAATTTAGGGAAGTGAGTATTTTTCTCAGCCATAAATTCTTCACAATCTGAACATTCTGAGCAGTTGATAATAACATCTGGCCACTCTTGAAAACAGAATTCTTGAAATTTTTGTCTATTATTTATGTCTAATATGGTAAATTTATTATAAATGCCTTTAGTTCCATTTATAAAAGAGTTACCTGCTTCATTACTTTCGATAACAGAATGAGTCGTTAGTCCGCGTTTAGGAGCTATTTTTAAATAGTTTTGTCCAATTGTAGTTGGGGCGCCGATAAGTATGATTTTCATATAAATGATATCTTTAATTGCAATTTTTCTAAGGTATTTCAAATATATTCCAATAATGAATTATCAAGAGCTAGCTAATCCGGGTGTTTTCAATCAACCAATTTACGTTCCAGGAAAGTCCTTACAAACTGTTGCACATGAATATGGTCTAAGTATTAATTCGATTGATAAATTGGCTTCTAATGAAAATCCTTTTGGGGCATCCCCCTTTGCTTATCATTCTATGAAAAAGGCATTAGAAGGCATACAATTATACCCAGATAGTGATTGCACGGCTTTAAAGCAGGAAATATCAAAGATTTTTGATCTAGGTTCAGATCAAATAATTGTCGGAAATGGTTCTAATGAAATAATTGAATTGTTGGGACATGTTTTTTTAAGGCCAGGAACGGAGGTTGTTTTAGGTTCTTACTCATTTATAGTTTATCGTTTAGTGGCTAATTTGTTCGGGGCAACAGTTATAGATGTCCCGATGGATGATTTTAAACATGACCTAGGTGCAATGTTAGAGGCAATTACAGAAAATACCCGTATAGTTTTTGTTGCTAGTCCTAATAATCCGACGGGATTAGCAAACAGTAAGGCTGAAATCAATGAATTTGTAAAGCATATGCCCGAGCATGTGATTTTGTGCTTTGATGAAGCATATGCCGAATATCAAGTAAGTGCACCTAATTTAGTGCCATTCATAGGTAGAGGAAAGAAAATTATTTGCTTAAGAACATTCTCCAAAATTTACGGCTTAGGGGGAATAAGACTTGGATATGGATATGGGAATTCTAATTTAATTTCGTTGTTAAATAGAGTCAGGCAACCTTTTAATGTTAATACTATTGCACAAGCAGGTGGAATAGGAGCACTTAAAGACAATAGCTTCATTGAATATTGCCGTAAAAAAAATGAGGTTGGTAGAAAAGTATTGGTTGATGGTTTATCTCTTATGGGTATAGAGGTATATGGTGGGTCAGCAAATTTTGTTTTTGCAAAAATAGGGGATGGGCAAAAAGTTTTTCAGAGCCTTCAATCAGAAGGTTTAATTATTAGGCCATTAAACAATTATGGTCTTCCAGAATTTATTAGGATTACAATTGGGACTGCAGAACAAAATCAGCGCTTGCTTAGTCTTATTCAGGCTTACAGATAGGAATTTTAAAGGTTTATAGGGTTTTAATATTAATTATCTTTGTTGTCTTAATATCGCACCTAATTCCATGAGTATAGCGGTTCGATTATTTGTAAAAAGAAATCGGTCACTTCCAAGTTTATTATAAGCATTTCTGAGTAGCTCTAAGTCAGGTCGCCTGGTCTTCAATAGCTTTTTAATTTGACTCCCCAAGTCTTCAGTGTGCCCCAATGATAAATTTATTCTAATTAAGTCATTAAGGATACGTTGATTTTCTTCCTGAAGAGGATATGCTGTTTCTAGTATTAATTTGGCTTGCGGAAGCAGTTCGCTATCAATGAATCGCTTTGAAACTGCAAGAAAAGATGCAACATTTATGTTTGGAGTATTTAAAAATTCATCTAGGTAAATTTCACCGAGATCTGGACGATTTATTCCAAATGAGGCTAAAGCTCTCAAGCTATTAAAAATATGCCACTCTGATTTTAGCCATTTAGGGTTTTCGCTAATAAGCTCATTGCAGAAAACTATAGCCCCCTCATAATCTTTGCATGATATGTGAGATTCGATTAATGAAAGAGCAAAATTTTGCAAAGCATAATCTTTCTCAAGCGCTAGTTCATAACAATATTGCGCGATATTAATCTTTCCAGAAGAAGCAGCAAAGTTTGCTAATTGATATATTGCTGATTCGTTATCGGTGAAGTTTTCAATAATTTGCCTACTGTATTCTGTGACTTTTGAAACTTCATTATATTTATCATATAAATAAATAAGCTCTATGATTGGATTAGGGTCAAGTGGTGCTTTAATATTTCTCAATTGAGCATATCTCCTCGAGGAGTCAAAATCGTCAATTTCTCTGTAAAATAGACTCAATTGAGCGTACAAAAGATCAGAGTTTGAGAATTTATATAAAGCAGACTCTAATTTTTTAATTGCAGAAAATTTGTTACCTCGATCCCAACTTATTTTTGAAGATAAAACAATTCCATCTATAGATTCATTTAATTCAAAAGTATTGATATAATCATCTGCTTTATCAAAATTACCTTTAAAAAAAGTAGATGTTGCCGCTGCAAAAGCTAAGGTTTGATAATTCTTATTATCTCCTTTTTTGAATTCGCTTGGTAGATATTCATTTGCTAAATCAATGATTTCAGAATCCATTTCATTTCTTAAAAGTGATTCTAGCGATGCCCTTGCGAAATCTTCATTATGGATTCCATTATACTTAAATCCACTTAAATATAATTCATTAGCGACATTTTTTTGCCTTAGGACATATTCGTAAATTTGGGCCATTGTTATCAGTCCTTCTAGGTTACCAGGGGAACGAATTAGACCAATTCTTAAAAGGCGGATGCCGTCTCTGAAATTATTATCTTTAATTGCTTCTAAACCGCTTTGAACATGGTAGTTGCCCATAGCTTTTTTGTGTTCACCGTAATTAAAGGGCAAGAAAAGCATATCCGTATATTTTACTTCATCGTATTCTTTTGCGAATTTGAAATAACCAAAAAGTAAAGTAGCCAATCCAAGCCATGCTAATATGAAAAGAAAGCAAATTAATAATATTATTTTAGTCCAATTAAATGACAGATATGCCTCTCCTTTATTTGAAAATTTCTTCGTAAGGAGGCCAAATAGTAACTTTGTTTCTTTCTTAATATCTCTAGGGTTTTCCATTATGCGTTATATAGTTAAATTTCAAATACATATTTCACGATACATATTTCATAATTAATCAGAGTCAATTAATCAATTTTTACTTTACAGTATTATCATTGTTAAGCATACATTGAGAGCATGAGTTTTTTGAGATTTTATTTTTATTATATATTGCTGCATCTTTCCCTTACGGGTTCATCATTTATGCAGATAGGTGATGCAGTTTCTGTAAAGTTAGATTCAGCTTTCTCTTATACTTATTCAGATAATATCCTTAAAGATAATTATCACAGAAAGGAGTCTGATTCATTCACAACATTTACACCAGGATTAGAGGTCAAACTTGGGCAATCAGGCAGGGGTCTTAACTTCGGATTAAATCTTGGATACGCATTTAACCGCTATTATGAAACGGATGCTTTAGACACGGAACTTTTGAAATTATCAATGGGAGGAATTGTTGCAAATAGTCCTTATTTTAAGACAAAAGTTAACTATTCGTTTACAGAAGATCAGATAGCAAGTCCATCTATTTCCGCCAGTAATCAAGTACAGGCTACCCTCATAGAAATCAATTCAGAATCTTATTCTTTATCTTCTGAATATAAATTTTTCCCTAAGTTATCGTTAGAGCTAGGTTTAAGGGGCAAAAAATTGAAATTTGATACATTATCTCAATTTTTTGCTTCAAAAGATAGTTATACTATTCCCTTTAGACTAATTTACGATTACTCAGAAAAATTTGATATTTTTTATGGAATAGACTACACGCAAAGAGATTTAGGTCCCATATCCTATGGATTGCCAGTGACCCATCCTTTGTATGTAGACGGCTATGAATCTGATTCCTATTACTATAATTTAGGAATAAAAGGAGATTTGTTGCCGAAGCTTAGTGGAGGAATTTCGATAGGTTACCGGGCAATTGAATTTAGCTCTCAGGATTTGAGAGACAGGGAAGCATTTGGCTTGGACTCAAATTTAATGTGGAGTATTACTCCCAAAGTTAATTCAAAAATAAATATTTTGAAGACATTTGATGCTTCTGGTGATGGAGATACCTACAATGGTCTTACTATCAATAGCATAACAACATATTTTTTGAATTCAGAATATAATGCTGGATTTAACTATGGATTTTCTGAGAAAAAATATATAGGAAGAACTGATCAAATGACTTCAAGTGGTTTAACTATGAGTTATATTCCTAGTCAAAATTATTCAATTACGGGGGGCTGGTTTCATACTTTTAGCCGTTCTGTTAGAAATTATGCCGAGGATCAGTTCCGTTTTATTGTCGACCTTCGTTACTAGTATATTAACTATAAAAAAGCAAAAAGCCTTTTACCCTGTTTTTTTTATTTAATGTAATTACGTTAGATTTATCTATCTTTCTAAGTGCAATTTCCTCAGATTTGAAAAATTCTGATTTTACTAAGTTATTTCAATAATTAAACTAAAAATTCTTTACTCTTCTACCCTTATGATCAGTATAAAATTTTTAAGTTTGCAAATTTAATAATGAAGTTTCTTTCCCTCTCTTGTATTTTTTTCGCATTGGCAAGCGTTACTCCACCTTTGCTTGCTCAGGATATTAGCACCGGTTCATCCTTTATTTCTAGTTCTAATGATTTTGCTAGTCCGAGGACAAATAATACAGCATCTGCATCTAATTTCGGGGTTGCTCTAGATGAAAATTACATACTAAAGCCATCAGATGTTATTCAAGTTTCAGTATTTCAAGAATTAGATTTAGAAAAACAAGTAAGGATTGAAGCAGACGGTACTGTATCATTACCCTTGGTGAAAAAAGTCAAAGTTTCTGATTTTACTGTTTCTGAGGCGCAAGACCTGATTACACAATTATATAATAGAGATTTTTTAGTAGACCCCCAAATTTCTGTTTTAGTTGTATCTTTCTCTCCTAAAATTATTCGTGTTTTAGGATCTGTGAATCGCCCAGGGGTTATTGAAATGCCTCCGGATAGAGAAATGACGCTTACAGAAGCGATTGCAAATGCTAACGGTATTAGTCGATTAGGTAATGCTAAATCTATTACAATTAAGCGTGTGGATAAATTAGGGAAAACGGAACAGTATCAAGTAAATTTTAATAAGATACTTATTAATAAGGATGCTAAGGATATGATTATAAAAGAGGGCGATACAATTTGGGTCCCTGAAAGAATTATATAGATTTATGAATAACGATTATCCCGGAGACGAATCAGATATCCATAATAAATATGGAGGCTACAGCAATTATGGTAATAACCAATATTCTAATTATGGTTCCTACCGATATAATGGGGGAAAATATGGAAATTACGGCTATGGATCATACGGGAGGAATTCAGAAGATATAGGACCTCAAAGGACACTTAAGGATTATATATTCTTAATTAGAGAACGGATTTGGTACTTAATTATCGTATTCTTTATAATTTTTTTAGGGTCTATTTTGTACACATTTAATACGACTAAACTATACACTGCATATTCAACGATTGAATTATTGAGGGATGATCCGAATGTCATGCTTTCTTCTGGGGGAAATTTAGAGCAAAATGAGATTAGAACAGCTGAAGATTTAAATACGCACATCAGCAAATTAGAAAGTATTACAATTATTCAAGGGGTTGAAAGGAGGTTGCAAGAAGACGAACTTGCTCAGTTCATGGCTCCATATAAAGGTGCATTTAGTTTTTCTGGTCCATTAACTGCATTTGAAATTCTTGCTAAAAATCGAAAAATAATTCCCCGGAGAATGAGCCTGATGGTGAATATTAGTTTCAAACATCCTAGTCCGGTAATTGCAGCTAAAATAGCAAATCTTTTTGGTGATGAATACATAAATTCTATGCTTAGTCAAAATATTGATGCTTCAATGAAAGCTGTAGAAGACCTTCGTAAGCGAGCTGAACAAAAGAAAAATCGTGTTGAAGAACTTGAGCTTACTATTGCTGAATACAGAGAAAGAAAGAATGCAATTTCCTTAGACAAGCAAGAAAACATAGCAGCCGAAGAATTAGCTAGCCTAAATCAGATTAAAACTTCTGCTAAAATGAACCTGGATCAGGTTGAAACCCGGTGGAATCTCATACAAGACTATCAGAAACAAAATAAAAGCCTTTCTGAGTTGCCTTTCATCATTGATCAAATTCGTGTCGCAAGGTTATTAGACAATATTTCTAGTATACGCATATCAATTTCAACAATGAGTAAGCGATATCGCGAGAAACACCCAGAAATGAAGTCTTTACTTCAACAACTTCAAGAATCTCAGTCAGAACTAAGTTATGCCATTAAGAACGCTGTTGATAATATAAATGCATCTTTTTTAGAAGCAAAGGATAATTTCGCTCAGGCAAGTAAGAGATTGATAGAGAAAGAGCGAGATATGATAGAATTAAGTAAGACTCGTGTTGAATTCAACTCTTTATCTAGAGATTTAGAAGTGGAGCAAATGACATATCAAAAGCTCGTTGCGCTTATGGCTGAGGAAAAAATTCAAGTGAACATCAAAAATGCTAATGCCAGAATTGTTGATAAAGCATTTCCGCCTCCTGAAGATCAGCCCTCATCTCCAAATGTTTTTGTAAATATTGCAGGTGGCTTTTTTGGAGGTATTTTCTTTGGATTAGGGTTAGTATTTATGGTTGCTTTGCTAGATGATAAAGTGAAAAGCATATTTGACATAGAGGCATCTATTGGTCTGCCAATGCTAGGGATTATTCCAAAAGTTAAGAAATTAGATTCAGTATCTAAGTCTCATATTGTGGCTAGTCTATCAGATCGACATGTTACAGAGAATTTTAGGTCAATGTTATCGTATTTAAAGATTAATGATCATTCTAAAAATTGTAATGTATTTTTAATTACCAGTACAGTTCCCAGTGAGGGTAAATCATTTATTAGTAGTAATTTAGCATTATCATTTGCGTCCCATGGAGAAAAAGTATTACTTCTAGATGCTGATTTAAGGCTTCCTAACGTTGCTAAATCATTACAGTTGGAAAATCAGGCAGGGGTATTAGATTATATCAATGGGGATGAATTATTAGACAGCTATATAGTAAATGAGATTTATCCAAATTTAGATGTTTTGCCTTCAGGGGGCAAATCTAAGAACCCAACCGCTGTTCTCAATGATGATAAATTCCAAGCTATGGTTCTCGAGCTTAGGGACAGATACGACAAAATTATTATTGATTCGCCTCCTCTTGCGGCAGTTAGTGATGCATTAAACGTAGTTCCTATAATTGATGCAGTCCTTTATGTTATTAAATATGATACAGTGAAAAAAGCTTTGGTAAATTCATGCATTAGGAGATTGTGGGAATCTAAGAAGCCAGTCTTAGGTGCTATCCTTAATAATGTTTCAGTTGGTTTAGCAACTTATTATTATTCTCAATACTCCGCAAATAAGAAGTATAGTGAGTATTATATGCAGGAAAGTTATTTAGATGAACCTGAAGACAAATTTACTGCAGAATCTGATGATAATGTTGGGCTTGATGCATCTATTGCAGAAAACGAGAAAGATTTTGATTCAGAAAATAGAGAAGCATAATTAGACCTTTTATGCCTAGACTTCATTTTTAATTTTCTAATTTAAATTTTAAAGCAATAGATAGTTTATGTTAATATTAATCCGCTGCTTTTTTTAATCTGTCAATTAATGCAGACTTAAAACCCTCATTTGTTTCAAAATTTTCAACTAAGATTTTATCAAATCTCATTTTATCAATTATTCTTAATTGATTGTATAGATTTTTTGCTATGATTTCAATTGAACCATTTTCGGATAGCCAAAATACTTGTCCTTTTCTTTGCTTAATGA
>CAJWMY010000043.1 GCA_913044165.1 uncultured Puniceicoccaceae bacterium
GTAAAGATACAATTTCAGTAACAGGAAATGTTCTTCGTGATTACCTAACAGATTTATTTCCTATTTTAGAGTTAGGCACTAGTGCTAAAATGCTTTCTATTGTACCATTAATGAATGGGGGTGGTCTATTTGAGACTGGTGCAGGAGGTTCGGCTCCTAAGCATGTTCAGCAATTAACAAAAGAGAATCATTTAAGATGGGATTCTTTAGGAGAATTCTTAGCTCTTGGAGTTTCTTTAGAACATCTAGCAAAAACCTTAAACAATAAAAAAGCATTGGTCTTAGCTCAATCTCTAGACATAGCGATTGAAAAATTACTAATGAAAAATAGATCGCCCTCTAGAAAAGTAGGTGAATTAGATAATCGAGGAAGTCACTTTTATTTGGCACTTTATTGGGCTGAATCCATTACTTTGCAAAGTGAATCTAATGATCTAGCTAAGCTGTTTTCACCTCTTTATGAAGATTTGAAGGATTCCGAGGTGGTTATTATTGATGCGCTTAATAAATCTCAGGGGAATCTTGTTGATTTAAATGGATACTACCAACTAAAAGGTTTGTTTGTTGAATCAACGATGCGGCCTTGTAAGATTTTGAATCAAATTATTGATCAATTTTAATGTCTTGTTCGATTGCAAAATTAAAATCCCTACCATTCGGTCTTTGATAAGCCCTCAGATTAAAAGTTTTTAATATAGAGAATAAGTGGTCAAAGACATCGCTTTGTATTCCTTCATAAGCAACCCAATCTGTTGTATTTGAATAAGTCCAGATTTCAAGAGGAATTCCAATTCCAGTAGGTTCCAATTGGCGAACAATAAGGGTCATATCGCTGTTAATTTGAGGATTATTTTTAAGGTATTCTAAACAATATTTTCTAAAGATCCCAATATTTGTTAACCTTCTTTGAATTTTTAATTTTTTAGAATTACTGCTATTATAATCCCCTATTTCTTTTAACTTTTCTGTAATGTAGTCTTTTATTAAAGGAATAGATTCTAATTTCTTAGAAAGATTATCGTCTAAGAAACCAAGTGAATTTGTGTCTATAATAATGGATCTTTTAATGCGCCTGCCTCCAGAACCGCTCATATTTCTCCAATTTTTATATGAGTTTGTAATTAACGACTGCATTGGAATCGATGAAATTGTTTGATTCCAATTCTCTACCTTAAGCGTTGTGAGTGATATATCTTTAACTGTTCCATTTGCGTCATGGCTGGGCATTTCAATCCAATCACCAATCCTTATTAAATCATTAGTTGAAACTTGAATCCCTGCAATTAAACCCATCAATGGATCTTTGAAAACTAAAAGCAAAACTGCAGTTAGTGCACCTATCCCAGATAGAAAATAAAGAGGAGATTTGCCTATAAGTATGGATAGGAAGAAGATGGCTCCAAATGAGTAGAGCAAAAGTTTGGCAGCTTGTATTAATCCTTTAGCTGAAAATTTCTCACTCAGTGAGGTTTTCCCCCAGAGGTCTTCTATGAAGTCTATAATTGCGCTTATTAAAAGCGTAATTACTACAACAAGCAAAAGATTGAGTACGACTGTATTAAATGAATGCAAGTCGGAAAACATACTGAAGTATTGTTTGGAAATAAGATTTAGTAGTACCAGATTTAGTGCATGAATAGCATAATCTAAGACTTTATTTTCTATTAATAAATTATCCCACTTAAGGCGTGTTCTTTTTACAATTTTTATTGCAACTTTGCGCAGTGTATATTTTGCAACGAGGGAAATAACATATCCAAAAAGTGCAAGTAGCGATAATCCAAATAGGTAAAATATTGCACTAGAAAGCCAAGGAAGAGCTATATAATTATTTAAATAGGTCTGTACGTTTTCGATCATAGCTGCAATTTAATAGGGAATATGTAAAAATATACAATAGGAATTAATTAGATATGATTTAATTAATTCATACATCGTCTAGATCATTTAGATTATTTGGATAATATTTCTTTAAAAGGATTTTATTTTTTTCTTTTTCTAGAAATCTTAAAAAATAATCATAGCGTTTGTGTACGGACAAAGTCTCAAGTAAACTTTGCTTCAATAAGCCAGATGGGCAAAGACTTGCAATTGCAACATCCAAAACATTTTCTGAATCATCTAGGTTGGCCAAAAAGGGGAGTATATCTTCAGGAAGTTTTGGATTTAATTGAACTAGGTTTTCAATGAAGTCAATTAATGTCTTTTTAATTGCTTGGTAGGAGGGTTGCTCTGCTAAATTTTCTGGAATGATGCTTGTAATTTTAGCCAATGGATAGGGCTTTTTAAGAGATAAATCTATGATTCTAATACGACTTACTCCCTGCAAAATCAAATGAGATGTGCCATCAGGGTTTTTTCGACAGGCTCGAATCATCCCTAAGCCAGCTATAATATGTTTGATGTTGTTGGCGCCTGTTTTATTCATCTGACTATTATTTTTTATATTTAAGTCAGCGAGGGCAAAAAATCGATGGCTTGAGAGCACATCTTCAAGCATAGTTCTATAACAATCTTCGTAGATATAGAGAGGAACGATGGCTTGAGGAAATAAAGTTGCATGACTAAGATTCATAACAGGTACGTTATTTGGAAGAAGATTTGAATCAAAAGGAAGGGTCATTTTAAAACTATTTTGCAAATTCTAGTAATTTATACTATAAACTTATAAATTTTATACGTTTATTAAGCCCAACTATCAGGATGGGTCAAATTAGAGTCTAAAATATCTATATTTTCAGCATAATATACAGCTAATCTAAAATACCGAATAGAGTACATGGATAAATGACAATTTTTTTTGCATGCTTCTTCGAATAGTATTTCTGGGGAGCGTCCTTCTAAATCATATACCTCTCTTAGACCTAAATCAATCAAGGAACGGGTTACCATTAAATCCATTTTAGGAATTCTCATAAATGGAGATGCTAGCGCTTCATAATCAATTTTTTTTCTCTTAGATTTATTTCTGTACCCATGACTCTGATCAAATTTCATATAAGAATAATTTATGTATGAGATACCAAAAAGCAACCATGACTTGGAACTGAGTTAAAATGTCTCACACATATCATAACCGAGTCATATTAGTGACATTATGTCTCTTTTATTTATAAAATCAGGATATTTTATAGATTTTATATAAATCCATAAATACATGATTATTAAGTATTTAAGTTTATTTTTTCAATTTTGGCATAGGTTTTGCATTGTTAAATGGCATGGCAAAAATAATTGGAATCGATTTAGGAACTACAAATTCATGTATATCTGTGATGGAAGGTGGAGAACCTGTTGTTATAGCTAATTCTGAAGGAGCTCGAACTACACCATCTATAGTTGCATTTAGTAAAAACGGAGAACGGCTTGTTGGCCAGGCAGCAAAAAGGCAGGCGGTCACAAATCCTGAAAATACTATATTTTCTGCAAAGCGCCTAATAGGGCGTAAATTTTCTGAAGTTAAAGACGAAGTGAAAAGTTTACCTTACTCAGTCGTCGAAGGAAAAAATGGCGATGCTTATATTGAAGCCCAAGTTGAAGGCAAAAAAGAGCAGTTTGCTCCAGAGCAAATTTCCGCGATGATTTTACAGAAATTAAAATCAGATGCAGAAGCTTATCTTGGTGAAACAGTAACGGAAGCAGTTATTACTGTTCCTGCTTACTTTAATGATACGCAAAGACAAGCGACAAAAGATGCAGGTCAAATTGCAGGTCTAGATGTAAAACGAATAATTAATGAGCCTACTGCTGCTGCATTAGCTTATGGTCTTGATAAAGGTCAAGATGAAGTGATTGCAGTTTACGACTTAGGTGGTGGAACTTTTGACATTTCAATTTTAGAGATAGGAGATGGTGTATTTGAAGTTAAAGCTACTAATGGTGATACAACTCTTGGGGGTGACAACTGGGATAGTGCATTAATCGATTTCTTAATTGACGAGTTTAAAAAAGAGCAGGGAATTGATTTGAGATCAGATAAAATGGCCCTTCAGCGCCTTAAAGAAGAAGCAGAAAAAGCAAAAATTGCTTTGTCTTCTTCTCAATCAACCGACATTAATTTACCATTCATCACGGCAGACGCTTCTGGTCCTAAACATTTGAATATTACTTTATCTCGATCAAAGTTAGAGCAAATATGTGATGGTTTATATCAAAGAACTAAAGCACCTTTTGAAAGTTGCCTAAAAGACTCAGGCCATCAGAGTTCAGATATTAAAGAGCTCGTCCTCGTCGGAGGAATGACACGTTCACCTAAAGTTGTTGAGATAGCCAAAGAGCTTACAGGCAGCGATCCGCATCAGGGTGTTAATCCTGATGAAGTTGTTTCGATCGGAGCAGCAATCCAAGGAGGTGTATTGCAAGGTGATGTTAGAGATGTTCTTTTACTTGATGTGACACCTTTGACTCTAGCTATTGAAACTGCAGGAGGTGTTGCGACCCCTATGATTGAGAGGAATACAACTATTCCTACTAAAAAAAGTAATGTTTTCTCAACATATCAAGATAATCAACCAGCTGTAGATATAGTTATTCTTCAAGGAGAACGACCAATGGCAGCAGATAACAAGCGCCTTGGTAACTTTAATCTTGATGGAATTCCTCCAGCAGCTCGAGGGGTACCTCAGATCGAGGTAACCTTTGATATAGATGCTAATGGAATTCTTAATGTTAGTGCCAAGGATAAAGGTACTGGCAAAGAGCAAAAAATAACAATTACTGACTCATCAGGCCTTGATAAAGACGAGGTTGAACGCTTAAAGCAAGAAGCAGAAGCACATGCTTCTGAAGATGCTGAGCAAAAATCAAAGGTTGAAGCACGTAATGAATTAGATAACTTGATATACCAATCTGAAAAACAGATTAAAGAGCAAGGAGATAAGATTCCAGAAGATAAGAAGTCTGAATTAGAGTCTGCCCTTGCTGAAGGTAAAAAAGTTCTTGAGGATTCTAATGCTTCCTCTGATGCAATGAACTCAGCTAAAGAAAAAATAAGTACTATTGTTCAAGCATTTGCTCAAGAGATGTATTCACAGGCAGAGGCTGCCGGAGGTCCAGCAGCCCAAGCAGCAAATGATGCAACTAATGATGCTGCCAAATCAGATAAGGTAGAAGCCGATACAGTGGATGCTGATTTTGAAGTGGTAGAGGATGAGGAAGAAAAAAAATAATTTAAAATCTCAATATTCTAACAAAAAATAATCTATGAAAATTAAACCATTAGGCGATCGCGTTCTATTGAAGCGCGTTGAAGAAGATGAACAAATCCGTGGTGGAATCATCATACCGGATTCAGCTAAAGAGAAATCTCAAGAAGCTGAAGTTGTTGCTCTTGGCACTGGCAAGAAAGATGACAGCGGTAAGGCTATTCCATTCAATGTTAAAAAAGGTGATAAAGTTTTACTACCCCAGTATGGTGGTACGACTGTGAAAATTGACGGAACAGAATACATTCTAGTAGAAGAAGATAGTATTCTTGGTATCGTTGGATAAAAATAAATAACTAAATAATTTAAAAATATTATGGCTAAACAAATTCTATTTGATGAACCGGCTCGTAAAAAAGTTTTAAAAGGTGTAGAGACACTAGCTAAAGCTGTTAAGGTAACTTTAGGGCCTAAAGGACGTAACGTTCTTATTGATAAAAAATTCGGTGCTCCGTCTGTTACAAAAGATGGCGTATCAGTTGCTAAAGAAATTGATCTATCTGATCCATACGAAAATATGGGCGCACAAATGGTTCGAGAAGTAGCATCTAAAACATCTGACACAGCTGGTGATGGTACTACAACTGCAACAGTATTGGCTGAATCTATATATCGTGAAGGTATTAAGAATGTTGCGGCAGGAGCTAATCCAGTATATCTGAAAAGAGGTATTGATAAGGCTGTTGCTGGTGCTACAGAAGCATTTGCAAAGCAAAGCAAAAAGGTTAAAGACAGCGAAGAAATTAGACAAGTTGCTACAGTTTCTGCAAACTGGGATAGTGAAATTGGTCAAATAATTGCTGATGCTATGGACCGTGTAGGTAAGGATGGTACGATTACAGTTGAAGAGGCTAAAGGTATCGAAACCTCTCTTGATGTGGTTGAAGGAATGCAGTTTGATAAAGGCTATTTAAGTCCTTATTTCTGTACAGATAATGAATCTATGGAGGTTCAATTTCAAGATGCTTATATCTTAATCCATGAGAAGAAGATTAGTAGCCTAAATGAAATTCTTCCATTACTTCAAAATGTAGCAAAGACTAACAAACCTTTATTAATAATCGCTGAAGATATTGAAGGTGAAGCATTAGCTGCACTAGTAGTTAACAAACTTCGTGGTACACTTAATGTTGCAGCTGTGAAGGCCCCAGGTTTTGGCGATCGTCGTAAAGCAATGCTTGAGGATATTGCAGTCTTAACAGGAGGACGTTGTATTACTGAAGATCTTGGTATTAAGCTAGAAAATGTTCAGATTGCAGATCTTGGTAAAGCAAAGCGTGTTTCAATTGATAAAGAAAACACAACAGTTGTTGAAGGAGCTGGTAAAAATTCTGATATTCAAGGGCGAGTTAAGCAAATCCGTCGTCAGATTGAAGAAACTACTTCTGATTATGATCGTGAAAAACTTCAAGAGCGTCTTGCTAAGATTGCAGGCGGTGTGGCTGTTATAAATGTAGGAGCACAAACTGAGCCTGAAATGAAAGAGAAGAAAGATCGTGTAGATGATGCATTGCATGCTACCCGAGCTGCTGTTGAAGAAGGTATTCTTCCTGGTGGTGGTGTTGCTCTACTAAGAGCAGCAAAAGCTATCGAGAAATCAGCTACTGAACTCGAAGGTGATGAGTCTCTAGGAGCTTCAATTGTACGACGTGCAATTGAGTCACCACTAAGACAGCTTTGCGAAAATGCTGGAGTTGAAGGATCGCTAGTAGTTGCAGAAGTTCTTAAATCTAAAGGTGGTAATGGTTACAACGTTGCTACTGGTGTTTATGAAGACTTAATTGCAGCTGGTGTTGTCGATCCTGCTAAAGTTACAAGAACTGCACTTCAAAATGCAGGTTCTGTAGCAGGATTACTATTGACTACAGAAGCAATGATTACGGATGAGCCTGAAGATAAGCCTGCTGCTCCAATGCCTGATATGGGCGGAATGGGTGGAATGGGTGGAATGGGTGGCATGATGTAATCCATTTAGCTAAAGTTTAATAATTTCAAGCTCTCCCAAATGGGAGAGCTTTTTTATTTACATTATTAGGTAATAAAATTTAAGTAATAAAATGAATATTTTATATAAAATAAGTTTCATTCCTTTTTTATTATTTGCTGTAATAAATATGTATGGCGTAGATATTGAAATAAATGGTAGTATGTACAGGATAACTAAGAGAGGTCCTTTATACTATCCATCACATGCTTCTATATTAACTGCAAATCCTTGGTGGAAAAATGAAAGCTTAGCTAGGTCAGTAGCAGCTCAAGTTAATGATGACCTTGGTATTGATGCATATGGTAAAGGGCCAGTATTTAATTATTCTGAATATGCAACTGGTTGGGCAGGTACCACAATATATACTACATTAAAAACTTTTTGGCACCCACAAACTAATTCGGTAAAGGATGGAATGTCTGGTTTGGGAGCAATGCAGTGGAGTGCGGTTGCTACTCCTTTAATTGATTCTGATAGTGATGGTATTTATGATATTGAAGATGCTCATCCAGGTTTTGATGATAATTCTTTGGAAGATTATTTAACCTCTGCGGGATATGCCACGCAAGCATCATACGATGAAGTAGTGGCAGAAAGAGACGCAAGACCTACTCAAGCTTCATATGATGCAATGGTAGCTGAAAGAGACGCAAGACCGACGCAAGCATCATACGATGCAGTTGTAGCAGAAAGAGACGCACGACCTACACAAGCTTCTTACGATGCAATGGTAGCTGAGCGAGATGCCAAAACAGAGCAATTTAGTACGCTTGATTCTAGAGTTAATGAAATTCTACCTAAAGAAGTTCCTGATCCTCCTCAATTAGACTTAGGTTCATTTAATCAATTATTTGATCAGGGCAAACAGATGATTGAAGAGTCTAAAACTTTTGCAGTGAATGATTACCATTACGTTGATTACAAAATAGG
>CAJWMY010000044.1 GCA_913044165.1 uncultured Puniceicoccaceae bacterium
CGTGAGGGTTCCGTCCTCGACCTTGCCGTCGAAGAGGCGATCGTGAAGAAGTCGGGTGCCTGGTACACCTACGACGGCGAGCAACTCGGCCAGGGCCGAGAGAACGCCAAGAAGTACCTCACGGAGAACCCCGAGGTCATGGTCGAGATTTCCGACCGTGTCTGGAAGGCGGTCATGCCCGACGAGGAAGAGGCGACTGATGTCGCCGACGTCGATGAGGACGAAGAGTTCTCCGACGCCGACGACATGCCGATCGCCCTCGACGACTAGCCGAGCTCCGACCCCCCGGCCGGCTCCATCTGGCCGACCGATCACACGAAGGTGCACAACGACCCACCTTCGTCTCCCCGCCCGAGCGTGACGCACGGTGCTGCATGGATCCTTCCCCGATGCCAGCGACGCCATTCAGCGAGCGCATGGGCGTGAGAGCGGGCCACTCCTCTCGGGGTGGTCCGCTTCAGGTTTTCCGGCGGTAGGTCAGCAGGTGGCGCAGGATTCGGTTCCCGACCGCACCACGGCCTGTGTGCTGCTGTCGGTAACCTCTGAGGCGTGACCGATCAGGTGAACGACACCGCTGTGAGCCGTCAAGGCAAGTCCTACGTCGTCAAGACGTACGGCTGTCAGATGAACGAGCGTGATTCTGATGCCGTGGCTACACTTTTGCGAGATAAGGGTTATTCAATAGTCAATGAAGAAAAAACAGCCGATGTTATTTTATTGAATACATGTAGCGTCAGGGAACAAGCCGAGCAAAAAGCTATAGGCAAGGCAGGCTACATAACAGCTAGAAAAAGAAGGAACCCTAATCTTGTTGTTGGGATTATGGGATGCATGGCTCAAAACAAAGGCAATGATCTAGTAGATAAATTACCAGATCTAGATTTAATTATAGGAACTCAAAAATTTCATCGTGTACCTGATCATTTAAGTAATTTCATTAAGAGTATGTCTGGTCTTGGCCCGAGGCCAAATACCATTATAGATATCGAAGAAGAAAAAGGATCACAAAATACAATTAAATCGCATGCTGAAGAAAAGAAAGTCTCTGCTTTTGTAAGCATAATGCAAGGCTGCAACATGAAATGTTCTTATTGCATTGTTCCTAAAACGCGAGGTTCCGAAAGAGCGCGTCCATCTAGTGAAATTATTTCAGAAATAAAAGACTTAGCAAAAAAGGGAACTAAAGAAATTACATTACTTGGGCAAATTGTTAATCAATATGCGGTAAGAGAATTTCCTTTTCTAGAGAAGAAGAGCCCATTTGTGCAATTATTGGAAAAAGTAAATGCTATTGATGGCATAGAGCGTATTAGGTTTACGAGCCCTCATCCTGTGGGGTTTAAAGATGATTTAATTGAATGTTACAAACGACTGCCCAAATTATGCGAATATTTACATTTTCCTATGCAAAGCGGAAGCAATCGAATCCTTAAAGCTATGCGTAGACCATACAGCATCGAAAAATTTAAACATATAATAGAAAAATTGCGTGCTATAAAGCCAGATATTTATATTTCAACGGATATAATTGTCGGTTTCCCTGAAGAAAATGAAGATGATTTTGAAGCTACTCGTTCGGCCTTCGAGTCTATAGGCTTTGATATGGCATATATTTTTAAATACAGTGTTCGCCCTGGAACAACTGCGGAACCAAAAGGGGATCCTGTCAGTAGGGAAATTAAGGAGCAAAGAAATCAAGTGCTATTGGATATTTTAAACAAATCTTCGTTAGCGAGAAATCAATCCTTAATCGGAACGACACAAGAAATATTACTCGAGGGACACGCCAAGCGAGGAAATAATATGTTTACTGGTCGTACAAGAGGCTATCGAAAAGTATTTACTCATGCTAGTGACCGATTAATTGGAGAATTGGTTGAAGTAAAAATAACGAAAGCTACTGCTAGTTCTTTAACTGGTGATTTAGTGATTACTAATTAACTCGAAGCCTTTATGTCTTCGAGAACGCTCTCCATAGAACGCAGTTCCTCACCTGGAAAAAATCCATTAATTTTAGAAATAACTTGTTGTATAATTCCGTCTGGACAAGAAGCGCCCCCGGTAATTAAAATTCTAATTGGTTTTTTTGAAATCCTTTCAATAAAGGGTCTAGTTTGTTCATTAGCATTCCCGCTCTTAGAATAAACATAATGCGTAATTGAGTCCATAGACTTAATGTTTGCTTCTGATTGGATGTAATGTGCTTGATCCCCAAATCTATTTTGGCAAATTTGGAATAATTGATATGTGTTTGAGCTATTTTTCCCTCCTATAACTAGCGCATGATCTATGTTTTCGGCCAATGATTTCATTAGAGCATCTTGGTTAACTTGCGTAGCATAACATAGAGTATCTCCTTTTTCATTTTCCCAAAAATAATCTCCTTTATTTGCTTCTCCGTATCTTTTAATAATAACCTCGCGGAGATAATCAATAATCTCGATAGTTAGATTACGCAAAAGGGTAGTTTGATTAACCACGGCAATTTTTTCCAAATCTTTTTCCGGGTTAAAGCCATCTGAATACCTTCTTGGGAAATATTTTTCAAATAACTGCCTCTTCTCTTTATGATTTGCTGCTATAACTTTCCCCAATAACTTTGCCTCTTCAAAATCTGCCAATATTAATGCTGGCCCATAGGCACAAGCATTAGAAAATGTAGCCTTAGTTTCTTCATGATAATACTTTCCATGGATCAACGTTGTGAATCCTTTTTTGGAATGCTCTTTAATGGCCTTCCATACTTTTTCAACTAGCATACATGTTGCATCAAATTCCTTGAGTGCTATGCCTTTTTTTATTAGACGAAGCTTGTCTTCATGTGTTGCTCCAAATGCAGGAATAATAACTATATCCTCTGGTTTAATTCGATTCCATAATGCGCCTTGATCAGAATATTTCAAAATATGTTCTCCATCTGTATTAAGCCATTGGCCCTTATCTGTTTGTAAATACTTTAATCCTCTTTTGTTTAAATCATTATTAACATAGGGGTTATGGATCAACTCGCTCAACATATAAATTGTTTTTTGGGGGTAATTCGCAATCGTTTCATAGGCTCTTTCGATTGCATTCTGCACACCTAAACAGAAACCAAAATGGCTAGGTAATATAAACTCAATTGCTCCAAAATTTAATGTAATTGGATTGTTGGAAATTTTTTCTTTCGTACGTCTTATCAATTTAATCGCCGTGCATAAACGACTTTGGTAAATATCTACTGCATTATCGCTGTAAATTTGCGTATTTCTCTCTTTTTTATTTCTAAATCGATATATGTAATCTCTTTCATTGAATTTGAGGTACGAGATACTTATTAAATGTGGCTCTAGTATATCCATTAAATTGGTGAGCGCTTGTGATTTTTTTTCGGCTCTTAATTCTTCCCAGGTTAAATATTTCCCCGGAGGAATATTTCCATCTTCATAGCTAATATAACAATCATACTTTTTGCCCTTCCATTTGATAGTATTTAAAAAATTTTTTGTCCCTACTGAATCATAAATTATACAACAATCATAGCAATTTTCATCGTTTTTTAAGACCTTAAGTCGATTATTCGAATCAAAGCTGATAGTTATTGTTGGCATAATGAAATTAATCACTTATTAATTAAAAAATAATAATCTGACACAAATATGTACCAAGTCAATTTTAGTGATCAAAGCATTAAAGAGTTTAACCAGCTCGATATGAGAAAACAGATGGAGATTACAGATATCATATGCTCTATAACAAAAGAAGAATTAGAAAAGCCAAGTGAGACTTTAAGATCTTTTAATAGAAATAATACTCTATTTTATAGAATAAGGGCGGCCGAATTTAGAATTTATTTTGAATTAAAAGGTAATCAGCTTTATGCGCACTACATTTTACATAAAAACACACTGAGTGATTTTATTTTTAGAACTAAATTACCTTTCAAGGAAGAATTTTTAGCCGAACAGGAAGATTCATTTTGGAAATATTTAGAATCTTTAAAATAATTTTTCTAGCCTATCTTATTTTTAGACCCGTGAATGTATGTGTTAATAATATGTTTCTAAACATTTTTTCTTAATTTTTATGCTTTTTTATTCACATTATTCACAATTTATTAAAATCATTTTGTATATAATAATTTGTTTTAAATCATTGATTAAAAACAAATTATTTATTTATTCATATATTCACAGAACCTAATACTATTAAGAGATATATATATAAAAATTATTCTTTATTATAATAAACAAAATTTTTAGTATATCTTATAACACTATGAAATTTAAAATAAACAAAGATCATTTCAGTCAAGGCTTACAACAAGTACTAAATGTTGTAGGAACCCGATCAGCAATGCCTATACTTGGTAATGTATTAATTGAAGCGAGTACCGATCATTTATCCTTAACTACAACAAATTTAGATATGGGTATTCGCTGCCGTATCACCGCTGAAGTTTCTAAAGAAGGGAGTATTACTTTGCCAGTAAGAAAATTAGCTACAATTGTTAAAGAACTTCCACAACAAGAAGTTCATTTTGAACTTTCTTCCAATAAACAAGCAAAGATTATATCAGGCGGATCTTCATTTAAAGTTATGGGGATTGAAACAGATGAATTTCCCCCATTACCAAGTTTTGAAAATGAACACGTCTTTAAATTGGAACAAAGTGAATTGTCAAGCATGCTTAAAAGTGTTTCCTTTGCTCAATCTTCAGATGAAAATCGTTACATTCTGAATGGAGTGTTTTTTAATTTTGAAAATGGAAACTTATCACTAGTTGCAACCGATGGAAGGCGATTAGCACTTACTAATTGTGAATTAGATGGAGATAGTGCAGATAAAGGAAACTTGATATTACCAGCAAAAACGGTTGCGGAAATAGAGCGCTTGATAGGCAAAGGCGAAAGCGTTAAGATCGCATTTAATGAGCGACAAGTTGCTTTTGAGATTTCTATAGAGGATTCAGAGGGAAATAGTGGACTTATAGATCAAATTTATTTAGTTTCAAAAATCGTTGAAGGCAATTTCCCAAGCTACGAAAAGGTTATTCCACAAGAAACTGAACATCGCATTAAAATCGAAAGAGAGTTGTTTTTAGAGTGCGTTCATCGCGCAGCACTAGTTACTTCAGAAAAAAGTAACTCAATTAAATTAAAAATTAGTAAAAATCTCATGGAAATCATGGGATCATCTTCAGAATATGGTGAATCACATGAGTCTATGGGGATATCATACGATGGACCAGATGTGCAAATTGGATTCAATCCAATATTTTTACAAGAGCCATTGAGGGCATTAGACCATGATGAGATATTTTTTGAATTTAAAGATGAATTAAGTCCTGGAATTATTAAGACATTAAATCAATTTTTATGCGTGATTATGCCATTAAGAGTTAATTCTTAATCTCGTTTTACCATTAATATTATTTGTGTATATAAACATAACAATATGTTTCTTTTGTTTAACATTGATCGTATTTCTGTTGAACAAAATTAGTCCTCATCCATTGCTAAAGTTATTTCAAAATTGGTTTAGGTGGATTACTTTTTCTTTAATAGCCGGCTATATATTAGAAACAACAACATGGTCCTCTAGGCCATTATGGGTTCATTTAAGTGCTGGTTTTGCTCTATGGTTTATTTTGGAAACCGCACTTTATCATTTTTCTATACAAATGTTTAATTTGAGTAATATAAAATTGTTTCCACAATATGAAAAAGATACATCGCAAAATTTATGGCCCATAAATACTCGGGCATTAAAGATTAAAGAATGGATAAACGAACACAGCTTTAAACCAAGAGTCCATTTAAAAGCAAAGCTCATAAATGAGATCCAAATTAGGCAAGCTGTATATTTAAATGAAGAGAAAAGCATCCAACTTAATGTGCTTTTTGTACCTCAAGCAAAAGAAAACATACAAATATATTTCTCTTTTTTAAGTAATTTCGAATCCGGAGAATGTTTATTAACAGATAATCAAAATATGCCATTTGGAGGATATTATCCAAAAAATTGGCAAGTCAGCAGATGGCCACTTAGTAATTCATTAGATTATTTATTTAAAACTCACATTAAGAAAATGGAACAAAAAAACCTTAATTTGAAAATTAAAGAAGAAGATATTTTATACGATACGAACCTTAGACAAACAGAATTAGAGAAGGTTAATCGAAATTTAGGTTTTATGAATCAACCGCAACAACGGGAAATAATTTCTACTAGAGGATGTTTTCGAGTTTGGACAGAAATGTGGCTACTTGCCTACCTTGGCGGCACTTTGTCTTAATTGATAATTTAATTTTCTAATTCCTCCCGCTCATTTTGAGAAGACCAATCAAGGTGAAAAAAACGTCCTCTATCTGAATCAACTCTTTCATATGTATGAGCTCCAAAGTAATCCCTCTGTGCTTGAAGTAAGTTTTGGGGCAAGACTGAACTTCTGTAACCATCAAAATAGGCCAAAGCAGAACTAAATGTTGGAACAGGGATCCCATTTTGAACTGCTAAGCTAATGACTTTTCTCCAATGATCTTCTGCTTTTTCTATCGTTTCTTTAAAATAAGAATCTATTAATAGATTTTCTAATTTATTATTTTTTTCGAAAGCTTCGGTGATTTTTTGTAAAAAAGCGGCACGAATTATACAGCCACCGCGAAATATTTCAGCAATGTTTCCAAAATTTAAATTCCAATTATTGATTTTATCGGCTTCGCGCATTAATTGAAAACCCTGAGCATAAGAACAAATTTTTGAACAATAAAGAGCATCATGAATTGATTCAATGAGGCTGGCTTTATCTAATTCAGAAATAAGCTGAGATTTTTTAGGTTTAGAAAGTACATTACTGGCAAGAACACGCTCATCTTTTATAGCAGATAAACATCTTGCAAAAACTGCTTCAGCGATGGTTGGGGCTGGTATACCCATATCTAGTGCATTAACGGATGTCCATTTTCCTGTACCTTTTTGTCCCGCAGTATCTAAAACAGAATCAACAAAAGGCCCTCCAGTCTTTGGATCTTTTTGATATAATATATCCGCCGTGATCTCAATTAAAAAAGAATCTAAGAGCCCTGTATTCCATCTCTTAAATATATCACCAATCTCAGCTGGGCTTAAATCTAGCAATTCCCGCAATAAATGATAAGCTTCACATATCATCTGCATATCGCCATATTCAATACCATTGTGAACCATTTTCACATAATGCCCTGAACCATTTGGTCCGATATAGCAGGTGCAACTAAAGCCACCTTGAACAGGGTTTCCTGCGGTGGCGCCAGATATGGGTTTGCCGTCTTTAGGGTTTACTTTAGCGGCAATTGCCGTCCAAATTGGCTCAATTTCTTTCCAAGCCTCAAAAGAGCCTCCTGGCATAAGAGAAGGGCCATAACGAGCGCCTTCTTCACCGCCAGAAACCCCTGACCCTAAAAACCGGATATTTTGATTAAGTAGGGATTTTTCTCGACGAATAGTATCTTCCCATTGCGAATTACCTCCATCAATAATGATATCATGTTCTTCTAATAACGGAAGTAAGGAATTAATTACAGCGTCAGTTGCATTTCCTGCTTGGACAAGAAGTATGATCTTTCTTGGCCGTTTAAGGGAAGCAATAAAATCCTCTATCAATTCAAATCCAATTAGACGACCTGGTGTTTTTTTGTTTTTTGTAAGGAATTGCTTAGTTTTGTTATAAGTTCGATTGTATACAGAGATATTGAAATTATGATCCGCAATGTTTAAGGCTAAATTCTGCCCCATTACTGCAAGTCCTATCAAACCAATGTCAGATTTTATAGAAGTCATAAAGCATTAATAAATATTTGTAGATTCTTGATTGATTACTGGTTGAGTTAGAAAATCTGCCATGAAATTTAAGTTAGTTCTACCGGAACCAACGGAGATGGCTTTAGCAGATACTTTAATTAAGACATCATTTCCGGGATTAAGTTGAATATTTGGAATCCGTATTGTGTTATTATCAATAATTCCATCCAGATCATTTAAAATAGATATAGGCTTTAAGTGATCCGAAAAAGATAGTAGAATCTCTCCCGAGACAGGCTCAAATTCACCTTGGTTGCGGACTTGTATAGTAA
>CAJWMY010000045.1 GCA_913044165.1 uncultured Puniceicoccaceae bacterium
CAAAACCTAATTCCACTTTAATCTCATTACTTTAAAAGGAATGAGCATGGTCGGGCCGACAAGATTCGAACTTGCGACCCCTTGCACCCCATGCAAGTGCGCTACCAAACTGCGCCACGGCCCGATTTTAACTCCCATATTAATTTCAATATTTAGATCAAAGTGATAAAATAGTTATAATTCTATCGTATTTATGATTGGGTCAAGAGCTATGAAATTTTATATGATTAATCTTGTATCTTAAAACGATAAAATGTCGTATTATCGTATACTGGTATTTCAAGAATAGCAAGATCATCAGTTTCATCCCAATTTGTTAAATCAGGGCTTTCTTCAAGTTTTAGAGCGATGCTTGCCTGGGCATTATTGACCTCTATCATTGTTGACCCTAATCTCAAATCTCTAACCTGGTTTATGAAAGCGTTGTAGAGTAAGCTATGATTAACATTTGGATCTAATCCATAGTTTACTAATTCAAGGTCGTTAATTCCATCATTTGAGGAATCACTGAGATTTGGGTTTGATTGATAAACTCCAATTTCATCTCCATCATTTAATCCGTCACCATCTGTATCTGAAGATAATGGGTCAGTTCCATGAATAATAATTTCATCTCCATCATTTAATCCGTCACTATCGGTGTCTATTTCTGATGGGTCGGTCCCATTATCAACCTCAACTAAATCATTTAATCCGTCAGAATCTGAATCTGCTACTAATGGTTCAGTTGCATAAATATTGATTTCATCTCCGTCACTCAATCCGTCACCATCTGTATCTGAGGATAATGGACTAGTTCCATGAATATTAATTTCATCTCCATCATTTAATCCGTCACCATCGGTGTCACTTAGGTTAGGGTTAGTAGAATTGTTGAATTCATCCTGATTATTAATCCCGTCATTATCAGGGTCTGCTGTATTTGTAGAATCTGTACCATAGAGGCTGTTATCGACAGCCCAACCGGTATAAGTTGCTGTATCAGGTATACTGTTAAGGATAGTTTGTCTGTATTTAGAAATTCGGACAAAGAAATTCAAACCCTGACTAGTGGATAAAGAGGAGAAGGTAGAGGTATCTGCAACACTAACTGCTGAAGTTATTCCGGCCAATTTCCAAGTACCATTATTAAGAATAAAAATTCCGGATCCAGAATCATAATAAGCAAAAGCTGCCTCATTATTATCTAGATCTGATTGTAATCGTGTTAGTAAATAATGATAAGTATTGCCTGAAATATTTTGGTTTCCTGTGGCTTCAATTCGATTAGTACCCCAACGCTTGGCTATAGTTGATGTGCTCGTATCCCAGTTCCAGTTACGATTTTCGTCAGTTTGGTCAGGTTGACTAGGATCTCTTCCTTTTCCCCATCCAATAAGAGTACCAGTTTTATTTTGTTCATTAAGGGAACTATAAAACGAGGTATCTGGCATCCCTGGGTCTTCGATTAATTTGAATAACACTAAATCAGCACTACTGATTTGAATTGGGAAGAATTCTAGATCAATAGCATAAAAAGTTATTCCGTCGAAAGATACATGTGTCCGTCTTGGGATTTCGTTCTCATTGAGTACATGCTCAGCAGTTAGAAGGTACTTATCTTTAACATAAACAGCAGAACCCACGATACCGGATCCATTGTCATAGGAAATTTTAGCAACAGAATTGAAGATTGCCTCCTGGGAAGAATTTGAGGGAATTAGATTAGAGTTGTTGTCGCCACTATAAAGGATAATTGCATTACAAATGGATGACGATAATAGAAATAAAATTATCCGAATCACTAAAGGTAAAAGTATACTATATTTCGCAATTTTTGTGGAGGCTGTATATATGGTAGGATCTTGCACTAAAGAAGGGTATTAGAAAGTATTATGAAAATACTTTTGGTTGGAAATTCAAACTGTAAAAAAAATCAATAAGCTTGATTTAGCGCCTTTGTAAAAGCATGTAAACTAACCATCCTAAGCTAGAAATAAATGCAGCAACATATGTAAAGGCGGCAGCATCAAGCGTCTCAGATACCCCTTTAATTTCATTATTTTCAATAATACCTAGGCCTAAAAGTTGCTTCTTTGCTCGCACACTAGCATCAAATTCTACAGGTAATGTGATTAATTGAAAAATTGTTAGTATTAAATAAATTAATATTCCTAAGTTAAGTAATGTTGGACCAAGCCCACCAAAGAAGAATCCACCAAACATAACCATAGGTAAGAGTTGGGAAGCGAAATTCGTGATTGGGACTAATGACATGCGTAAATTTAAGGGTGCGTATTCTTCCTTATGCTGGATGGCATGGCCAGCTTCATGGGCAGCAACGCCCAAAGCCGCTAGGCTAGTGCCTCTAAAGTTTGCTTTACTTAGAACTAGTTGCTTTCGATTGGGGTCATAATGATCGGTTAATTCTCCTTGGCATTCTAGAATTTGGACGTCATTTATACCTGCACTACGCATGAGCGCTTCAGCTGCTTCTCTACCGGTAATGTGTCCTTTAGATTGAATAATTAAATTCCTTTTATAGGTGCTTTTGATGCGATATTGTGCATATAGTCCTACAATGATTGGTATGATAATTAAGATTAAGAAATTCATATATCTTTATAATGCATATTTTTATTATGGTGACAATTTTTTTTAAAACATTAATTATAATATTATGAGATTTCTTTTAATACCTTTATTGTTTTGTTTTTTAGTTAGCATATCTGCGCTGAAACTGCCTGAGAAATTTGACGATAGTCAATTTTCGAAATCAGGCGCAAATTGGTTAACTGATTTTGAGATGGCTAAAGAGCGGTCGAAAAAAGAAAATAAGCCAATTATGCTATACTTTACTGGCTCTAATTGGTGTAGCTATTGTGTTGTCTTAGAGAAAAAAGTTTTTTCTAAAAGGGCTTTTATAGATTATTCTAATAAAGAATTAATTTTAATGTATTTAGATTTTCCTAGAGGAAAGAGATTGGGCTCTGAGTTAGAGACACAAAATTATACTTTACTCGATAAATACGGAAGTACTATTCCTGATATTTCATTTATTAATTCACAAGGCGAATTAATAGGGAATACTGGATATATTCCGAGCTATGTTAAGAAGGGCGCAGAAGCCTATGTAGATCATTTAAAGTCAATTCTCGAACAATGATTTAATGCCTTGTGCAATTAAATTAGAGGTCTTCATGAAGGCTTTGCTAGTTATATTTTATCCTTTTTTGTCTAGTTTTTCTGCCTTAGCTAATTTTCTTCGAATGTTAGAATCTAAAATTCGTTTACGTAGACGAAGATGATTAGGAGTTGCTTCAACTAATTCGTCATTAGCAATATATTCAATGGATCTTTCTAATGAAAAACGTTCAGGAGGTGCTAATTGAATACCTTTATCTGATCCAGAAGCTCTCATATTATCAAGCTGTTTTGCCTTTGTTGGATTAACTGGCAAATCTTCTTTACGAGGATTTTCTCCAATGATCTGTCCTTCGTATACGCCTTCTCCAGGTTCAATGAATAGTTTTCCTCTATTTTGGATCATATCTAGTGCATAGGGCATTGATTTTCCTTGATCCATACTTACTAATGTACCAGTTAGGCGCGTAGTTATCTTGCCACAATAGGGTCTATATTCTAAATACGAATGACTCATCACACCATGCCCTGAGGTCATAGTTGTAAGGTCGCTTTCAAATCCAATTAATCCACGAGTAGGAGTTATTGCTTCGACAGTTACGCCTGCATTATGATGGTCTAGATTTGTGATTTTTGCTTTTCGCTTTGATAAGCTTTCCATGACTCCACCGAGCGATTCTTCACTAATTTCTACCCAAATCTGTTCAAAAGGTTCATATCGCATTCCATCAATGTCTTTATACAGAACAGTTGGTCTAGAAACAAGAACCTCAAATCCTTCTCTGCGCATAGTTTCAACCAAGACTGCAATTTGCATTGAACCTCGGGCATTAACAAGAAACCGAGTACTTTCTACAGTATCTTCAAGTGAAATAGATATATTAGATTGCGTCTCACGATCTAATCGGTCCTTAATTTGCCTCGAAGTAACTTTTTTTCCATCTTGCCCTGCTAATGGACCATCATTAACGGAGAATTCCATCTGAATAGTAGGAGGATCAATTTCAATAAATGGTAAAGCCTCTGCTATAGATTCAAGAGCTAAGGTATCGCCAATATCTATACTATCAAAACCAGCTATACCCACAATATCTCCTGCTTTAGCGATAATTATGTCATCAGTTTTAAGCCCGGAAAAGGTTTTCATTTTTGTAATTTTTGCCCTCTTTTTTAAACCTTTTTTACTTAACGAATAGATGTTTTCCCCTTGTTTTATTTCTCCCGACAGGATTCTGCCTATTGCCATTCGACCAACATACTCGTCCCAATCAATATTTGATACAAGCATTCGAAAACTTCCGTCTTCAATTTTAGGAGGAGGTATGCGCTCAATGATTGTTTGAAAGAGCGCGTTCATGTTAGATCTAGGGCCGTCTGTTACTCGGTCGGCAAACCCATTTTTTGCAGAGGCATAAAGAAAAGGGGCATTAAATTGATCTTCATCTGCTTCTAGATCTAAAAATAATTCTAGGACTTTATCGTGGACCCATTCACATCGAGCAGTTTCGCGATCAATTTTATTAATAACACAGATAGTCTTTAAACCTTGGTTGAGTGCTTTTTTTAGAACCCAGCGCGTTTGCGCTTGAGGGCCGCCCACAGCATCAGTCAGTAGCAATACGCCGTCGACCATTTTCATAACTCGCTCTACTTCAGCTCCAAAATCAGCATGACCAGGGGTATCTACAATGTTAATTGTATAAGTTTTTTGATCTTTTGGGTCAGTCCATTTAATTGCTGTATTTTTTGCTTTTATTGTAATGCCTTTTTCTTTTTCAAGGTCCATTGAATCCATCATGCGCTCTTCGGTTGATTGATTTTCCCTGAAGGTGCCACTCTGTTTAAGTAGGCAATCAACTAAAGTTGTTTTCCCGTGGTCTACATGGGCTATAATGGCGATATTTCTGATTAAATTAGACTTCATTGATTTTTAAATTTTACGTATGGTCAATTGTTCAAATGGATTAATTTTAATCCTGGCAAGAAATTTGATTGATAAAATCAAATTGAATACAACTTGCATGGATCGGGATCAATTAAATTTGTTTTTGGCATACTTTTTCTAAGGACGTCCTTAAACCATTTTCGAGCTTCATTATCACCATGATTAAGGATAATGTTTTTTGCGTTAGATTTTTCTGCGAATTTTATAAGTGATTCTCGATCTGCATGACCGCTAAGATCATATTTATCTATACTCGCGAGAATGGGAGATAGATAATCAAAAGCCTCAAAAAAGAAAGTTTCATTATTCTTTTGCTCTATTAATTTACCTCCTGGAGTGTCTGGGTCACAATATCCAATAAAACAAATACCATTTACTTTATGGGCAAGTAATGAGGCTGCTATATGGTAAGATGGAGTGCGTTCTACCATCATCCCACTGCTGACTAAATAGATGCCCTTTTTTTTAAGGTTTTTGCCAAGCCTGAGCTTAGCTTCTGGTGCTCTTACGTTTAGCTTCTTTAAGATTTTTAAATTAAAATCAACTAATCCATTACGTTGGTTTATCTTGTCAAAGTAATTACAGACGTCCATTCCCAAACCTTTGGCATAGACTGGTGTTTTTGATAGTTTACCAGTTTCCATAGATTCAAATAGAACTTTAAGGATCTCCTGCATTCTCCCAAGTGCAAAAACAGGGATTAAACAACTCCCACCTCTATTTATTATTAATTGGATACTTTGTATTAATCGTTCGAGTTCGCTTTCTCTTGAACTACCAATTTGACGTTTTGTTGCCCCTCGTGTAGTTTCTAGGAAAAGTGTATTTATATGACCTTTGGGTAATTTGGCTCCCTTTAAAGTTCGCTGGGGCTTAAAGAGAACATCTCCAGATAGAACGATATTCTTCTTGTTATGGGTTAATTCGATTGCACAAGCACCTATAATATGTCCAGCCCTATGTAATTTGATTTCAATGGATTCATTATCTTTGTGCAAAAATTTTGATTTTCCATATGGAAGAGTTACAAGCGCACGTTTTAGATGGTCGATATCTTTATGAACATAGAGGGGTAATTCTTTAATTCCTTTTTCTTCTTTTTGGCGCTTCATCACATTAATAGAATTACGAAGCATTCGAGGTGCTAGCAATTTATTTGGAATAGTTGTAATAACAGGTACATTAGGATGATCCCTTGTTATAATTGGTAAGGAACCCAAATGGTCTAGATGGCAATGTGTTAATAAAATGCAATCAATGGAGCATCCATTAATATGATTAAAATCAGGCATAGCATCATTACCTAATTTTTTCGGGTGTAATCCAGCATCAATCAATAGGTTAAATGGGCCAATTTTAATAAAGGTACAATTAGAGCCAATTTCCCCATGAGGGTTTAAGTCTATGAATTCCATATTAAATTTTAGGACAAATTGTACTTATTTTCATAAAGGAAGTATTAATTTCATAGGATTTATTATCTTTAATAAAGAAGTCATCGATAATAACTTGCAATCATGATTTTATTTTTGAAATCTATGATGGCACAAGCATTTTAAATTATTTATACTTTTTCATCAATATATGAGTGACACTTTAAAGCATGAATGTGGTATCGCAATGATACGCTTATTAAAGCCGATTGATTATTATAAAGAAAAATATGGGTCACCCCTATATGGGTTTAATCAATTATTCTTATTGATGGAGAAACAGCATAATAGAGGTCAAGATGGTGCTGGTGTTGGGTGCCTTAAATTAAATACTCCAGTAGGATACCCTTATATTTTTAGAGAACGCAGTATTAAGTCTAATCCATTATCGCGTATTTTTAATGGATTGCTTACTGATTATAATGACCAAGTAGATTCAGGGATTATTTTTCCTGAATTTCCTAAGTCAGTAAAAGAAAATTTTTCTTTTGGTGGTGAAATCCTTTTGGGGCATCTTCGCTATGGTACTTCAGGGGTTTATACGACTAATAATTGTCATCCTTTTGTTCGTAAATCAAATTGGCCAACAAAGAGCCTAATGCTTGCGGGTAATTTTACGATTACTAACGAGAAAGAGATTAACAAACAGTTGATCAACCATGGGCAACATCCGATATATGGAACGGACACCCAAGCAATTTTAGAAGAGGTGGGGTTTCATTTAGATGAAGCGCACGATGCGATTTATCGTAAGATGCGAGAAGGCAATGTACAAGGGGCTAAAATTCCAGATATTATATCTGATGAATTAGATCCTATCCGAATTCTTAAGTCATCTGCAGTTAATTGGGATGGGGGCTATACGATTGCTGGCATAATTGGTAATGGAGATTCCTTTGTAATGCGCGACCCCAATGGTATTAGGCCCTGCTTTTATTTTCAAAATGATGAAATAGTAGCTTTCGCGTCCGAGCGGGTTGCTTTGATGACTATTTTTAACCAGAATGCTGAAGATATTGTTGAACTAGAGGCTGGAACAGCAGTAGTTATTAAACGAAATGGGAATATTTATACTGATCGATTCATCGAAAAGAAGCCGCAGAATTCTTGTTCGTTTGAAAGAATTTACTTTTCACGGAGCAATGATCCCGAAATTTACCAAGAGCGAAAGGCCCTTGGAGCTGCTTTAAGAGAACAGATTATCTCTTCGATTGGAAATAATTTTGGGCGCGCGGTATTCAGCTTTATTCCTAATACAGCAGAAATAGCTTATTATGGACTTTTGGAGGCTCTAAGACTACATAGGAGAACG
>CAJWMY010000046.1 GCA_913044165.1 uncultured Puniceicoccaceae bacterium
TTTATAATTTTCTGAATCAATTGAAGTATCTGCTGGGTCTACAAAATAAATAGATATTTGAATCTTCTCGATTTGGCTGTATTCAGAAATACCCTTCAATATACTTTTACCAGAGTTCTCATAATCACTTCTGTAATATTCTTCTTCGGTTGTACAAATTAACACTCCAAAGTTTATTTTTTTGCTTTCAGCCTTGTTGGTCCTGCTAGATAGGTGATGATAGCCTAATTCTGCAGCTGTCTCAAAGACTTTAGCTCGAGTTTCTGGGTTGATGCCAGGGTGGTTTGTAAAACAACGAGAAACTGTAGCTCTAGATAAACACAGTTTTCTTGCAATTTCTTGTTGCTTTACTTGTTTCATTTTGGAAATAGAAGTCGATTACCTAAGGGATTTTATACCAATATTAAATTTAGGCTGTAATATCATTTAGGGTACAATTTTTATTATAATAGTTGATTTTAATAGATAAACAATTAATTTTGCCATTCTAATCATTTATAATGAAACCATTTTGGTATTAAAAAAATATATTATTAAATTAGATTATATAGTGATCTTTAGTAAATTAATATTTTTACTCTATTTATTATAAGAATATAATAAATAGTTTGTTATTTTAGAGAGTTGACATAAATAATGCAAATAGGTGCAATTAAGAAAATGTTTTTCGGCCGATTACTTTTATTCTCATTTCTAGGTGCTTTTATCTTAAACAATAGTTCTGGAAGAACTACTATCGAGCGAGATGGTAGCGGATTCGAGCTTATATTCGAAGGCCAAAAATTTGAAGTTAAGGGAGTAGCTGGAGAAATTTATTTAGAAAAACTGAAGGCTTATGGGGGAAATACGATTCGCACATGGTCTATTAGTAAAGAAATTTTAGATACGGCTCATAAAAATGGTTTAAAAGTCATTGCAGGTATTTGGGTACAACATGTTCGTCATGGATTCAATTATGAAGATCGTTCTTTTATAAAGAATCAAAGAAATGAAGTTAAGGCTATCGTTAGAAAATATAGAAACCACCCGGCACTACTAGCCTGGGGTTTAGGTAATGAAGTCGAGCTTCATGTGCCAGAAGATCAATTGAAGCTAATTTGGACAGAAATGAATACCTTGGCGGAAATAGTTAAAACAGCTGATCAAGAACATCCTATTATGAGTGCTGTAGCTGGCTTTGACGAAAAAAAGATTAAAGATATTAAACGCTATTATCCCGAATTAGATATTTTAGGAGTAAATGCCTATGGGTTTTCTCACCGAGTGGGAGAACTATTGAAAGATTATGGATGGAAAAAGCCTTACATGATTACAGAATTTGGTCCTATTGGTCCTTGGGAAGTTGGTGATGATAAAACTGATTGGGGTGCAGCTTTAGAAGAGAGCAGTCACGAAAAAGCCAAACGATATCGTTTAGCTCACGAAACTGCAATAAGGGAAAACCCAAGACGTTGTTTAGGTACTTTCCCTTTTTATTGGGGTTTTAAACAAGAGACTACCACAACTTGGTTTGGTATGCTTTTGCCTAATGGAGCTCATTTAGAAGCAGTTGATACTATGGCCGAGGCATGGACTGGGCGTCTTCCTACTAATCGTGTGCCTGAAATTCATTATTTAAAATCTAGTGCTAAATTAAAGAAAATTAAAAAAGGTTCCTTGCACAAAGCCTCTATCAAAGTAATTGATCATGAAAATGATTTACTTAATTACTATTGGGTATTAATGGATGAAAGTCAGGAGGAAAGTGCTGGGGGTGACTATGAAGATACACCAGAATCATATCCAAAACTAATTCTAAAAAATAATGGACCAGATGTTGTTTTTAGAGCCCCAAGGGCTAAAGGTGCTTACCGCCTATTTGTTTATGTTCAAGATAGTAATCTGGGAGCAGCAACAGCAAATTTTCCTTTTTATGTGAGATAATTTTGAATAATATTAGGATGAATACAATCAGAGATTTAAATTTAGAAACTAATCTTAAAGCTATGGACTATGACTTTAAAGAAATTGATGGTGAGCGCTTTGTTTGCATTAATGATTTAGAGTCAATGCCAAGCTTTTTTGTTTCCATGGTAAGTTCACAAAACCATTGGTTGTTTACTTCAACAAATGGTGCTTTGAGTGCCGGAAGAAGCTCCCCAGAACATGCATTATTCCCTTATTATACAGTAGATAAAATCATTGATAATTCGAATTGTACCGGTCCACAAACAATTATAAGAGTCGGAGACAAAATATGGGAACCGTTTAAAATATCAAGTGAGCGAATTTTCGCAGTCAGTCGTAAAATCTATAAAAGTATTAATGGTGACACTTTGATTTTTGAAGAACATAACACTGACCTAAATTTAAATTTCTCATTTAGATGGTCGACCTCAGATAAATACGGATTTGTTCGTAATTCTAAATTAGTTAATACCGGAGAATCTGAAATAGAGACATTGGTTATTGATGGATTGGCGGATTTTCTTGCATCAGGTGTAGACGATCGGACGCAATCAGCTTACAGCTGCTTAACTGATGCTTATAAAGTTAGTGAGCTAAATACTTCTAAGAAACTTTTGATACATAGAATGGTAGCAAGCTTAGTAGATGAGGCTATTCCTTTAGAATGTTTGAGGGCAACGACCATTTGGGCATATGGATGGGAGGAATCAAAAATTTTAATTGAGCAATCTGATGTGGAATCTTTTATTAGAAGTCCCATCAATAGAAATAAGGATTTTGCTAGAGGTAAACGCGGTTGTTTTTACAAGGCAGGATCTTTTAAACTAAAAGCTGGAAGTTCTAAATCATGGGCTTTAGTTGCAGACATTGACAGAAATCAAAGTGAAGTTGCTGAGCTTACTTTGCTATTATCTGATGCCGATTCAGTTTGGAATGCTGTTCAAATCGATATAAAAAATGGGCGTGATAGACTAGAAGAATTAGTGCAATCATCTGATGGATTGCAGGCCTGCTCACAAGAAATTGTATCCACATATCATCGAGCAAATGTTCTCTTTAATATTATGCGAGGAGGGGTCTTTTCTGATAACTATCAAATTTCTAAACGTTTGTTAATTAATTCTATTAAGACGCACAATAAATCACTAAGTAAAGAATCTTTAGATTTGGTTAATGGATTAGGTGATACATTCACTTATAATGAGCTATTAAAAACCTGTGAGATAAGTACAGATTATGATTTACGTCGTATTTGCCGTGAGTATCTTCCATTAGTTTTTAGTCGTCGCCATGGTGATCCAAGTCGTCCTTGGAATCGTTTTAAAATACAAACAAAAGATACACTCGGAAACCCAATTTTTGGTTTTCAAGGAAATTGGAGAGATATATTTCAAAATTGGGAAGCCCTAGCATGGAGTTTCCCATATTATAACGATGCTTTCATCTTCAAATTTTTAAATGCATCTACAGCAGATGGTTATAATCCATATCGAATTACTGATTCTGGTGTAGAGTGGGAGCAGCCTGATCCTAATGATCCTTGGGCTTCAATTGGTTATTGGGGAGATCATCAAATTATATATCTGCTTAAACTCCTAGAGTTTTCGGAATCCTTCAAAAAAAAATCCCTTAATAAGCTTTTAGAGGAAGATCTATTTGTATTTGCGGATGTTCCTTATGAGATAAAAGATTTTGATCTTTTAAAAGAAGATCCAAATCACTCCATTTATTACAATGAAGAAAGAAATAGTTTAATCTTAGATCGCTTCGATAGGATTGGGGCAGATGGAAAATTAGTGCATGATTCTAATTCTAGATTAGTAAGAGCGAATCTTTTTGAAAAAATCCTAATTCCTTTTTTAGTGAAATTAAGTAATTATGTGCCAAATGGAGGTATTTGGATGAATACACAAAGACCAGAATGGAATGATGCAAATAATGCACTGGCTGGGTTTGGTTTATCAATGGTTACTACTTATTATATGTACCGCTATTTAGGATTTTTGGAAAATCTAATAAATGAAGTAGAGGACACTCTCCCTTGCTTTGAAATCATTCAAGAATTGATTGAAAAAATGGCTAAAGTTTTCGTTCAAGATCCAAAAGCTTTAAATGAGAATAATAATCATAGATTTTTTGCAATTGAGGGATTAGGTAGAGCTGGTGAACAATATCGTAAATTAGTTTATGAAGGAAAATTTGGGAAGAAAAGTAATTTTAAAATAACCAATCTTAAATCATTTCTAAAAGATGTTCGTAACCATTTAAAAAATTCAATCAACTCAAACTTACGAACTGATGGATTATATAATGCCTACAATATTCTAAATCTTAATATTGAAGAATCAACTGCTTCAGTTGATTACCTTGGACCAATGTTGGAAGGGCAAGTTGCAGTTCTAAGTTCTCAATCAATAGGATTAGAGGAATCATTAGAGCTTCTAGAATCACTTCGTAATAGCCCTCTTTATTGTAAGGATAGGAAAAGCTATATTCTTTATGAAGATAAACGACTACCTTCTTTCCTAGACTATAATAGAGTAACAACAAAATCAGCCCTATCCTTGCCTCTTTTAGTAGAAATGATCGAGAATGAAGATAAGAGAATCATTGAAAAATCATTTGATGGCTGCTTTAGATTTAATGCTGAAATTAGGAATCGATTTGAATTAAAAAAAGTTTTAGAGCAACTCAGAGAATCTGGAGGCTTTGGTGCATTAATTGATCAAGATGAAGACAAACTTTTTGCTCTTTATGAATCAACATTTAACCATAAAGCATTCACTGGTCGCAGCGGTTCGATGTTTGCCTATGAAGGCTTAGGAAGTATATATTGGCACATGGTATCTAAGCTTATGCTCGCAGTTCAAGAACTTGCTTTAGAATCAGCTTATAATGGTGCCCGTGATTTTGAATCTTTGGTTTCAGCTTATTATGATATTCAAGAAGGTTTAGGGTTTAGGAAAAAAGCCTCCGAATACGGAGCGTTTACTGCTGATGCCTATTCTCATACACCTTCCTTTGCTGGTGCTCAGCAGCCTGGATTAACAGGAATGGTTAAAGAAGGCATTATCTGTCGCTTTGGCGAGCTTGGGGTCTCATTCGAAAATGAACGCTTAAGATTTAAACCTAAGCTCATTCGAATTGAAGAGTTATGTGATGCTCCAAAGTCTGTACGATGCTTATATCCAAATCAATCAGTGGAAACGATTGAGATACCAAAGGGCTCTATGCTTTTCACTATAACTCAAATTCCTATAATTTACCAATTGATTGAAGGTAAATTTCCTGAAATCCGTGTTGAATTTAAAGATGGTAATTCAGAAATTATAAAAGGTGATACCCTGAGCCATTCAATTTCAAAAGATTTATTTTCAAGAACATCTAATGTACTTGCTATATATGTTTCACAACCTAGGTTTAATTTCCTTTAATTACTATTTACCCTAGATATCTAAATTATTATGACAAATATTAATGCTCCCATTCTTGGACTAAAAGAAAAAATAGGATACGGTTTAGGCGATACAGCATCTAATTTATATTTCAAATTTTTTGAAGTTTTTTTAGTCTACTACTACACTGATATATTTGGACTTAATCCAGCAGTTATGGGAACTATGTTTCTAGTAGCAAATCTTTGGGATGCGGTTAATGATCCCATTATGGGAGCTTTAGCTGATAGGACAAATACACTTAATGGAAAATATAGGCCTTATTTGTTGTGGTTTGCTATTCCTTATGGATTGAGCGGTTGGCTGATATTTGCTAATTTTGAATTTTTATCTGACCCAACGCTTAAGGTAGTTTATGCGTATGCTACTTTTATATTATTTAAAATGATCTATACAGCAATTAATGTTCCATATTCTGCAATGATGGGAGTGATAAGCCCTAATGCTGAGGATAGGCAGGAATTAGGAAGATTTAGGTTTTTAGGTGCATTTGGTGGTGGCTTTTTAATATTCTTAACAGTAAGGCCATTGGTTGAGGCTCTAGGTGGTGGAAATGAATCTTTAGGGTTCCAGTTAACGATGGGATTATTTGGTGTTCTATCAATTATTTGTTTCTTTATTTGCTTTAAAAGTACGAAAGAAAGGGTGGAGCCCCAAGCAAATTCTAGTAAGGTTTCAGTAGTTAAAGATCTTGGATTTTTGTTTAAAAATACTCCTTGGTTAATCATGTTTATTGCAGGTATTCTTACTTTGACTAATGTGGTTTTAAGGGGAGCGGTAACGATACATTATTGTGAGTATTATTTAGGTTGGAGTAATGAAAAAGTGTTATGGTGGATGGATATGACTACTTTATTTTTATCTTCTGGTACCTTAGCATTTATAGCGGGATGTTATTTGACTAAGTGGGTGTTAGATAGATATACGAAGAAAAATGCTTTAATCTTTCTAACAACTCTAAATGCACTGGGAATATTTATGTTCTTTTGGGTCCCAATAGAGGCTGTTAAAACATTATTTTTGCTTAATCTGTTTTGTAGTTTTGTCGCCGGTCCAACGCCAGCTATTGTATGGGCATTGTATACGGATGTTGCAGATTATGGCGAATGGAAATTTGGTAGGAGAGCTACAGGATTAGTTTTTTCCGCTGCTCAATTTGCTCAAAAAATGGGAATAACTATAGCAGGAGCAGCTTCTGGATATTTACTTTCATATTATGGTTACATAGCTAATCAAGAGCAGACCCCAGATGCACTTATGGGTTTAAGGATTATTTTCTGCATATTGCCTGGAGCATTGGCTTTGGCTAATGGTCTTTTATTATGCTTCTATCCCTTATCCCAAAAGCAAACAGAGGAAATGCAATCCGAATTAGCTGTAATTAGGGCATAGTAAAATCTTGTTTAAAGCGATTCTAAGAATGTGATTAGTTTATTTCTATTAGATACGCTTAAAGCCTTAAAATTCTGTTTAGATACTTCTGCCTCCCCTCCATGCCAAAGAATTGCTTCTTCTATAGTTCGAGCTCTTCCATCATGCAAATAGTGCTCTTCACCTTCGCTTACCTCAGAAACTAATCCAATACCCCAAAGCGGTGCAGTTCTCCATTCTCTTCCAGTGGCATTTTCTTCCCCCATATTATCTTCTAGTCCTTCACCCATGTCATGCAATAGGAGATCTGTAAAAGGCCTAATTCTTTGATTTCTTAATTCAGTAAGAGGATGGTGTGGGCCAGTTTCAATATTATCTATATGGCATGCATTACAACTTATGTTATTAAATATTTGCTCGCCTTCAATAACATCTGGGTTCTCAAAGTCTCTCTGGGGCGTTAAAGCTAGAAGAGCAATATATCTATATAAATGATCTAGATATTCATTTGAAAGGTAGGGTTCTTCTCCACTAATTGGTGAATAATCAATAGATGGATATAATTCGGTAGTTACGCCCATGTCAGTATTTAAAGCACTTGCAATATGCTGCTTCAAAGAATATTTTGATGCCTTATATCCAAATCTACCCATTCTATAGTTTCCTTCAGAATCAATTGAAAAATTTATTCTTCCTGAAATTCCATCATTATTATTATCATTTGGATCTTGAAGGCTGAGAATGGTTTCTTCGTCTATGGCTTCTAATAGACCCATTCCCCATATTTGCTGAGC
>CAJWMY010000047.1 GCA_913044165.1 uncultured Puniceicoccaceae bacterium
AAAAGGTGTTGTAATAAAAAGCTGTCCTCCAGGCTTAACTAAATCAGGGAGTCTATTCAATAGAATCATTGGATTTTGCAAGCGACAAATTAAATTGCAGGCTATAACGCAATCAAATGCACCCAATTCGCTCATTAATGCCTCGGCATTACCTACAGAAAATTTTATGCGATCTGGAATCACCTTTGGCGGTAAATTAACATTTAATGAAAGGGATTTATGCCCTTCTAATAAAAGCTTTAAGGGGTGATTTTGATGCGTTCTTAAATACTCAGCTGCGTTAATAAAAGTTTTTGAATAATCAATACCATGGACAGACTTAAAAGTTTTACTGAGTTCAAAACTTGACCGACCCACAGCACAGCCTAAATCTAGAGCTCGTTCTCTTGATTTTAAATCATCAAAATCTAAACCATCCCAAACACAGCGAGCAGGAAATTCTAAAAGTGCATCTTCCTTGAAGAGTGATTCTTTATAAGGAAATAATTGCTCTTTTGTTCCATAATGAAATAGCAAATACTGATTCAGCAATTCATTTGATTCGTAAGACGAATACATTTTTAATGTTTTAAGATTGTGCGGATATGGACACTTCTTTTTTAAGAGCAGTGAGCATAAATTCCGCAGGTCTATAATTTTGGATTAAAATTTGAGTTTTTCCATCCTTAACCATTCTAACCTCAGGTAAACGAATTTCCGGTGTCTTGTGTGGGGCGTAAAGGACATCATCATGAGAGGCATTTTTGTGTTCCTTAAACAAATCTGGAGTAATTTTTCCTCCAAGGTGATCATCTCTGCCAGTAGCAATATGAACTGTTCCTAAAATTTTTTCATCTTGAATATCCCTGCCTGAAAAAGGTAAAACTTGAGTGCCGAAACCTAATTCTCCTATCGCCCCTACCATAGGGTCATCTTTGAGGCGCTCATTATGATTTTTTATTTCAGAATAATCACCATAAACAAACTGAGATTTATAGATATTCCCATTTTTGACATGTAAAAGACCAATAGTTTCTTCAGCATATTTGAAAGGGAAAATTCCATCTGCACTCTCTGGCACAAAATAAACTTCACCTGCAGGTAAATTAGCTACATCTGGTTTTCCAGAAGGACATAACCCATGGCTTTTTTGGGCCTCTTGGCCATTTGTATTTAGCCGCAAAGTATATATAACACTCTCTACTTCAAAATCTATTTCAAAATAATCTGCTTTGGTAAGAGCATAGCGCAATTTTTCAGCATCTTCACTCACAGATTCGTAATTTACCGATAACCCAGTATCCAAAATAATTTGGTTCAATCCATGCAGAGTTGCCCCTCGAAAACCAAATTCTTTACATTTTGCAGTCAATGGTGCAGTAGCTGAAAAGGTCGAAACTACCAAAATAATATCATAGTTTGGATAAATATCTGAATCCAAACTTAGCATTTTTCCTCTAGGATCATAACAAATATCTTCCATATCTAAATTACTTCCTCCTGTTTCTTTGTAAGCAAATATTTCACCTCCTTTCCACCCCATTTCTTCAAGTACTCCCTCCTTGAATCCTTTGTAGAATACTTCATGGCCATAATTTTGAATAGAAAGAGTTTCATCTTTAAGAAATGCAAATCCCTCTATCGATTTAGGATTAGGCAAATCTATAAGTATGCAGGCATTTTCTCCCTTGCCTGATCCAAATGATGTTTTAAGGAGTCGATTTAATGAAAAAGGTTTAAATGTTCGTTGTGAAGGGTCTAATATCATAAAAATTCTAGGTAATTTGGATAAAATATTCTGTCAATGAGAAGTTTGACTATTTATTTATCATAACCACAATTATAAATCATAATGAAACGCACTATAGATCTGATACTAGTCATTTGCTCTGTAATAATACTAATGCTACCCATGCTCTTTATTTGCTTTTTACAAAAAATTTTTATGGGTTCTCCTGTACTATTTCACCAAAAACGTATAGGTTTAAATGGTAGCTATTTTTATATTCATAAATTTCGTACTATGAAAAACGGAAATGAACCTGATTCCGAAAGACTAACAAAATGGGGAGAATTTTTACGTTCTTCTAGTCTTGATGAGCTTCCTGAAATATGGAATGTCTTTATCGGTGAAATGAGTTTTGTTGGGCCAAGGCCCCTACCAGTAAGTTACGAAGCTAGATACTCTGAGGAACAAAAACGTCGTCACAATGTACTTCCAGGGATTACTGGTTGGGCCCAGATTAATGGAAGAAACGGAATTAGTTGGGTAAATCAGTTTAAGCATGATTGTTGGTATGTTGATCATCGATCAATAATGCTCGACCTAAAGATACTTTTTTTAACAATAGGAACTGTTTTACTTAGAAAAAACATTAGCGAGCAAAATCAGGCAACCCGTAGTGAATTTTTAGGCAATAAAGAATAATTATGAGTATAGATAAAACCACTCTTCTCCAACTTATCCAAACAGTTCTCAAAGAACTAGGTGAGGACTTGGAAAAAAATAGCTTACTAGACACTAATGAAATGACTCCTTTATTTGGTTCTAAGAGCGATCTAGATAGTATAAATTTAGTAAATTTAATCACAGATATAGAAGAGCGCTTAAGCGATGAACATGATATTGTAATTACCCTTGCTAGTGCTAGCGCTATGAGCAGCACTCGGTCACCATTTCTAAGAGTTGGCTCCCTTGTTAATTACATATTGGAATTAATTAAAAAAGATAATGAGTAATCTAGCTTTCATAACTGGGACTCGCAAAGGCATTGGGAGATTTATTGCTGAACACCTACTATCCAAAGGCTGGATCGTCGCTGGGTGCAGTAGAAGAAACTCTGACCTAAGACACCAAAATTATCATCATTTTAATTTCGATATCTCTGATGAATCTGCCGTGATTAAAACATTAAAAACAGTCAAAAAGACACTCTTTCCAATAAAAGTGCTGATTAATAATGCGGGCATAGCTTCAATGAACCATCTTTTACTTACTCCTCTAGAGTCATATGAAACAATTTTTAAAACTAACGTTCAAGGTACATTCCTTATGCTTAGGGAAACTGCTAAACAAATGAGCCGGTCAGGTGGAGGGCGTATCATCAATTTCACTAGCATTGCAAACCCTCTAAACCTAGAAGGAGAAGCTATTTATGCGGCTAGCAAGGCTGCTGTAGAATCCCTCACAAAGACAGCTGCCAAAGAGCTCGCTCCAATGGATATAACTGTAAATGCAATTGGCCCTACACCAATTGAAACAGACCTAATTAAACTTGTCCCAAAAGAAAAAATCGAGAGCCTTGTGAAAAATCAACCCATTCAAAGGCTAGGCACTTGCGATGACATTGCAAATACGATAGATTTTTTAATGAAGCCTGAAAGCAATTTTATTACCGGACAAATCCTTTATTTAGGAGGCATTAACTAAACAAAATCGTGGCCCATTGGTTAAACGAACGAATAGAATCTTTCAATAAGAGGCCATTCTTATCTCTTAAAGGGGAAACCTTTACCTACACTGATCTTGCCCATTCAACTGCTAAGGCAAGGACCCAATTCATGAAGGCCGGCATCCAAGCCGGTGATATAACTATCCTTATTGGTGACTACACTCTGGCGGCTATAGCCTCACTAATGGCACTATTTGAATTAAAGGCAATGGTTGCACCTATTTCAATTGTTGCAAAAAATGAAAAAGAACAGCGCATCCAAGCTTCAAATGCTAAGTGGGAAATTAATACAGAAAGAGGTTCTAGCTTAGGTATTTTAGCTCTTCATCCCATTACGGAAACACATTCCTTTGTCAGTTCACTTAAGAAAAACAATGAAGCTGGTTTAATTCTTTTTAGCAGTGGTAGCACTGGAAATCCCAAAGCCATGATTCATTCTACAGAACGACTTTTATATGCCTTTAAAAACAAGCGTCCTAGGACATTAAATATTCTAATTTTCCTGCTATTTGATCATATTGGAGGAATCAATACCTTGTTTAATGCACTTTCTACCGGATCTCTTATTGTGGCCCCAAAAAACCGAGATCCCGAAACTATAGCTAAAGCTATACAACAACATAAAGTTAAATTACTTCCTGCATCGCCTACCTTTCTTAATTTATTCTTAATAAGTGGTGTCCAAGAAAATTATGACCTTTCTAGTCTTAGATACATTACTTATGGGACTGAACCGATGCCAGAATCTCTACTAAAAAGAATTAAAGAAAACTTTCCCAAGACCAAACTTATACAAACATTCGGAACTAGTGAAACCGGAATTAGTCAAACCACAAGTCGATCTTCTACAAGCACGCTTATGAAATTTGATGACCCTAACACAGAATATAAGATTGTAAAAGGTGAGCTTTGGCTTCGGTCTAAAAGCCAAATACTAGGTTATCTTAATCACGAAATGAGTCGTTTTACAAATGATGGTTGGTTTAAAACTGGAGATTTGCTTGAATCGGCCGGTAAAGATGAGGGCGAAGGCTACTTTCGTATAGTAGGTCGCACGCAAGAAATTATTAATGTTGGTGGTGAAAAAGTTACACCATCAGAAATTGAAAACATACTATTAGAAATGCCAGAAATAGTAGATTGTCTTGTTTACGGAGAAAGCAATGCTATCACAGGGCAAATTGTTGCTACAGAAATTGTTTTAAAAGATGAAAAAAATCTAAATCATATGAAAAGAACTATTAAAAAGTTCTGCCGATCAAGATTGTCTTCATTCAAAGTCCCAGCCCGTATTATTTTTAAAGATAAAACAAATTTTTCTAATCGCTTTAAAAAAATGAGGAATATCGTTAGCTAAAATAATTAAAGATTAAAAGAATGACCTGAATAAATTAATTAACTTCTTCATCATCCGCCATCTTAAATCTAAAGAACTTCATATCAACCCCTTCTTCAATAGGTATTTCAATATTGGTAGATGTATTAGGTATCCAATTACCCAAATCACTACTTTCCTCAATTTCCATAGATAAATTAGCCTTACCATTAATGATCCTTAACATTTTAGATCCGACTCTTAAATCTTTGACCTCATCGATAGTTAATTTAGCATCTCTTTCTAAAACAACAGCATCATAAGCTTCCTGGGTAGGTCTTAAATCTCTCTCTGCTATAGCCTCGTTTTTCTCAGCCTTCTCAGATAATGATTTTGCCTTCCATAGCTCTCTTGATGTCTTACTATTGATTGTAGATCTAACCATATTAATGATATCATCTTTGTGTTTCTCTGGTAGTGGACCTTGGTCTAATAATGACCTGTAATGAGAAAGGTATTCTTCCCTCTTCGCAGTCTCAGATTTGCCCCGGTAAACTCCATCAACTGCATCAAATGTGTAATCCATATAATCAACTAATGCCTCACTCATATTAAGTGTCGGGATATCATAATCCTCCACTCCTTGCATACTATTTTGCAATGAATTATATTGGGCACTAGTATATAATCCATAACTATTGGGATTATTAAGGATCTGATTTTTACCTTCTAGTTTTGCATTTTCAATATCCTGAAGGTTATAGCCGCTAGTATTTTCAGTATCATCAATACCAGCTTCAGTACCTGTATCCGTATCCGTATCAGTATCAGTATCAGTATCAGCTAATTGAACCCTAAAGTTATTGAAATAATTTTCACCCTCTTCAATTTTCACAAAATCACTTTCCGCCCCAATTGAAACATAAAACCTTTCTGAAGGAGCTAATCCCAAAATAGAAACATCAACAGTTTGAAGAACTGTATATGATGTACCATAATCCAGACTATATTTTATTTGCATACTCTCATTAACAGAATTGTAATTTAATTTGAATTTAACTGACCCGTCAGTTGCTATATCCGCACTTTCTCTTTGTTCAAAATCTTGTCCGTTCACATGTGAAATGTATCCCGACATTAATTTTTTTCTCGAACCACCTCCGTTCCATGATCCTGCCATCACCAAAAGATCATCATCAAAATCACCATCGTCTTGAATTGCGTCATATGGATCTGCATTGTGCAATGCCACCCATAAGTGAGCTTGATTTCTGGGATACTCTTCTCCATCTACATCTACTATCATTCCACCGTCTGGCGCATTGACAGAATTAACCATATCAACAGTAATTTCCCAATCATTGCTAGTAAGTAGTATGTTATTAGGATCATTCCATAGACCATGTATTAGTCCCCATGGCTCTCCAGTTGCAATTACATCTATTTGAGAATTGGAGAATTCGCTATTTTCAGTAAAAACAAAATTTAATTCAGAATTAGTCACACCATCAGTAGCTATGAAAAAACCATTAGATTCGCCATAAAGATGGTATTCACTGTTATAGCTATCTGTATCACCTTCTCCTTCATCGTTATATTCATCGCCAGGTGAAGTTTCTTGATCAGAAATGTCTTCACTAGGTTCTTCTGTATAATCTTTCTCAATTATAAAATATAATCTATTATTGGTATTAATATCATTCCACTGAAAATATCCACCTAATTCATTTCCAAGCTCTGAATTTAATGGCCATGGCTCAAGTGATAATGCCATAGCATTTTGGTTATTATCAAAATTATCTGGCTCATTTAATTCTCCATTAGATGACTTCCCCCAATTATAGTAGGAATCATTTATTGCAGACCCCGTATAGTCGCCATTCCAAAAGTTACTTTGGCTGTTATCCCAAATCCAATTACCTTCAATAGATATATCAGATGCTCCTAACCAAAAATACATAGATCCACCACCATCCTCTGCATACGTGTTATCTGGATACATATTAAAAGCTTCATCCGAAAGATTATCTAGATGATCAAGTATAGTATTTTCAACTGCACGCATTTCTGCTTCAGAATTAATCTCCAAAAGATAACCCCCTTGAGATTTAGCATAGTCTATGGCTTCCTGCCATGTCATTGCGTTTTCTATAATAGTGTAATCCCCATTGTAAACTTCGAGCTGTGTGACCGAAATAACAGCTATGTCAGAATCAATTTCATTAATTCCATCATCAACCCTTAAAAAATAACTCCCTGAATCAGATAATTTTATGTCATTAATTACATAAGTCATCTGATTTGCGCCTGGGATTACTTCATTATTCTTGTACCACTGAAAATCAAGAGTTTCAAACCCTCCTCCCGATACTGAACCTGTAACAGATATAGTATGAGAGTCACCGGTATACCATTCATCATTTTGAGGTTGAGAACCAAATGAAAATCTGTGACTATTTTGATTTATTGATAATGTTGCTAAATTACTACTTATAGTACGTTCTTCATAAACGACATCTACTTGATAATCTCCTGCATAGTAGTCACTAGCATGGCTAATAGTATAGGAAGCGTTATTCTCACCCATCATAAAAATTCTTCCTTCATTATCAACTCTATACCATTGGTAACTACTTACCGGATTACTCACACTCGCGCTAAATGTTACACTTTCACCATTGTCTACAAGCACTTGATTAGGAGAAATTTCTATGGTAAAGTTTTGGAGTTCT
>CAJWMY010000048.1 GCA_913044165.1 uncultured Puniceicoccaceae bacterium
TTTTCTAATAATTTCCTCTTTCGAGAAATGTCTCCTCCATAACATTTAGCAGTTACATCTTTTCTAAATGCACTGACAGTTTCGCGTGCAATAATTTGGGCGCCAACTCCTGCTTGTATAGCTATCTTAAATAGCTGTCTTGGTAAAATTTCCTTCAATCTCTTACAAAGGGCCCTCCCTCTTCCTTCGGCTTTGTCAATATGGACTATAGAAGAAAATGCATCAACCGCTTCGTTGTTTACGCGAATATCTAGTCTACATAATTTCGCCTTTTCATATCCTGCCATTTCATAATCCATAGACCCATAGCCGTGGGTTATGCTTTTAAGTCGATCATTAAAGTCTACTAATATTTCATTAAGAGGCAAAATACATGTTAGCATAACACGTTGTTCATCTATTGTTTCTGTTTGTTCGCAAATTCCTCGTTTTTCTGAAACCAAAGCTAGTGTATCGCCAATTGATTCGCTAGGTATATGTATAGATGCGCGGATCATTGGTTCTTTTATATATTCAATTTCTGAGGTCTCTGGTAAGTGAATTGGATTATGGACATCCATTTCTAGCCCATCGTTTTTCTTAACTTGATATACTACGCTTGGGTATGTTGAAATTACATCTAGATTATATTCCCTTCTTATGCGCTCCTGAATAATTTCCATATGTAGAAGTCCTAGAAATCCACATCGAAATCCAAAGCCAAGTGCTACAGAGTTTTCTGATTGGTAAACAAATGCGGCATCATTCAAACGGAGCTTACCCATTCCTGATTTAAGTTTATTGTAGTCACTTGTATCTATAGGGTATATTCCACTAAATACCATAGGGCTTACCTCTTTAAAGCCTGGTAGCATTTCTCTTGCTGGATTGTTCAGTAAAGTGATGGTGTCTCCTAATTTTATTTCGGATACATCTCTTATATTTGTTACTATATATCCAACATCTCCAGCATCTAATCTTTTTTGAGCATTCATTTCAGGTGAGAATTTGCCGACTTCTTTTGTCAATGCTTTGGATCCATCGCTCATCATGATAATAGCCTCATTAGCTTTTATCATTCCAGAAAATACCCTTACGTAACAAATGACACCTTTGTAAGTATCATAAATGCAGTCAAAAATTAACATTCTGAGTCCATCTTTATTTACCCAACGAGGTTTTGGTACTTTTTTAACTATTGAATGCATTAATTCAGGTATTCCTACTCCTGTCTTTGCGCTAGTTAATATAGCATCTTCAGCAGGAATAGCTAGTACATCTTCAAGCTGTGACTGAATTGATGGAATATCGGCACTAGGTAAGTCAATTTTATTTATTACTGGTATGATTTCTAAACCTTGTTCAACTGCTAAGTGGGCATTTGCAACTGTTTGGGCTTCAATTCCTTGGGCTGCATCAATTAGTAATAATGCCCCTTCGCAAGAGGCTAGGCTACGGGAAACCTCATATGAAAAATCGACGTGACCAGGTGTATCTATTAAGTTAAAAGAGTATTCTTTATTGCCTTCCTCATAAACCATTGACACAGGGTGACATTTAATAGTTATACCGCGTTCTCTTTCAAGATCCATGGAATCAAGAATTTGATCTTGCATATTTCTCTTCTCAACAGTTTTGGTTACTTCTAAGATTCGGTCTGATAGTGTCGTTTTCCCATGATCTACGTGAGCAATAATGCAAAAGTTTCGAATATTTTCTGTAGAAGACATACTTAAGTTAATACTAAAGATTCTATTAGTCGGAAAAGACAACTCTCAATTCACCTATATGATGATTATTCTTTATAACAAATAGTATATACACGCCGTTTATTAAATTCAAAGTATAGTTTCCATTTAAAGAAGCTATTGGGTCTAATTTTTACTTTAGGGTCTATCCATTTCACTGCAGCTGAGCAATCAGTTAGATTAATTTCTACTGCTAAATCCTTAAAATTCATAGCTATCTTTGATTGGAGGAACTGGGCTTTATAAAAAGCTTCTTTAATTGCAAACAATATAGTAGCACGTTCTAAATCATCTCCAATAAATTTACTTTCTAGGGGATGGGTTATACGATAGATGGATGCTACTTTCATTCTATTAAAATGCTCTACATCAACACCTATAGACTCAAATGTCTCTCTCTTCGTTACAGCTACAAAACAATGTCCTTTCGAATGGCTAATACTTCCAATTGAGTTTTCTGGCCAAATGGGTTCTCCATATATTCCAGACTTAATAATTGTATCAGTAAGTCCTAGTTTTATTAGTCCTTTTTTTGCGCACTCCCTGCCTAAATAATGCTCTCTATCTCGAATGGAGGTTCTTGATTTTTCATGCTTACTAATATCATCATACCTAAAAGAATCATTTAATAAGATGATTTTTGTGGGTATGACTGAATATAATTGCTTGCATATAAAGGACATGGATTATGTTAATAATAATTATGATTGAAATGGAAATTAAAAACGTCATTCGATATATAATTCTTTTAGGTTTGTACAATAAGCTTAAATCATATCAAAGCAGAATTAACTTATATGAAATCATCATGTTACGAAAATAGATTAATCTTAGCGCCGTCTATTATCGGGGGAAATCAAGCTAATCTTGAAGAAAGTCTTAGAGAAATAGAATTATCAGGTTCAGAATGGGTGCACTTAGATGTGATGGATGGGCAATTTGTTCCAAACGTTACTTTGGGGGCTACTATAGTAAAGGCTTTAAGATCTAAGACAAAATTATTTTTTGATGTTCACTTGATGCTAAACAATCCAGATTTCCATGTACAGAGTTTTATTGATGCAGGCGCTGACTCAATAACGTTACATTTAGAACCCAATTACCCTATAAAAAAAACACTAGAATTAGTAAGATCAAAGGATTGTGCCGTTGGATTAGCTTTAAATCCTCTTACACCATTAGAAAAAGTTTACCCTTTTTTATCCTTTGTGGACCTTATGTTAGTTATGACTGTTAATCCTGGATTTTGTGGGCAGGAGTTTATGCCTGAATGTTTAGAGAAAGTTCAGGCATTAAATGCATTTAAATTTAAAAATGGTTTAGATTTTAGAATAGAAGTAGATGGGGGTATTTCTTTAGAAAATGCTAAATCTTGTATTTTGGCCGGAGCTAATACTTTAGTTTGCGGGACATCATTTTTTAAATCTAAAAATAAAGAGCAGTTCCACAAAGAAATACTTGGTATATAAATGATTTTTTCTCCTTGTTTCTTATAAACTATTATTAAAATTTAAAAGATTTGTCTTGATTCATTAATTTCTCGCACTCAGTTTCTTATTTTCTTTTTAAAAATGGACGGGTAGCTCAGTTGGTTAGAGCAACTGGTTTACACCCAGTAGGTCGTGGGTTCGAGTCCCTCTCCGTCCACCATTTAAACGTTTGAATTTTTTATAAATTTGATAATGATTCTCAAATATGTATTATAGAGTCTTTTAAAATCTGTAAAAATTTTACTATTATGCGTCACATCATTTCCATCCTCGTTGAAAATAAATTCGGAGTTCTTGCCCGTATCGCTGGTATGTTCAGTGGTCGTGGATTTAATATCGAAACATTAAATGTCGGACCTATGCCAGATTCGGGTCTATCTCGAATAACCGCTACTATAATTGGTGATAGTAGTGCATTAGATCAAGCCATCAAACAGCTATCAAAGCTAGTTAATGTGATCGAGGTAATTGAATACTCTAAAGGGCAAGCTACTGAGAGAGAGCTGTTGATGTTAAAAATTAAAGTAGCACCATCTCAAAGAACTGAAATCGTTCAAATATGTGAAATTTTCCGTGCTAAAATTATTGATGTTGCTCCTCATTCAGTGAATGTTGAAATGACTGGTAACCCTAATAAGATTAAAGCTTTCTTGAATTTAGTAGAGCCTTTTGGAATAATTGAAATGGCTCGAACTGGTGGCCTTGCGTTGAAACGCGGCTAATAAAATTAAAATTACTTCAAACACAAAAACAAAACTTATAAAATTATGCCGGCAAAAGTTTACACAAATAAAGATGCTAATCTTAGTGTTATAAAAAATAAAACACTCGCAATAATTGGATATGGCTCTCAAGGGCATGCACATGCTCAGAACCTTAAGGATAGCGGTCTAAATGTTATCATTGGACTATATCCTAAAAGTAAATCTGTACCTGTTGCTAAAAAACACGGGTTTAAAGTCTATAACACTGCTGAAGCAGTCAAGATAGCTGACGTTATTATGATAGCTGTTCCGGATATGAAGCAGCCTGAGGTCTTTGAAAAGGATGTACTTCCTAATCTTTCTAAAGGTAAAACAATTGCCTTTACTCATGGATTATCTATACACTACAATCTAATTAAGGCTCCTAGAGGAGTTGATGTAATTATGGTTGCACCTAAAGGCCCTGGCCATGTTGTTCGTAGTCAATACGTTGAAGGTAAAGGGGTTCCCTCTTTGATTGCAGTCCATAAAGGTTCTTCTAAAAAGGCAAAAGCCGTAGCTTTATCATGGGCTAAAGGTATAGGCGGTACACGTGCAGGTGTCTTGCAAACGAGCTTCAAAGAAGAGTGCGAAACTGATTTATTTGGTGAACAAGCAGTCTTGTGTGGCGGTGCTAGTGCCTTAGTGCAAGCAGGTTTTGAAACATTAGTTGAAGCTGGTTACCAGCCTGAAATGGCTTATTTTGAGTGCTTGCACGAATTAAAGCTAATTGTTGACCTAATGGTGGAGTCTGGTGTTTCCGGTATGCGTTTTTCTGTTTCAGAAACAGCTGAATGGGGTGATTACGTAAGTGGCCCAAGAGTCATAAATTCAAGCTCAAAGAAAGCAATGAGGGCGATATTAAAGGATATACAAACAGGAAAATTCACAAGGCAATGGGTGAAGGAATACCAAGCTGGATCTCCTAAATACAAGCAATTTCAAAAAGACGGAGAAAGTCATCCGATTGAAAAAGTGGGCCAACGTCTCAGGTCTCTAATGCCTTGGGTAAAAAAACGAAATATCAAAGGTGCCCAAGCGTCATACAATTAATGTTTGATCTAAGCTAACCAGTATTACTTTAGTATTTTAAGGATGGTCTCATATATAAGTGGCAAATTTATGGCCATAACTTACTGCATGCATTTAATGTATATTGATATCTCTTAAAAATGATAAAAGTAGCAACTAGGAAATCTCCACTTGCATTAATTCAGGCAAAGATCGTTTGCGGTTATTTATCTAAAGTTGATTCAAATTCAGAGTTAAAATTACATCCTATTTCTACTGAAATCGATAGTCGACTTGATTACTCATTAGAGAAACAAGGAGGGATGGGAGTGTTTACTAAGGAATTAGACTCTGCCCTGCTGAATAAAAGTGCAGATATTGCGGTACATTCTTCAAAAGATTTGCCTATTGTAATTTCTGCAGGTCTCTCTGTGGCTGCTTATCTAAAACGAGAATCGCCCTTGGATGTCCTTGTGTCTACGATGGAGCATAACAACATAAAGACTATAGCCACTAATAGTCCTAGGCGTAGAAGCCAACTAGAAGCAATTTTCCCTAAGGTAAAATTTTTATTAATTCGCGGAAACGTACAGACACGCCTAAAGAAAATATTACAAGGATATGCTGATGCTACTGTTTTAGCAGAGGCAGGTTTGAATCGCCTTGGTATAAATGAATATAAAGGATTAACCTTCACTCATTTAGAAAAAGAAATTATGGTTCCTGCCGCTGGGCAAGGTGCAATAGCTATCGTCTGCAGGAACGAAGATTTAAGCTACTTTAGTCAGTTTAATTGCCCCAAAACATATGAGGCAGTTACGATTGAGAAAGAATGTTTAAAAATTTTAGATGGAGGATGTCAAAGCCCAGCTGGTGTTTATTTTGATGGGAATAATTTGCATTTATATCATCCGTCAATTGATTACAATATTTATGATCTAGGATCATATAGTATAGGCAGCCCAATAGCCAATGGACGGGAGATAATCAAATCAATAAAAAAGACCATTATAAAATGACTTTTAAAGTAGAAAAAGGAAAAGTATACATTATGGGAGCTGGTCCAGGGGACATTGGTCTGATATCTTTGAAAGCAAAAACTATTTTAGAACAAGCCGATGTTATTATATATGACAATCTCGTAAATGAGGAAGTTTTTAAATGGGCTAAGAATGATGCAAAAAAAGTATTCGTAGGAAAAAAATCTGGCCAACATTCTATTTTACAATCAGAGATCAATGCTTTGTTGGTTGAAGAGGGGTTAAAATTTCATTCGGTTGCTCGTCTGAAAGGTGGAGATCCTTTAGTTTTCGGTCGTGCCTCTGAAGAGATTTCTAGTTTAGAAGATGCAGGTGTAAATTATGAAATTATTCCAGGTATAACTTCTGCAATTGCCTGCGCTGCTTATGCAGGTATTCCAATTTCTCATAGAGATTTAAGTTCGTCTATAGTTTTTTTAACAGGTCATGAAAATCCTGAAAAGGCATCTCTAAATCTAGACTTTAAGGAATATGCAAAGTCAAACCTTACTCTCTGCATTTATATGGGCATTAGTCAGCTTAAGCGTATAGTAGAAGAGTTAATTAAAGGAGGCATGTCTCATAATACTCCAGTGGCTATTATCGAAAATGGTACATATGTAAATCAAAGAAGCTGTTATGCTGATTTAAGTACAATAGTAGACTCATCGGTAGAAATGGGAATAAAGGCTCCGTCGATAGTATTTGTTGGCTCTGTCGTTAATGAAAGAGGAAAACAAAATTGGTTTGAGTCGAAACCGCTTTTTGGGAAATCTATACTAGTGCCACGACCTAGGCAACAAGCAGGCGCTATGTCGGAATTGCTTTCTATGTATGGAGCAGATGTTTTGGAAGTGCCATTTATGAAGATTGAAAAGGATTATAATAAGAATATAATAACAGATGTATTCTCTGACATCAGTTCTTATGAATGGATTGTTTTTACTAGTGCGAACGGGGTACATCATTTCTTCGAGTTATTGTACAAGGCGTATCAAGATATTCGCTCCCTTGGCTTATCTAAAATTGCTGTAGTAGGTCAATCTACCTCAAGGGCAGTAAAAGCCCATAAATTAAAAGTAGATTTAGTCCCTGATGAATCTAATGCAAACTCACTTGCTGGTGCTTTAATAGATTACCAGTCCATGGATAATGTTAAAGTTCTCCTTGTTACTGGAAATAAAAACACTAATACCCTGTACAAACGCTTAAACGATGAGGGTCGAGCAATAGTTGATCGTTTGCCATTATATAAAAATATTAAGACAAATTTAGCGGAAGATAGTAATTTTAATCGATTTAAAGCCAAGGGTACTGATTTAGTATTGTTTACTAGTTCTTCAGCAGTCCATAATTACGTAGAATCTACACAATCGATTAATTTTAAATTGATTAAGCAG
>CAJWMY010000049.1 GCA_913044165.1 uncultured Puniceicoccaceae bacterium
GATAGTGGTGCTCTAGCAATAGTACCTTATGCCCATTTTTAGCCAAATAATTCGCGCTAGTCAACCCGCCTAGTCCAGAGCCTATCACGACTACATCATAACTATCCTCAATTCCTTCTAACCAATCTTTAGCCATCGTGTATTTAGTTTATATTAATTACATTACTTTATTTATAAAGTAGATTGAATAACTTATAAAAAGGAAAAGTATTCACGCTGTCCTCACAATAAAAATATCCATTTAATTTTCAAGACCTTGAATACTATTTTTTTGAATTAAAGAAATTCTAGCTTTATTTTTTGGTCTGAAAACATAAGTTCGGAAAATTAGAAAGTGATTAATTCAGAACATCTACTTAAAACTCTCGGGCCTGGCATTCTAATCGCTTGTGCGGCTATAGGAGGTTCTCATTTAGTCTGGGCGACTCGTGCGGGTGCAGAATATGGATGGACATTACTTGGGCTCGTTCTACTAGCCAATTTTTTGAAATTTCCCTTTTTTTATTTTGGGCAGAATTATACTGCTAGCACAGGAGAAAGCTTACTTTCCGGTTATAAAAGACAGGGTCCCATATATTTAAAAACCTTCATCGCCATTAATTTGCTTACGGGCAGTATTAATATAGCCGCCGTGGGGATGCTCACAGCGTCGCTAAGCATGCCCTTTTTGGGATTTTTAAATTTAGAGCTTACGCATCTGACTATCCTTATTTTCCTGATTTTATCTGGAATTCTTTACTTTGGGAATTATGCCGTGCTCGATCGCCTTTCAAAATGGATTATCTTAATTTTGACTGCCTGTACAATACTTGCCGTAGTACTTGCTCTATTGAACCAAAATCCAACCACTGCGATAGTTACAAAAACCGAGATCAACCCATACACACTGGCTTCATTAGCTTTCATTGTTAGTCTTCTTGGTTGGATGCCAGCGCCGATTGATTTATCCACTTGGTCATCACTTTGGATGCACAGTCGTGAAGCACAGACCCAACATAAAGCCTCGCCAAAAGAAGTTGTGATTGATTTCTCGATCGGCTACGGAATCACAACAATATTGGCCTGTTTATTTTTAGCCCTTGGAGCACTTACTTTATTTGAAACAGGGGCAGAGATTCCTCAAAGTGGCATTCAATTTTCTAAACAATTTATTGAACTCTACACAAGTTCCATCGGGGCATTTGCTAAACCTATTATCATTATAGCCGCATTTTTTACCATGCTGAGTACTACGCTAACCTGCCTAGATGGATATCCCCGTTCTCTTGCCACGAGCTTTCTTTTATTAAAAGACGCCTCTTCCACAACTAACCCAGTTAAAAAAAAGCACTATTCTTTGATGCTAGTCATCTATGCTTTAGTTGCATCACTTATTCTTCTGCTATTTGTTAAAAATTTAATGTCCTTACTAAGTTTTGCTGCTACGGTAGCTTTCTTATCTTCCCCGATTCTCGCTTGGATAAACCTTAAAGTTATGACTGGCTCAAATGTTTCCCCTAAGCATCAGCCTGCCACTTGGATAAAAATTATTAGTTACATTGGCATTGCGTTTTTTACGATTATTTCTTTTCTATTCATCTGTAATAAAATCTTTTAAGCCAAATCATGACGAAGCCCAAAATTCTCATTCTCTGTACTGGTAATTCCTGCCGCTCTCACATGGCAGAAGGCATCTTAAGAAATTCTGCCAGTGATCTATTTGAAATATTTTCTGCCGGATCCAACCCTAAAGGGGAAGTCCATCCCTCCGCGATCGAAGCTTTGAAAGAAATAAATATTGATATTTCTCATCATACTTCAGACCACTTAGACCTTTATTTAAACTCTGGCATCGATACCGTGATCACTGTCTGTGATAATGCAAAAGAAGCTTGCCCTGTATTTCCCAACTCTCCCAAAAGTTATCACTGGTCCTTTGAAGATCCCCCACACGCTATGCAAGAAGGAGAATCTGAAATGGACGCCTTTCGCCGTATTCGCGATCAAATCAAACTTGTTTTTGAAGCCTATGTTTCAGGCTACAGAGACGCACAATAATTTTTAACCACCTATTATGAAAGCTAAACTCGTCACTGAATTCATAGGAACTTTTTTCCTCTATCTTATTATCAGCTTGTCTGCCCTCGCAGGATTTGCGGCCGACTTGGCACCCATTGCCATTGGTCTAGGTCTCACGGCTATTGTCTTTGCTTCAGGATTTCGTTCGAAAGCTCATTTTAATCCGGCAGTAACTGTGGCTTTTTTCGCGACCAAAAATCAACCAGCAAAAGAATCACTTTTTTATTGTATTGTTGTTATTGCAGGTGCCGTACTAGCTGCCTATGCCGCACTTATAATTGCCCCAACCCCCTTACAAGCAATTATTGATAACAGCACGGGCTTTCAGCATTCAGAAAGCTTTCAATTAATTCCGGCCATCTTCAGTGAATTCTTATTCACCTTTGCCTTAGTCTGGGTCATTTTAAATGTCGCCCTTGCTAAAGGAACTGCAGGCAACGGATTTTATGGGATAGCAATTGGTTTTGTTGTCGCCACTGGAGCGTTTTCCGTTGGCTCTATTTCAGGTGCTTCATTTAATCCAGCTGTGAATGTTGGACTATTGATTCATCAAGTGATAGATCTTAAACTGTTTGCAATTTATACCGTTACACAAATATTCGCAGGTTTGGTTGCCTCATTTATTTTTAATTCGATTGAGCCTAAAAAATAAAGCGAATGGCCAATCTTACTAGCGACATATCAAATGCATTGACCGATCGCTTATCTATAATTGAAGCCCTACTTCCTCAATTAGAAAAAGATGTTTTGGACTTACAGGGCACCTCTAATGCCAAAAAAACCAAGACCAACATTTTTGATTTAGTCACGGAAGCCGACCTTCACTCCGAAAAAATAATCACTTCAGCGATTCAAAAACATTTTCCAAAAGATGCCATCGTGGCAGAAGAAGGAACGAATTGTGGTGCGCAAGATTCTGAATCCTTTACTTGGGTGATCGATCCAATCGATGGAACAGTTAATTATGCAAATAGTCTACACCATTGGGGGATATCAGTGGGTATTATCTATCAAAATACGCCTGTGGCAGGGATTGTGTCTGCCCCGTCCTTAAACAAACGCTACCGAGCAATCAAAGGACACGGTGCTACAAAAAATGGCGATCCGATCCAAGTCAGTATCAAATCTCTACTTTCCGAAGGAGTTATAGTGACTGGCTTTCCTTATGATCGAGCGATACGTGCAGAACATCTTTCAAAAGCCCTTGCCAATTTTCTGAAGGTTGCGGGAAGGGTACGCCGCTTTGGTGCAGCTTCTATTGATTTTTGCTCAGTCGCAGATGGAACAGTCATAGGATATTACGAAATGCAATTAAAGCCTTGGGATATGGCTGCTGGCTTAGTCATCGCCGAGGAAGCAGGAGCAAAGATTACCGATTTTAATGGTCATCCGGTGGACTTATTCAAAAGTCACGGTGTCGTTGTTGCAAATCCGAGCATTCATAAGATCATGTTACCACAGACGGCACCAATGCTCGATGCGATTGCCGTCACTGAAAAATAAATCTGCGTCTATTGTTTGGGATTTAGCGACCATTTTGCTTATAACTAGCTTTTAATAAAATGGTCGGGGAGACAGGATTCGAACCTGCGACCCTCTGGTCCCAAACCAGATGCGCTACCAGACTGCGCTACTCCCCGGAAAAAATACTTAGCCCAACAAAAAAAGATTTTCTGTCAATGCCTTTCCTAATTATTAATTTGAAAGTACCTTAATTAAGCTTTTATTTAAATTTTAATCCAATAAAAAATATGCCTTTCGATATATCAGGAACCATTAAAGAAATCTTTGAAGTGCAAACTTTTGCTAATGACTTTAAGAAACGAGAATTTCTATTGACCACCGAATCAGACAAGTACCCGCAAAACATAATCTTTGGATGCCTTAAAGATAAAATTGAACTATTAAATTCGATCAAACCTGGGCAGGAAGTAAAAGTTTATTTTGATATTAGTTGTCGCGAATGGAACGAGAAATACTTTGTAAATTTAAATGCTTGGAAAATAGAATCCTTGGGTTCAATTAAAGATTCGCCTGGCACAAATTTAAATACCTCTGATATTGTTCTTGATGAAGAACCTCCCTTCTAAGTTTTAGGGTTAACTATCAAACAGCTAATACCTGAAACGCCATAGCCAATTATTTCCCATAGGGGAAAGCTGATATTTGGTACCTTAAAAAATCAGTCCACTAAATTTTCAATTGATCGTTCAACTTCAACCTCCTGCGTGTAGTCTACACCCTCTAAGCCAAATCCAAAAAGCTCTAGAAACTCTTTTTGGTATGCAGCAAAGTCAGAAAGATCATATATATTTTCCGTTGTAACTTTAGGCCAAATAGAAGCAACTTCCTCTTGAACTTGTGGGTCCATTTCCAAATCATCCAATCGAATGCGACCCATTTGGTCACATTGATGCTCGCCCTCATACAGTCGATCCTTAAATAGGCGGATAATTTGCTCGATGCAGCCTTCATGGGTCCCTTTAGCCTTCATTACTTTAAAAAGAATAGAAATATATAATGGAACAACGGGAATAGCCGAACTCGCTTGAGTTACTACAGCCTTATTCACTGAAACAAAAGCATCCACCCCATGCTTCTTTTTGATTGCTCGGCTCGCGCGTTCTACATCTAACTTAGCAGTTCCGATTGTACCATTCTTATATACAGGCCAAGTTACTTCTGGCCCAATATAAGAATATGCCACAGATTTTGCATCCTCTGTTAAGACGCCCCCTTCAGCTAGCGCATCCATCCATAATTCCCAATCTTCGCCACCCATAACTTTGGTCGTGTGTTCAATTTCCTCTTCATTGGCTGGCCCTATAGAAATCGTTTCGATCAAACCTTTACTCGTATCTAATGTAAGATTGCTAAAAGCTTCTCCTATTGGCTTTAAGCAAGATCTGTAAGTAATTTCTGTTTTAGGGTCAGTTCTCCGAGGAGATGCCAGACTATAAATCACACAATCTACCTTCCCCCAATCCTCTTGAATGGTTTTAACTACTTTTTTCTTTAGCTCGTTTGAGAAAGCGTCGCCATTAAAACTTTTCGTGTATATACCTGCTGCTTTTGTTTCCGATTCAAATGCAACAGTATTGTACCAGCCTGCACTTGCAGGCTTACCTTTTAATGAAGGCCTCTCAAAAAAAACGCCTATGGTGCTTGCTCCACAAGAAAATGCTGCTGTAATTCTAGAGGATAAACCATAGCCCGTAGAAGCTCCTATTACTAAGACATTTTTAGGTCCCTTAGACATTGTTGTCGCTTTTGCTTTAGTAATTTCTTGAGCAACTTTTTTTGCACACCCCTCAGGATGAGAAGTAATACAAACAAATCCACGGATTTTTGGTTGAATAATCATAAATAAATTGAATTAACCTTGCCCAATTCCAATCGCTTTAAAACCAATAGTCTTTAGAGACTCCAGGTCTAATATATTTCTCCCATCATAAATAAATGCAGGCTTTCGCATCCCTCGATATATTTTTTCAAAATCCAAATCCTTGAACTGATCCCACTCTGTCAAAATTAGAATGGCATAAGCCCCTTCTGCTGCTTCATATGGATCCTTATAGACTATAACATTTGTATCTTTTTTATCCAAATTTAAGTCTGCTCGAATTTGAGATTCCTGAACTTTTGGATCAAATATAGCTAATTCTGCTCTTTCTTCTAAAAGATCTTTGCCAACATAAATGGCTGCAGATTCTCTTGTGTCATTTGTGTCTTTTTTGAAAGCAAACCCCAAAAGTGCAATTTTTTTATCGGATGCTGTATTGAATAGCTCAGAAAGTACGTTTCGAGTGAAACGATTTTTTTGGTAGTCGTTCATTTCAATTACTCCATTCCAGTAAGTGGCCACTTCAGGTAGGCCAAAATGTTCGCATAGATATACTAAGTTTAATATATCCTTCTGAAAACAAGAACCTCCAAATCCGACAGATGCTTTTAAAAACTTTTCGCCTATACGGCTATCTCGGCCAATTGCATGAGCCACTTCATTGACATTTGCTCCCGTGGCTTCACATAGTGCTGAAATTGAATTTATCGAAGAAATGCGCTGTGCCAAAAATGCATTTGCTGTGAGCTTCGATAATTCTGAGGACCATAGATTTGTTGTAATAATTTTGTCTGCGGGCACCCAATTTTTATAAATGTCAACTAGTGTATTAACCGCAACCTGCCCTTCATTATTTTGATCTCCTCCAATTAGAACCCTATCGGGAAATTCTAAATCTTGAATTGCAGTCCCTTCAGCCAAAAACTCTGGGTTAGATAGTATTTGAAAATTCCTACCATCCGAGTTTGCTGTTAATATTTTTTTAATTGATTGTGCTGTTCGTACGGGAAGGGTTGATTTTTCCACAACAATTTTATCACCTTTTGCAACTTCAGCAATCTTTCGTGCACAACGCTCTACGTATTTTAAGTCAGCAGCACGCCCAGCTCCTAAGCCATAGGTCTTCGTTGGAGTATTAACTGATAGAAAAATAATTTCTGACTCTAAAATCGCTTTTTCAACGTCAGTAGAGAAATATAAATTTTTCCCAGAGCACTCTCTAACTACGCTATCCAATCCTGGTTCGTATACGGGTAAATCTCCTGAATTCCACCTAGCAATACGATCTTTATTGATATCAACGACCGTGACTTCTATGTGGGGACACTTTTGGGCAATAATAGCCATTGTAGGTCCTCCTACATAGCCAGCGCCTATGCAACAAATTTTCATAACCTATAACAAGTGACAATGCACACTAGTGACAAGTTTTAAATTTTAAACTGATTGATCAATCTTTTTTAATAAGATTTCTAAAGCTGCCTTATTTACTTTACCATTTTCTTGAAAAGGCAGTTTCTTGGTAAATACAATATGCTTAGGAATTTTGTATATTGCTAACTTTTTCTTGGCATATGCTCTTATGGTGGACGCTACAGAATTTTGCATTAAATTCTGTTTTATAACAATTAAAGCAACCACTTCTTCCCCCCATTCTAAAGATGGCTTGCCTACTACCATAACTGCTTTGATCATATTTAATTCCCGGATACAAGACTCTAGTTCTTGAGGATTAATTTTTTCT
>CAJWMY010000050.1 GCA_913044165.1 uncultured Puniceicoccaceae bacterium
AATAGACAATAAAAATCCTTTTATTTCTTCAAAGTATAGTTTTTATTTTAATGAAATGAGTAATAAAATAATAAATTCACTTTTCGTTAAATAAGATAAATTAGCTATTAAAAACTAGTTTATATTTTCTGAGATTCAAAAACTTTTAAACTTTCATCTCTTATTAAATCTAAGCATATCTTTCTTAATTCTACAAATCTTGTACTAGTAGTCGTATTCGTGTTCCTAGGTCGTTCTAAATTAATTTTAATATCCTTTATAACTCGACCGGGGTTAGAGCTCATAACAATTATTCTATCTGAGAGAAATACAGCCTCGTCAACATCATGTGTCACAAAAATCACTGTAGTACCAAACTCTCTCCATAAACGTAATAAATTTTCCTGCATTATTAATCTTGTTTGAGAGTCAAGAGCCCCAAATGGTTCGTCCATCAAAAGAACACGTGGATAGTTAGCTAATGCACGAGCAATCCCAACTCGTTGTTGCATGCCACCTGACAATTCATTTGGATAGTGTTTTGCATACTTTGTTAATCCAATCATTTCTAAAAAATGATTTGCAGTAGTTTCAGGAGATTGAGAACCTCTACCAGTAACTTTGGGGCCAAAAGCAATATTCTCTATGACTGTTTTCCACGGATAAAGCGAATATTGTTGGAACACCATTCCTCTGTCAGGACCTGGTTGTTTTATCAGCTCACCATCTACAGTAATTTGCCCTGAATTTGGTTTTACGAACCCTGCAACACAATTAAGAAGTGTAGACTTTCCACAACCAGATGGACCTAATAAACATACAAACTCTCCGGGTTCAATTTCAATTGAAGTATTTTCAATTGCTGTTACTAAATTACCTCTTGTTTTGTAATTGACAGATATATTTTCTAATTTTACTCTTCCTTTCTTGGTTAATTCTTTTCTATTTGATGATTCCTTATCCAAAACAGAGCTTGTTATTTGTGTCATGAATCTCTTTCCTTCCCAGGGGCAGTAGCTATTAAATCAGTAAAAGCTTTACCAAGACTTGCTACTTGTGAGTCCTTAAAAGCATGAGCCATTATTGTAATTCCGAAAGGCATACCTATTGAATAAAAATTGCTTGGTATTGAAATAGCACATAGATCAAGGATATTTGCAAAATAGGAGTAATAGCCATGCTGGTTATTTAAAAGGATTGGATCTTTTTCCATTTCCTTAATAGTGTAAATCGTTGGTACTGTTGGTAAGACAAGAAAGTCGTTTTCTTCAATATTGCTACGAATGAATGCTTTAATAACTTTTATTTTTTCCATAGCCTTAAATACGTCTTCTGCTTTCCATTTAATAGCATTATCAACTACCTCTTTTGTTACATCTAGTACATTATCTTTATTTTGTTGAATAAAAGAACCAATTGAAGCGTATCTGTCTGCTACCCAGGGACCATCAAATAGTAGCTTGCTAGCTTCAAGAAAAGGCTCATAATCTATATACTTTATTACACCTCCTAATGAGGAAAAATTAACAATTGCATTTTCATAAAGAGTCTTACCTTCTTCATTTCCAAAAAACTCTAGTTGATTTTTTTGTGGAATATAGACATTAAATGAATTTTTTATTTTTGTAAGATTAAACGAACTTTTTTTATAGTCGTATCGAAGACTAGGATCAGAACTGTTAGTCTGAAATAATATTTCTGCAACCTCTATCGCATCTTCAACATTCAATGAAAAAATAGAAGGACAGTCTAAGCTTGGGCAACATGGAACTAATCCATTTGAACTTAAAATTCCAACAGTAGGCTTCAGACCAACAATATTATTAAGTCCGGCTGGAATACGACCTGATCCACCAGTATCTGTTCCAATAGAAAAGCAGACTTGTTGTAAGGCAACAGATACAGCTGAACCAGAACTAGAGCCACCGGCTACCATCATTGGGTTAAAGGCCGAACCGCATGAACCATAAGGTGAACGTGTACCATTTAGTCCAGTAGCAAATTGATCCATATTAGTTTTGCCTATGCAAATTGCTCCAGCTTTTTCAAGCTGTTCTACAATGGTTGCTGATTTTTTTGCCGTATATGAAAAAGATGGACATGCCGCAGTGGTTGGGAGTCCCTCAACATCTATATTGTCCTTAACAGAAAATGGTATACCGTAAAGAGGTAGGCTTTTAGAATGAATATATTTTAAGCTAGAAACTATTTCAAATAATTTAGTCTTATCACGTAATGAAATCCAGATTGCATCATGTGAGTCATTTTCAATCCTATTAAATACTTCATTGATAATGATTTCTGGAGTTACATTTCCAATTTCGTAAGAGTTACGTAATGAACTAAGAGTGAAGTTAAGATCCAATTTCAATTAATGATAAGTATTTAATTTAAAAAAGTTTTAGGGAACAAAGTTATGTTCCCTAAGTAAAATGATTAATTATTTACCAACTACATTTTCTAAATATGAAGGATCAAGAAATCTTTCATAAGAAGTTCTAGTGAGTTGTACTGGTAGACGTTTTTCTGATACTAAGAATTTGGATGTCTTAACGAGTGTATCTGCAAAACCTCCGATTTTACCTGTTGTGCCCATATACTGAGCTGTCAATTGTTTATCACATGGAACCATTTCTGTACCTTTCATCATACGTGTCGCATCATCTAAAGACAATGAAAGTTCTTCAGCAATTATTGCTGCAGTCTTCTCAGGATTCTTTATCCAGTAGTCGATACCATCACACTCAGCCTTTACAAACTTATTGACGTATTCTGGATATTTTTCAGCAAAATCATTCATCACTACTCCAACATCCCAAGTTGGATATCCACGTTTCTCCATAATCCCGGAAGTCATGAAAATATTCCCTCCTCTTTTGACTGCTTTATCGAGATTGGGTTCCCAAAACCAAGCGGCATCAATATCTCCCCTTGCCCATGCAGCAGCTATATCAGCAGGCCTTAAATCTAATATTTTCATTGATGCTGGATCAATTCCTTCATCTTTTAGTGCTTGAAGCAGTAAATAATGAGTCGTTGATCCAAATGGAGCCGCTATGGTTTTCCCTTCAAGATCTTTGAATGATTTAATATTTGCATCTGTTCTTACAACCATTGCTTCTACGAAATCAAGCATATTGAGGACCATTGTTCCTTTAATAGGTAATCCTTTCGTTACACCTATGGCTGTAGGTGGATTACCTAGTCCTCCAAAGTCTACTTGATCTGCGGCTATAGCTCTTAACATATCCCCACCGCCACCTACTTTTATGTAATTAATTTTTACACCTGGCATTTCCTTAGCTACTAATCCTAGATTCTTAGTTACCAACTGAGCATTAACAAGATTAAGATATCCAATAGTAATTTCTTTTGGTTTCTCTGCTAAGGCCTTTGGAAGCGATACTAGACTCATTGAAAGAAGAGAAAGACTACAAAGAATAGTCTTTGAGAAATTTTGAAATAGGTTTTTCATTGATTTTAGGTAAAAAGTGAGGAGTTTAATTTAGTTATGCCTTAGAACCTGATCTTTGGTCCCAAGGCATAAGTATTCGCCCAATTAGGCGCATTAATAAATCAAGTCCTACTCCGGTGAGTCCTAAAACAATTAATCCCATGATTACAACGTCTGAAAGAAGAAACTTCGCGGCATCCCAAATCATCCAACCAATGCCGGCAGTGGCAGCTACTATTTCAGCCGCAACAAGCACTGTATAAGTAAACCCAAGAGATATTCTCATCCCTGCTAATATTGTTGGTCCCGCCGCTGGAAGATATACCGAAAAAAGGATTGTCTTTTGGGATGCACCCAAACCACGAGCAACACGGAGGTATACAGGATCAATATTTTGTACGGCTTGAATAGTGGCAATAATTAATCCTGGAAGAGCAGCTAAGAATAACAAGGCTAATTTTGATTCTTCTCCAATTCCCAACCACATAACTAAAAGTGTATAAAGTCCAAGAGGAGGTAGCGGTCTATAAAACTCAATTAAGGGGTTTAGTAGTGATCTCGCAATTTTAGAGGCACCCATTAAGATCCCAAGTGGTATTCCTATAAGACATGCAATTCCAAAAGCTATAAGTATACGATTTAAACTTGTTATGACATGTACTAATAGTGTGCTTCCTTGATACCCCTCAGTCGCAACAGTAATAAAAGCTTGCCATACTTTAAGTGGTCCAGGAAGGAATAATTCGTCTGCAATGCCAGTACTTGTTAGAACTATCCAAAGAATAAATAATACGTCAACGGTCAGCATTGAATAACCGAAAGAACGCTTCCTCATAAAAGAAGGAATTAGTCGAAGTATTCCGGTAGTCTTATTTACTTTTGTTTTATCTTTATTCATTTTCATCAGTTTGAACTTTAAGAATCTCCATAATCGTTAATGCATATATTTTTGAAGCCATAACTGCTTTTGTAATCGATATACTTTCGTTATCTGGAGACCATCCGTCCTCTCCTGGACCAATTGTGACTGCATTTATTCCTGCTTCACGCAATCGAATCGTGTCATTAAAAGCATTTTTTCTATTAGGTATAGGTATCTTTCCATCCATTAGTTTTGAATAAACTTTGCTAATTGATCGACATGGTTCTTCATTTATTGGCACTGGTTCAGTCGCTTCTACAAATAATGAGTCTTTAACTTTTTTTACTTCGAAACTAATAGAACTTGAATCATTTAATTCAGTTGCAATAACCTCATTGATATCTCTAATAATGCTACCCATACTCATACCAGGAACTATTCCTACAACTGCGAGAGTGATTGTGCATTCATCAGGAGAAAACTCCATCTCCCCAGACAATCCACCTCTGATACGTACGATTGTGGTACAAGGGGGTGTATGCCCCATGAAATCAGTCTCTGTATGATTGAATTTCATTTTTTCTATACTTGGAATTAGCCTTGCTGCCTCAACAATTGCATTTTTACTTGTATCAGGACGCCATATATGAGCCTTTTCTCCCGTAATAACAATTTCTATAAGACAATGGCCAGCATTAGCTGTCGATAGGTTCATTCCCCAGTTATTGTCTTCAACTGTCCCCCAGGCTGTAGGTTCGGCTGTTATTGAGTAATCTGCTGTTATGCCTATCTCTTTGGTAAGAAAAATTGATCCGTGTGTTCCATTTCTTTCTTCGTCAACACAAAAACAATACATAAGGTCACCTTCCAACTTGACACCTTCCTTTACTAAAGCTTGTGCAGCAAGAATTGCCGATGCCATATTTCCTCTTGTATCTGACGTCCCGCGACCATATAAAACATCTCCGTCTCGAGTTGCATTAAATGGATCGAAATTTGTCTTGTCCCATTTGTGTGGCTCTACTACTGGGTATGTATCCAAATGATCATTCATCATCAAAACTGGTCCTTTACCAGAGCCTTTTATTACGCCTACTACATTTGGTCTATGTGGCATACTTTCATATTTTTCTACCTTCATTCCAATAGCCTCTAGTTTTCCTGCTACTAGCATTGCAATCGCCTCCTCTTCCCCTGGTGGCAGGTCAGGGTCTAAGGGATCACCTGATCGTGGCTGCCCTGTACGTATTAGTTCTTTGCTTAGCTTTAGCCAATGCTCTTCGCATATATGACTTAATACACGGTCTTCTAATTCTGAAGTTGTCTTTATATTCGTCAAAGATAAATAAAACTACTGAAGGCAAACTAAAGGATATTATTGCCAGCGACTGTGTTTATGGATACGAAAAACACAACATATATTGACTACCTGTTGCAAAAAACTCATGTACTTATTTTGCTATTTTTTCTGTTATCAAAGATTTTATATATATTAATTTAGTAAAAGTGTGTTCATGTATACCTATTAAGGCTTTAGCTCTTCTAAATGTACTTTTTATTACTCTTATTATTCGTATAATATTTATGTACGAATAAATCAACACTTTTGTAGTTGGTGAGTCTTATGAAGAATCTTCAAATCAATAGATATGTTGATGCAATTGCCAGAACAGGATCAATACGTAAAGCATCAGAGCAACTATCGATTACACCTTCAGCGTTAAACAGAAGGATCTTGGCATTAGAAGAAGAATTAGACATTGAAATTTTCGAACGACATTCAAAAGGAATGCGCTTAAATAATGCTGGTAAGTTACTAATAGAATTATTTAGAAATCAATTAGCTGATGTTGCTCATCTTCAATCTCAACTTGCAGAGCTGTCAGATATGAGAGTAGGTAATGTCTCAATAGTTTGCAGTCAAGCTTTATTACCATATTTCTTACCTTCTCAAATCAAACGTTATCAGAATAATTTCCCTGGTGTGACTTTTGATATAAAAATCGGTGATGGAGAGAAAGCAGCTCAATCCCTCTTGGACTTCTCTGCGGACTTGGCATTAGTATTCGAGCCTTTAAAATCACTGGATTCTCATACTATTGTCACAGTTAAGCAGCCAATAAATGCTGTTATGTCTAAGAATCATCCATTAGCAAAGGCTCATACACTTAAATTTAATCAATGCCATGATTATCCACTTGCTCTTCCTTCTCAACCCTACGCAGTTCGTCATATGTTGGAATTAGCAGCTGATAGCCAATCCAGGAAACTACAGCCAACTGTTGAAGCAGAGAGTTATATCTTCTTACGTAATTTCGTAATGCTTCAGGAAAACGCCATTTCCTTTGAAATTCAAATTGGGGTACCTTCAGATCAAATTGGCGAAAATCTTATTAGTGTTCCATTAATTCTTCCAGGAGTTCAAGACGGGTTACTTCATCTTGCTCAAATGAGGAGTAGGACTTTACCACTTGCTGCTGCACGTTTTGCAGATCAATTATCAACTACATTCTCTGAAGAATTTCAAATTATATGAAAGATTAATTTTTTTATTTAGAAAAATAGTCATTCATCTGCATACCCTACTAATCAGTAGAATCAAGCGAAACCAAAGAGAAAAAGAACTAGAGAATATCGAGACTACGCGTAAGAGTTGGAAAAGAGCTATCAATCTCGAGTCAAGGTACTTGATGAAGGTGAGCATGAACTTTAAGAGGAGATCAAAGCTCTTGTTCC
>CAJWMY010000051.1 GCA_913044165.1 uncultured Puniceicoccaceae bacterium
TTAATAGCCTTCACATAATTTACCTTATCATAGCGATACCTTGAGCCATGGACTTTCTTGGCCTTATTTATAAAATCTTGAGTTGTAACCTTAATAGACATTTATGAATGAAATCCTACTATACAGATTTTGCCCAATTTTGTAAAAATAAAAAGAGCTCTAAAGTACAATACCACCCAACCCATTTTTCAAAAAACACAATTCTTCATTCTGCCAGATATTCTTGGGGGAGCGTCCTTTCAAAGTTTTGCGGTTTTTTCTTTTCTTAAAAGTATATGGCGTTAGTTATTATTTAATGAATATCTACTTGCCTGTATTGTTTATGTTTTCGTTAGCTTCTTTGAATGCCAAAATCATATACGTTGATGGTAACCAACCATTTTTAGGCGGTGATGGTAGTTCATGGCAAAGTCCTTACAAACAACTACAGGATGCTCTTTCTGATGCAGATAATCCTAATGATGAGATTTGGATTAAAAAAGGGGTATATCCTTTTTCGAGTTCTGTTACTTTTGGGACTGTTGTAGTTGGAAGAAAGCTCTGATCTTGAAACATGGCAAGATAAGGGTGATCCAGCCATTATGACTATACCAGCAGATACAGATACCAAGTTCTTCCGTTTTAAGATGGCGGAATAATTTGGCGGTGTTTTCGGGGTGTTTTTGTTAAATTTTTTGCCAAAACCCCTAATTTATGAGGTATAAAATGGCGGAGAGAGAGGGATTCGAACCCTCGGTGGAGTTTCCCCCACACATCCTTTCCAGGGATGCACAATCGGCCACTCTGTCATCTCTCCGTAACTTATTTGATTTCTTTAAAGCTATGCCCTTTTATTAATTAAAAGCAATATTTTATATACAGCCAAAACAACTAAAGCTTTAAATATGATTTTAATTCATCCTTACTAATAATGCTTAGAGCCTAAAAAATAAACTTGGAATAAGAGCACAAAATAGGATCATAAAATTAAATAATATCCATAATTTTTCATGATTTATTTTTACCGATTAATTGCATTGCCATTAATGCTTCTAGCTTCACCTTATTTTATTGGTAGAAAGTTACGTCGTGATGGCTTACTCGAGGACTGGAAACAGCGTTTTGGTTTTCTGCCAAAACTACCAAAAAAAAATCAAACGTCTTTAGATAAAACTAAGGGCAAAAAACGTATTTGGATTCAGGCAGTAAGTATTGGTGAAATTCTAGCAATCGAAACCCTAATTGATCAACTTATGGAAACGGAACAAGTTGAGATTATTTTAACAACAACAACGAGTACTGGCTATCAAGCTGCAAAAGAACGTTACGATAAAAAAATTAAGCTTGTGGGCCTTTTCCCAATTGATTTCTGGATTTTCTCAAAAATTGCTTGGTCAAGACTTCAGCCTGATTGTATTTTATTGGCAGAAAGTGAGCTGTGGCCTGAACATTTAGCTCAAGCAAGTAAAAATAAAACTCCTGTTTTTATTATTAATGCGAGGCTTTCAAATTCATCCTTCAAACGCTTGAAAGCCTTTAAACCTTTCGCTCATTTCCTTTTTTCTAACGTTAAAACTATTTATTCCGCAACTCAAATTGACTTTGACCGTTTTATTGCCCTCGGAGTAAAGCCTGATTCAATTATTGGAAATATAAAACTTGATGTACCTTTTCCTTATCCGCTTTCAGAGGAAGAGAAACATGAATGCATAAATAAGCTATTCTTAATCACTGAAAAAGTTAAAGAAAAAGAATTCATCCTTATAGGCGCTTCAACATGGCCGGGTGAAGAAGCTCTTTTACTCTCGGCGCAAAAAGCATGCATCAAAGCGGGTATTGATTGTCGTCTCATCATAGTGCCAAGGCATGTTGAACGAAAAGCATCTATTATTAAATTACTAAAAGAACAAAAATTGAAATGGATCTTAGCTAGTGATATAGAATTAGCTGCTTTAGAAAAACACAATGCCGCTATTTTCCTATCTGATAAAACTGGAAATTTATCGAAACTGATTCGTTTAGCAGACCTTGCATTTATCGGTAAGAGTATGCCTCCTAATAGAGGAGGACAAACTCCAATCGAAGCCGTTGCTCAAGGTGTACCAATTATTACCGGGCCGAACATGTCCAATTTTGCAAATATCATAGATGATTTAAAAAGTGTCTCTGCCGGAATTCAGATTCCGGATAGTAATCTTTTCTCTGAAAAGATTATAGAGCTCGCACAAGATCCAAAAAAACGAAAAGATTTAGCCCAATCAGGAATTGAATGGCACAAGAGCAAAAAAGGCATCAGCAATTACATTAGTAAAGCAATTATAGCCTCGCTAGAAAATTAAGCACTTTTGTCTATTTGTCTCAGGGCTTCAAAGGCCCCAATACCAACAGAAGTTGCTAAGTTTAAAGAACGCATTTGATTATTGATATGGGGAATAGTAACCCTCCGAGAATCTATTTGATCATGAACCCATTGAGGGACACCACCACCTTCACTGCCGAAAAGTAATCCATCTCCATCTTTAAAGCATACATCCCAATAACGTTTTTTTACTTTTGTAGTAAAAAGCCATAGGCGCTGAGGTGCAAAATGGCTCTTTTGAAATTGATCCCAATCATTATGGATATGCTTATCTAAGGACTCCCAATAATCCATACCACTACGCTTTAAATACTTATCTGTTAGAGTGAATCCCAATGGTCGGATTAAATGTAATCGCAAACTGGAAATCGCACAAAGACGCCCTATATTTCCTGTATTTTGAGGTATTTCTGGATTATAAAGAACAATGTGAAGCATTTAATCAGGACGACAACTTAATCGCACTATCTACAATAGATGTAAAAGCGTGGGCTTTAAGTGAAGCACCCCCAATTAACCCACCATCAATGTTTTTTTGAGAAAGTAATGCCTCCGCATTTTCTGGCTTCATAGAGCCTCCATAGAGAATACGAACTTTGTTTGCTGCTTCGATACCTAAAATATCTGACAATAATTTACGAATAAAGGAATGCACAGATTCGGCATCTTCTGGGGTAGCTGTCTTTCCCGTACCTATTGCCCATACCGGCTCATAAGCAATGACTAGTTGATCTGCATGATTGGGGCTAACCCCAAGGAGAGCACCTTCTAATTGTCGATGAATGACCGACTCTAATTGCCCTGAATCGCGCTCATTTAATGTCTCACCAATACAAACAATTGGTTTTAGGCTAGCTTCTAAAGCGGCTATAGTCTTTTGATTTACAAGATTATCGTCCTCATTAAAGTAGTCTCGACGCTCACTATGTCCAATAATTACGTAACTAACAAATAAGTGTCGTAACATCTCTGCTGAAATTTCACCTGTAAAGGCACCCGAGTTCTCGAAATGCATATTTTGTGCGCCGAGTCCTATATTTGAATCTACCACCCTTTTAGAAACAGCTTCTAATGAAGTAAAAGTTGGACATATACAGACTGCTACTTCCATTTGAGTACCAACTTGATTGACAATACTATCGGCTAACTCAGACGCCTCCGCGGAGTTTAAGTTCATTTTCCAATTTCCTGCGATTAGTAATTTTCGTGCTAAAGTGCTCATATTGATTATTGATTTATAACTATTCGTTATGCTTGATATCTAAAGCATAAACTCCTGGCAATTCTTTACCCTCTAAAAATTCTAAAGAAGCTCCTCCTCCTGTACTCATAAACGTGACCTTATCTGCGAAGCCTGACATCTTGATAGCTTTTACCGAGTCACCTCCCCCAATGATAGAAATGCATTCACCTTGAGCCACAGTTTCCGCCACTGCAAATGTTCCTTTATTACAAGCATCAATTTCAAAAATTCCCATGGGCCCATTCCATAGAACTGTTTTTGCTGAAGCAACCTCTTCTTTAAATAAAGCAATACTTTTAGGCCCAATATCAACTCCTTCCCAACCATCTTCAATATTTCCTTCAAAATATTTAGAATCACTAAAACTACTAGCCTTAAAATCTAAGTCCTTAACAGCTAAATTATCTACTGGGAGTATAAATTTTACTCCTTTAGCTTTAGCTTTTTCAAGAGCAGCTTTGGCAGTTGATATATGCTCTTTTTCGCTTAACGATTCTCCGATGCTGCGGCCTTCAGCAAGCGCAAATGTATAAGCCATAGCGCCCCCAATAATAATTGTATCGGCTTTTTCTAAAAGTTCATCAATTACCTTAATTTTATCAGAAACCTTAGCACCACCTAAGATAACAGTGAAGGGTCTCTCTGGATTCGCTGTTTTTCCACCTAAATAAGCAAGCTCTTTCTCAATTAAAAATCCACTTACACAAGGAGATAAATGATGGGTCACTCCTTCAGTAGAAGCGTGAGCTCGGTGAGCAGTGCCAAAAGCATCATTAACATAGGCATCTGCTAATTCAGCCAATGAAATAGAAAAGTCCTGATCATTACTCTCCTCTCCAGGATAAAAACGAACATTCTCTAAGAGCGCAATTTCTCCATCTCCAATTCTACTAACTTCTTCCTCAACTGCAGGACCAATACAGTCTTCAATAAATGTTACTGGCTGGCTTAATTTACTAGATAATGACTCGGCTATAGGAGCTAAACTCATCTCTGAAACTTGTTTTCCTTTGGGTCTACCTAGATGACTGCACAGGATTACGCGAGCTGATTGATCAACTAGATGTTGAATAGTTGGAATCGCTGCAATAATTCTAGAATCATCGGTAATCTCCCCTTCTTTCAAAGGCACGTTAAAATCACAACGCACAAGAACTCTCATACCTGCCAAATGAACATCTTTAATTGTTTTAATAGCCATAATGACTTAACTTAAAATTATTTTTGTTGATATTAAAAGAAATCTATAATGTGTAGAAATAATAATGCACCGCAATAAAGAAAATACTACGGTGCACGCAAGAAAGTTAAATTATTATTTTATAAAAACTTAGATACTTTCTGTAATAATTCAACTACTCGGTTTGAATAGCCCCACTCATTGTCGTACCAAGAAACTAATTTGAAGAATGTATCACTTAATCCTATACCTGAACCTGCATCAAAAACAGAGCTTGATTCATCATGGATAAAATCTGACGAAACTACTTGATCTTCAGTATAGCCAAGTATCCCTTTTAGCGAACCTTCTGAAGCTTCTTTCATTTTTTTACAGATCTCTTCGTAAGAAGTGCTTTTCTCTGTTTTGACAGTTAAATCTACTGCGGAAACTGTTGGGGTCGGCACTCTAAATGCCATTCCTGTTAACTTGCCATTCACTTCAGGAATTACAAGGCCAACTGCTTTAGCCGCACCTGTACCAGAAGGAATAATATTTAATGCTGCAGTACGCCCTCCCTTCATGTCTTTCGGCGAAGGCCCGTCTACTGTTTTTTGAGTCGCTGTATAACTATGAACAGTAGTCATTAAGCCTTCCGCTATTCCAAAATTCTCAAGTATGACCTTGGTAATTGGAGCAAGGCAGTTAGTTGTACATGACGCATTAGAGATAATCGCATCATTTGGAGTTAAAGTATCATCATTGACACCAAGAACAACTGTTTTAACACCATCACCTTTGCCAGGTGCAGAAATTATTACTTTCTTTGCACCTGCATCAATATGACCTTGAGCCATTGTATCTTGTACAAATAAGCCCGTTGACTCGATGACGATATCTACCCCATATTCTTTCCATGGCAATTCGGATGGTGTTGCTCTTAATGCTAAAGTTTTTATTTCATTGCCGTTTACCACAAGTGTATCGTCTCCTTTAGCTTCAACGGTACCTTTGAAACGCCCTTGAGTTGTGTCGTATTTGAGAAGATATGCAAGATTTTCAGCCGGAACTAGATCGTTGATTGCAACAACCTCCACCTCGGTTCCAAGTAGTCCTTTTTCGACTAATGATCGAAAGACAAGACGACCAATGCGGCCGAATCCATTAATTCCTATTTTTGTAGCCATAGTATTATATTCTTTTGTTAATTAATATGAAAGAAACTCGTATTTATTAGCTTAAGTTTTGAATGCAAGTGTTAAAGCTGAAAAAATCAATTATTAGAAGAAATTTATAAAGTTTTGAGATTTCTGCTCAAACCTTGCATTTTATAACAATTATGCTTTATTAACCTCGTCTAAGAAGATATTTCATCACATTCTTTGATATTAATTGCACAATTTAAACTATTCCTGAATAAAAGATTTCATGCACAAAAAAATTATTATATGAAAATAAAAAACTGGGAAATATTCATCTTTGTCGTACTCTATCACTTAGCTCTAGTTGCATTATTGCCATTAGTAATAAGCGTATTTTCCTGGGGTGCGCTTCTATTTTGCATAATAACATATATTATTGGTGGCATGTCAATTACTGTAGGTTATCATCGATTATTTTCTCATAGGGCTTACACCGCAAAACCAATTTTTGAATGGGCAGTCTTAATAAGCTCACTTTTGGCATTTGAAATGTCCGCACTTAAATGGTCATTTGATCATAGATTACACCACAATCACGTAGACACTGACGAAGATCCCTATTCCATAAATAAAGGGTTTTGGTATGCCCATATTTTATGGCTATTCGATTATGAAAGGAAATTTGACCCTAAACTTGTTCCTGACTTGCTTAAGAACCCAAGGGTAATGTTTCAAGACAAGTATTACATTCCACTTGTCTTAATAGCTAACGCTTTAGTTGTTTGGTTTGGATGCCTATTTATGGAACCGCTTGCAGCTTTTTATTTCGGCTTTCTTCTAAGAATTGCAATGGTTCAACACTGTACTTGGTTTATTAATTCTCTTTGCCATACATTTGGATCTAAAACATATTCGAGAGAATTAACTGCTGTAGATAATGCAGCTATGGCACTTTTAACATTTGGAGAAGGTTACCATAATTACCACCACGCATTTGCCGCGGATTACAGAAATGGAATCAA
>CAJWMY010000052.1 GCA_913044165.1 uncultured Puniceicoccaceae bacterium
CATTTGTAAAATGGAGCGTTCGAAGAATCTAATACTTTATTCCAAGGCTTAAACCAATCAAGCTCCTCAGCTGCGTCAGACCAAAACTCCAAAGGGCTACTTATACTTTTTTTATATAGAGAATTATACTCATCTAATCCAGATATTTTGGCTTTTAAAATAAAATCATCTAAGGGCTTAAATCTCCGGCTTTCCTTTGATAGAGTATCCATTATAAATTCCTAAGTTTATATTTTATAGTTCGAATAAAATGTATCTTTCGCCAACTTCATAGGATAAAAATAAACATTTTTGTAATACCAAGTTGACATAAGCTACTAGCTATTCATCAAATTGTACAGCTAAAGATTAATTTATTAAATGGAAAATTTTGCAGAACAATGCCTTGATATGGCAGAATCAATTCTAAATCAAAATTTAGAATCTATTGAAGAAAACGGGGAAATTAAGCCTCTCCCGAATGAAAGCAGTCAAGGCAATGATTCAGGACGTGCGGCATTTGCACTTGGTGAATATCATAGAGCAACAAATGAAAATTTTTTAGGAAATTACGATTTAATCGACCTATCTGCTAGAACAATTACTGCCCAAGCTTTTAGCAAAAATGGCGATGAAAGCGGTTTAGCCTGCACTGCACTAGGCCTTACATCTTTTGGTTCTGCAAAGGATAGGAATCCAGTATGGGAACGTTTGCTCACACCGACTCAACTTAAACTCGATGAAAAGTTGCTAGAGAGGAATGATTACGAGAATCATTTCCAGGCATTTAACATCGCAAAATCTGTTGCACGATATAGCTTAGGATTATCAAAAAAAGATGAAACGGGGAAATTAATAGATCGCTTCCTTAATCGCATCGATAGATATTCGACCTCTGGATATTTTGATGATTATGATCCGGAATCACCAAGTCTAGCTGGTACATTTGACATATATGGTCCTCTATCATTTATTTTTATACGACAAGCTTTACAATTGCATTCAAATATCAACCTACGAGACAGAAAGCTAGCAAGCTTAAGGACAAAAGCGGAGAAATACATTAAGTTAATTCCTGATATGGTAAGGCAAGATGGTTCTGGGTGGTGCTATGGCAGATCGGTAGGAGCATATGGTCAAATGCACTCAATTAGTATTTTATTACAAGCAATGCGTGATGGATGGATCCCTAAGCATCAAGCAAGTCTATATCAAGATACAGTAAAAAAGTTATTTTTAAACTTTTTCATTACATACCTTGATCAAGAGCATGGCTATTTAGTAATCAAGGACTCGGAAAGAAATACAACCAATCAACAAACAAATCGTGTAGCGAATTTTGATGCAGCTCGTTATCTTTGCCAATGGTCAAGATTAATTAAATCAATTGGAAATAGTTATTCCTCCGAAACTCAGATTCATCCAAAAAAAGTTGGAAGATTTGTAGTTTTTAACAAAACTTCAAAAAAAGAACAAGGGCTTTTCCTTTATCAAGATCCAAAATCTGGCTTCGCATTCCAATTGCCTTTAATAGCACCAAATAAAACAGAGAATTCAAATTCAGACTACTTGGCATTTCCTCATTCACCTGGAATATTCGATTGGCCCGTCAATCACTATATGCCTATAATGACTCCTGAACTTACTTTTGGCAGCAAAACCATCATCCCTGCTTTTTATGGTAAAAACTGCACAACAAAGGTAGGGCTTAGAAACGCCTTGCAGTTTTCCTATAATCAACCTGATTTAATTACTAAGGAGGCTGAAATTATAAATGGAATTGGATCATCCCGTGTAATTTGGTCATTCCACGGAAAATGCATTAATGTTGAATATATTTTTCAAGTCAAAAATCAAATTAAGCTCGATCATTTTAGGTACTCTATCGTGCTTTCCGCCCCCCATAGCAAATATAAGCTAGGGACTTCATTAAGGCTTGGAGATAATGGGCATAAAGCAATGATCCTTCGAGACGATTTTCAATCTAAATGGAAATCAACCGAAACCGTTAGCCAAGATTTAAAATATAGAACTTATTATGGGAAAATTAATTACATTCAAACATTAGAAAGGGACCACCCCCTGATTATGAGGAAGGGTACAGAATACCGACTTTCCCTTTCATTTGATCCAGATATTATTTCTTCCGGCAATTAAAATCATCAATATGAAGCATATCTTTAAATTTTAAAATCACCTAATTGGAAATAATCTATTGTGCTTTCAACAAGAATAATACCATGTTTAGACGTTAATTTAGGTAGAGTAGTCAAAGGTGTTCAATTCCTTGACTTAATAGATGCTGGTGATCCTGTCGAACAAGCTAAATCTTATGAAAAACAAGGTGCTGACGAGCTCGTTTTTCTTGATATTACTGCATCTAATGAAAATCGAAATATCTTATTAGACGTTGTAGAAAAAACAGCATCAGAATGTTTTATGCCTCTTACTGTTGGCGGAGGGTTAAAAAACATAGAAGATATTAGAACTTTGCTAAACTCCGGAGCAGATAAGATTAGCTTAAATACATCTGCAGTAGTTGATCCGAATTTGATTTCTAAAGCATCTAATAAATTTGGAAATCAATGCATAGTAGTAGCTATAGATGCAAAAAAAGTAGCTCCTAATCAATGGATGGTTTATACTCACGGAGGCAGAAAAAGTACAGGGAGGAATGTATTAGAATGGGCTATAGAAGCAGCCCAAAAAGGTGCAGGAGAAATTTTACTAACGAGTATGGATTCCGATGGCACAAAAAATGGCTATGACATAGAATTAAATAAAGCAGTCAGTGAAGCTATCGATATTCCCATTATTGCATCAGGAGGAGCTGGTAAGCTCGAGCACTTATCTGACGTTATTCTTAAAGGGAAAGTAAGTGCTGTATTAGCTGCATCCATTTTTCACTTTGGCACCTACTCTATTAAAGAGGCAAAGTCCCATCTCCGCAATGCAGGAATACAAGTGCGAATGTTAGAAGACATGGAATCCTAGAGGAACAAGTTCGATCTACTTACTTACAGACTCAATATCATCGACTATCGATTGCGTATATCGCCTTAATTCAGCTTCTGCATCAACGCCCATATCTCTACAACAGGCAGTCAAATGGTATAAGACTTTACCCACTGAATGGGAACAGGAATCCGAAGATGTCTCAGCATTAATTAAGTTATTAACAGAATCCATAAGCGTCTCTGAATAAATTTTTGTTGATTTAAATTTATTCTTTGTAATTTGCTTATGGATATCTTCAGCAAACATTAATGCGGGCAATTGCCTAGGTAGGTCCTTAAAGAATACATAATCTGAATGGCCTCTTTTTTTTTCTTTTGATTTTATCATCTCCCATCGGTCCAAGACCGCATCAACATTTATTGATTCTTGAACGTTACCAAATACATGCGGATGCCTTCGTATTAGTTTTTCTCTCAAAACTCGACAAACTGATTCAAAATCGAAATCACCATTTTCTTTTGCAATTTGAGCATGGAAAATGACTTGCAGCAAAACATCACCAAGCTCTTCTTCCATATGATCCATATCCATACGATCTATTGTCTGAAGCAATTCACAGCACTCATCAATTAAGCAATCAGAAATTGATTGGTGTGATTGTTGAATATCCCAAGGACAACCTTTATCAGGATCTCTGAGTTTTGCTACTATCTCTATCAATGATTTAATTTCCGACATAAGGAGCTACATAAATTTGCGTAATTCATTTACTAATTTTCCGTTTGCACGGCTTATCAAGTTTTCCTTTCCTGTTTTTAAATTTATAAATTTTACATTATCCTTATCTATTTCCTCTGCCCCATAAAGTATAGCAAAATTGATATCTCGTTGCTTTAAAGACTTAAATGATTTAGAAAAAGATTGGGATTTAAATGGATACTCAATCTTGAATCCCGCATTTCTTAATACACTTGCATCCTGCATGGCATAAGAACGTAGTTTTTCATCAGAAAACACTAGATAAAAGTCTGGATTTAAGTTAAATACAGGTAATTTCTTCTTTATTCTAAGTAGATCAATTAATGTAACATCACCCATTGCAAAGCCTACCGCACTCATTTGATTTCCTGTCAAACGATGTATAAGATCATCATAGCGACCGCCCCCAGCTAGGGCTCTTCCTTTACCATCGGCCTCGAAAGCTTCAAATACAAACCCGGTATAATATGCTAAACCTCTGACGATGGTAAAATCTATATCAATATATGCATCTAATCCTATATAGTTGACCAAATCAAGCAACCTGCGCCAATCGTTTAGGCGAGACTCTATGTCATCTACTACCTTTTCTCTGAAGCTAAGTGCATTAAAAAAAGAAGATAGATCCTCAATGTTTTTAACCTTTATAAGCTGGCTGAGAGAATCTAAAAAAGACTCATAATCATCAGGAATATACTCCAACAAAGATTCCTTAAGTTTTTCTACATTTATTCTTTGAGCCTTATCCATTAAAGATAAAACTGAATTCATGTTTTCATCAGAAATACCAAAAGTTTTCAAAAACAAAACCCAGAGAGTCCTATCGCTTAAGCAAATTTTAAAGTCACATGAATCTAATCCGAGAGATTTAAAACTATCTATTAAGCATGCGATCAATTCTGCTTCGGCTCCAACACCAGACTCTCCGAAAATATCTACATTAAATTGATAGAAAGATCTAAGCCTTCCTTTTTGAGGACGCTCATAGCGAAACTGCTCACCAATACTATACCATTTGGCAGGAAGCCTAAGGCTATTCGCCTTAGCTCCAATTAACCTTGCTAATGATGGTGTCATCTCAGGGCGTAATGCTACAGCACGACCTCCCTTATCAGTAAAATTAAACAATTGATTAACAATCTCGCTGCCAGACTTTTCTTTAAATAATTCGATCGGCTCTAAGGTTGGGGCATCGTATTCTATAAAAGTATAAGCGTTTGCAGATGCTTTCCATTTACTGAAAATAAAATTACGTAAAGCACACTCGTCCGGATAAAAAGCCCTAAAGCCAGGTAAGGTTTCAAATTTCATACCTTAAGTCTAAAAATTTAATGGATTAGCCGTTCAAGCTGATCTTGCCCAAACCTGATCGCAATTCTTTGCCAGATTTAAATTTAATTACTGCTCTTTTCGGAATAATAACATCTTTTTCTGGCTGATTGGGATTTCTTCCCACCCTAGCTTTTCTAACCTGCACTTCAAAGACTCCAAAATTTCTAAGCTCTACATTGTTACCTTTTAGTAGGGATTGCTGAATGACGTCTAGAGTCAATTGTACAGTTTCTCTAATTTCTTTTTGCGAAAACTTAGTTTTGTTGTATACTTGATTTACGATATCTCTTTTTGTCAGATTATTAGACATTTTTTTAAAATTAATTATTGCACTGCATTACTATAATCATAACAGCATTAATTACTGTCAAATATAGAAAAACAATTTATCCATATTTTCGTGCAAATACACAATAAACTACTAGATTACACCACATTTGCTATATGTATACACCAATTGCAAGTAAAGTTGAGAAAATGTTCTCAGGTATCGCAAAAAAGTATGATTTATTAAATCATATTCTAAGCTTAGGGATAGATTATTATTGGCGTCATGTACTAGTTAAAAAGGCAACCAAGTGTAATCCTAAAAAAATTTTAGATTTAGCAACTGGTAGTGGTGATGTGGCATTCAAATTAGCTAAGAGCCTCAAAAATGATGTTAGCATTACTGCTGTAGATTTTTGCCAACCTATGCTAAATCTGGCAATTAAAAAGCAAGAAAAAATATCTAATATGGATAACATTAATTTTATCCAAGGAGATGCTTTAAACCTTGATTACGGAGACAATTACTATGATGTGGTGACGATTGCATTCGGTGTGAGAAATTTCGAAGATCGCAACAAGGGCCTAAGGGAAATCGAAAGAGTACTTAAACCGGGTGGTTCCTTATTTATATTAGAATTCTCACAACCTGCCACTTGTTTCCGACCTATCTACTTTATTTATTTGAAATATCTATTACCGATGATTGCAGGCATTATCTCAAAAGACAAAAATGCTTACAAATATTTAGCCGGGACAATTGAAAGTTTTCCTACAAAAGCTATTCTATCCGAGCAGTTGCTTCAAGCAGGATTTACGCAGTCAAATGCAATCGGATTAACTTTTTCCACTGTTTCCATCCATCAAGCAATTAAGGCAATTTAACTGCCGTGTATTTGCCATCTAGGAGACCAACATGCGGTGCGCCCACTTATCCTTTCTCTAACTAAGGGCTCATCAGTTTTAGGACAGATACCTCCATTGGTCCAACGATGATTAAAAAGCCATGAATTAGGTGGTTTTTTCCATCCATCTGCAATAACTCTTAAAGCATCAAAACAAACTTCTTTAATAGTATAGTA
>CAJWMY010000053.1 GCA_913044165.1 uncultured Puniceicoccaceae bacterium
TGGTCCATCGTATCACAATTTGGCTAAGCTGTTTTTGCGCTGGCGCAATAAGTGCAGTTTTCTGGCGAGAACTTCCCTCTACACAAAGCATGGCGGTAATGCTTGCCTTACTCGTAGTAACCAGCTCAATTATACTGTTCTATCAAAACCACGGTAGCATTACTGGGCAAGCAGTGATGGAAGTCCTGCTGTGCTTGGCGATTAATGGTTTGTTTGTAGGTGTTCTATGGGTGGCGAGTTTAGGGCATTTTTACTATGCTTGGCAACTGCCTCAGCACAAAATTCAACAAGATGTCACAATAGTAGGGCACGTTATCTCTGGCGGATGTTTATCAGATGATTTGCTTAACGCGCAAGATTACCATCAATATATTGTAGCTATTCAGTCTGTAGACGGACAAAGCACACGAGAATTTTTTAATCCTCCATTCTTTAAAGCATTGTTGTTCGCCGGCCTTAAATTTAAGGTTAGGCTCAGCCATTCCCAGTATCGCGCTGAAAATCATGGCGTTACCAGCCATTTATTTACTTTTAAGCGTAGCGACGATGAATCTCTACCCAAAAAAGCAAAGGCATCCTGCCTGCACGATGGAGACGTTTTTACTGCTGTAGCTAAACTAAAGCCCGCTTATGGCGTTGCGAACCCCGTTGGTTTTAGTCGACAGCAATATTTAGTGAGTCACTTTATCTATGCAACCGGCTACATTAAGGTATTGCACACAGAAACGACTTTCCACGAGCACAGCCATCGTAACGAACTAGCCGATTGGTTGTCGAGTTTGAATCTTACACATCACTCATGGTGGAGTGCATTGTTACTTGGTAATAAAACGCACTTTACCCAAGACGACTGGATCCTATTGCAGCGCACAGGAACGGGGCATTTGTTTAGTATCTCAGGTATGCATTTGTCGATAGTAGCTGGAGTGTGCTTCTTTGTATTCATTCCCTTTATTTTTATCCTAGTTCAAGTATTTGAGTTATTACGCAGGCTAAGGCGCTTTGCTTCCTTACAGCTAGTGGGGTTTTACGCATATAAAATACAGCATAAAGGTTGCTTGTTTAGTTCAAAAAATACTGGCCTTAGAGTATGGATTTTAGTTTGTGTAATTGCCGTGTGTTACTTATATGCGTTACTCAGTGGTATGGCTCTGCCAGTAGTACGCGCTTTACTTCTACTTACACTTGGTTGCCTACTCACGATATTCAAAGTGGCGTGGCGGTCGGTTAATATTGGCCTGGCCATGCTAGCCCTATGCTTACTGCTATTTCCTTTTTCTGTACTAAACGCGAGCTTTTACTTGAGTATTGGTGCAGTTATTTGCATCTGGTTTTTTATAAACACGCTTAGCATACATCGAGAACCTTGGTATTTCGCAATAATAAAACTTCAAATAGCGTTGACGGTTATCATGATGCCGCTGACGACTATTTGGTTTGGCAATGTGAGCGTTGTATCGCTTGTCGCTAATCTATTAGCGCTGCCCGTTATAACGCTTTTGTTACCGATTTGCCTGATTTCGCTACTCATTAGCTATTATTTGAGTACATCTTTTGTTGGTAATTTTGCTGTAGAAGTACTGAAATGGAGTGACTACCTATTCGGCTATTTGCTTTCACTCTTGGCTTTTTTGAGTGATCTAGATTTAAATGACCTTCTAGACAGGGATAAACAAGATGATGAAAGTTTTGCAGATTCAGTTGTTGAAGCAATTAGATCTAGGCTTGGAGATGAATTTATATTTATTAGAGATTTTGCTCTTCAAAAAATTCTAGACTTGATTCAGGTCGATTTGTCTGAGTTTGGAGTAAAACATAATAAATGGTTTTCAGAATCGTCTCTCTATAAGAGCAAACCTGGTTCAGTAAGTATTGTAGATAAAGCCATCAATGAACTTGAGTCCAAAGGGTTTATTTATGAGCTAGAAGGTGCCACTTGGTTTAAATCATCTGCATTAGGAGATGATAAAGACAGGGTACTAAAAAGAGGTAACGGAGAATATACTTACTTCGCCTCTGATGTAGCCTATCATTTAGACAAATATGATAGAGGGTACGACAGAATCATTAATATTTGGGGCTCTGATCATCATGGTTATATTCCAAGAGTCAGAGCTGCAATGGAGGCTAGTGAAAGGAATATTGAAAAATTAGAGGTGGTCTTTATTCAATTCGCGAACCTGGTAAGGTCTGGCAAGAAAGTACCCATGTCCACAAGAAGCGGCGAGTTTATTACACTCAAAGAGTTAATTGATGAGGTTACAACTGAGGCAGCTAGGTTCTTTTATATTAATAGGAAGTCAGACCAGCATTTAGATTTCGATTTGGATCTTGCAAAAGAACAATCTAAGGACAATCCACTCTATTATATTCAATATGCTCATGCTCGGATTTGCAGTGTTTTAAATAAGTCAGATATAGATGTAGATAAGCTTTCAGGTTCTGATTTAACTTTATTAGAATTAGATAAAGAGGTTGAATTACAGAAAGCTTTAAAACAGTATCCCAAATTGATTGAAAGGGCCGCCCTATCTAGTGAACCTCATTTGATCTGTTACTACCTTAAGGATTTAGCTGGTATCTTTCATAGCTACTACAACAGTGAAAAATTTCTTGTTGAAGACCAGAGCCTGATGAGCTCTAGATTATTCCTTCTAAGCGGAGTTAAACAAGTCATACATAATGGGCTTTCAATTTTGGGTATCAATGCTCCACAGGAAATGTAGCTTGTGAAATCAGAGAATATCCAAAAAATCATTCTGGACATAAAAGAAAACTGCAATCTTTCTAAAAGATCTGTTGAGGATGTTATCCTTATAGGAGCCAGCAAGTCACAAACTATTGAAAAAATCATTGTTGCTTACGAAGAAGGCATCAAAAATTTTGGGGAAAATTATCTTCAAGAAGCAGAGGAAAAAATATCTAAATTAGATCAGGATATAATTTGGCATTTTATAGGTTCTATCCAATCCAGAAAGGCAAAGAGAATAGCGGAGATTTTTGACTGGGTGCACACCATAGATAGCTTTAAGGTTGCAGAGAAACTTAATTCTTCCAGGCCCAAATCAAAAGGCGCCCTTAATGCATGCCTGCAATTAAATATCGATGATGAAGAAAGTAAATCTGGGTTAAAGATAGAAAATCTTGAAGAAATTATCCAAAAAATAGAGGCTTTGGAAAATTTAAAAATAAGAGGATTGATGGTAATTCCTAAGCCTAGAGACTCTAAAGAAGAGCAGAGACAGGTTTTTAGAAAAGTAAAAGAAATCTATGATTCACTCATTAGACAGGGGCATAATTTTGACACCCTATCGATGGGGATGACTTCAGATTATGGTGTAGCCATTCAAGAAGGCGCTACAATGATAAGAATAGGAACAGGTATATTTGGTCCGAGAATATGAAAAAACTTAACGAGATAATAGGTTTCATAGGTGCAGGCAATATGGCAACAGCCCTAATATCGGGTTTGATAAATAATGGCCATGAAACTTCCAAAATTATTTCTTCTTCACCGGAGAAGGAGCATTTAGAAAAGCTATCCAGAGATTTTGGTGTAATGACATCTACGGATAATCAAAAAGTCTCGGAAGAATCCGATTTAATAATTTTGGCTGTAAAACCTAATATCATCGAAACAGTATTATCTGAAATCAAAGAAACTATTATAGAAAAGAACAATCTTGTTATATCTATTGCAGCTGGTGTAAAAATAAAAAAAATTGAATCCTTCATAGGCTCATCTGCAAGGATAATAAGGGCAATGCCTAATACTCCGGCTAGTATTATGCAAGGTGTAACAGCAATCTCTTCAAACGAAAAAGTAGAAGAAACTGATATAGAAAAAGCTAAGATACTATTTGGTTCGGTTGGTAAAACTGCTGAAATCAAAGAAAAAGAACTAGATATTTTTACTGCCTTAATTGGTTCAGGGCCAGCATATGTATTTTATTTGATTGAGTCTTTACTGGAGTCATCCCAGAATCTTGATCTCTCAATTGATGACAAAGTTAACTTAATCGCCTCTATGATTTCGGGTTCTGCAAATTTGGCAATAGCTTCCTCAGATACACCTCAGGATTTGAGAAAAAACGTAACTTCTCCGGGAGGAGTTACACAAAGAGCTATAGAAGAATTTGAGAAAGAAGATTTCAAAGAAATAATTAAAAGATCAATGAAAGTTGCTGAAGAGAAATCCATCGAATTAGGAGATAAATAATGTCAGAAGCTACTTTCTTCTTATTCAAGGCCTTGATGGATGTATTTACACTTGGGGTTGTATTCAACTTCTTATTTCGTCTACTCAAAGTTGACTACTACAATCCTCTTGTTCAGGGAATAATAAGAGCTGTAGATTTTCCAAGTCAATTTCTGAGGTCGTTTATTAGACCAATTTATAGTGTGGATTTAGCGACTTTTTTGGTGGCTGTTTTTATTCAAGCAGGTGCTTTCTACATGGCGGCCATAGCTGGCTCTATAGAATATGCTCCAATTAAAATTTTAATGTGGTCTGCCTATTCCGTTCTTCTTCTAATGCTGAAGATGATCTGGTGGATTTTACTTGGTGGAATCATCTTGAGCTTCGTAGCAGGTAATAATTTTCATCCTGCCATTGTATTGATTAGACAAATGTCAGATAAATTATTCAATCCATTCAGAATCTTCTTACCTCCGATGGGAGGATTAGACTTTTCTCCCATTTTTGCTTTTATTGCACTTAATTTTTTACAAGCAATTTTCGTGCAATTTGCTTTAGAGTCAGGTCTGCCAGTATGGCTGTCTGTTGGTTTCTAGCTATAGATTCAATATAATAATGTTTTCGCCGATTTGATATAGCTTGCGGGCGTTTAATTGAAATACAGCTAATGCATTAAATTAAACCTGTTTAGCGAAGGCGAACAGGTTTTTTTATGAATGAATCAGTTGGTATAGTAGAGCCCAAAAAGCTTACCCTTCAGGGTAAGTTGGATCTAGAGTGTGGCCAATCACTTACAGATATAGAAATTGTCTATGAAACATACGGCAACCTAAATCAAGATTCTTCAAATGCCATACTTATCTGTCATGCTCTAAGTGGTAACCATCATGCTGCTGGCATCTATGAAGGAGAAAAGAGGCCTGGCTGGTGGGATTCTCTTATAGGTCCGGGAAAAGCCATAGATACAAATAAGTTTTATGTTGTCTGCCCGAATAATATCGGAGGTTGTCATGGATCGTTAGGACCCTCTTCGATTAACAAGGAAACAGGTGACTATTTTGGCCCTGATTTTCCAATTATTACTGTTAAAGACTGGGTGAGATCTCAATCTTTGCTATCTGATTCTCTTGGTATAGAAAAATGGCATGCCGTTGTAGGAGGTAGTTTGGGGGGAATGCAAGCCCTTGAATGGTCTCGCCTTTTTCCAGACAAAATTAAAAAGGCCGGAATAATTGCAGCTGCTCCAAAATTAAGCGCTCAAAACATTGCATTTAATGAAGTGGCCAGACAAGCAATACTCAATGATCCAGATTTCGCGGCTGGGAGATATTTAGATACTGGACAATCTCCTAAGCAGGGCTTAAAGCTTGCAAGAATGGTAGGTCATATTACTTATCTGTCTGAAGAAGCCATGAAAAGTAAATTTGGCAGAGACCTCAAGGAAGAAAAATTGAATTTTGTTTACGATGCAGAATTCGAGATCGAAAGTTATTTACGTTATCAAGGTGATATATTTTCTGAAAATTTTGATGCTAATACTTACCTTTT
>CAJWMY010000054.1 GCA_913044165.1 uncultured Puniceicoccaceae bacterium
GAATCCACTAACTGCATTAGATAACGAAGTAAATTCATTAATTGATAATTATGCTGTAAGTTTAGACGAAAATTCCGCTCTTAAGAAAATTTATCCAATTAGTGGAGAAACATTAAATAATCAATATATTAGAAATTTACTTAAAGCTGGTGAAGCTTATATTAAAGATCCTTCGACTTTGCATGCCGTAAATTTCCTAGACCCAAAACCAGGAGAAACTTTACTTGATCTATGCGCATCTCCTGGAGGCAAAAGCTTTGATTGTCTTAGTAGGATGAAAGATAGAGGCACTTTTGTTGCAGTTGACTTTGGTGAAAAAAAAATAAAGAAACTCGAGGATAACATCAAATCATTCCACAAGAAAAATTTAAGTGTGACTTGCCTAGATTATGATATAAAAAAATTATCCGAGAAGCTCTTATTAAGTAATAATTGCCCAAACCTTTACGATGCAATTCTTATAGATGTCCCTTGTTCAAACACTGGAGTAATACAACGTAAGCCTGATATTCGCTACAGGCTTACTAGAAATGATTTTGAACTTATTGCCCAAACTCAATTACAATTGTTGAAATCAGGCAGCCAATTTCTTAAAAATAATGGCCGATTGGTTTACAGCACATGTAGTATTGACTATAAAGAAAACAGGGAAGTAATCAACATGTTCCTGGAATCTGCTGAAGGCAAGCTTTACTACCTAGAGAAGTCTAAATGCTACTATCCTTGGACAAATAAACATGACGGTGCTGGAGTATTTCTGCTAAGGAAGAGATAATGAAGCTAAATCATATTTCGGGGATTTAATATCTGCTTGATTTTTGTTTTATCTAAATCTGGAGACACTCTTTTAATTTCCTCTAGCATTCCAATACAGACTTTATAAACACTCTCTCCTCCCAAAAGGCTTTTTTTAGCAATCTCACTGGCTAAATCGTAGCCAATTATTGGAGCTAATGCAGTAGCCATAGCTAATGACTTATCTAAGTAGAAATTGCATCTAGATTCATTTGCTTTAATACCTGTAATGCACTTATCGCTAAGTGCCTTGATTGCATTTGTTGTTAAATATATAGATTCAAGAATACACTTAGCCATAATAGGCATAAATGCATTGAGTTGCAAATGACCATTTGCTCCGGCCCATGTAATACTGGTCTGATTACCGAAAACTCTTGCTGCTACCATTGTTACTGATTCAGGTATTACTGGATTTACCTTACCTGGCATAATGGACGAACCAGGTTGAGTAGGAGGCAGTATAATTTCGCCAATATTGCATAATGGACCTGAGCCAAGTAATCTTATATCGTTAGCAATTTTAAATAATGATACATTAACCGTATTTATTTGCCCATGAAATTCAACTAACGCGTCCTTAGATGATTGAGCTTCAAAATGGTTTTTTGCTTCAATGAAATTTATGCCTGTCTTTTGCGATATAAATTTAATAGTTTCGATAGCAAATTCCTTGCTACTATTAAGCCCATTGCCTACGGCAGTACCACCTAAGGCCAATTCATGAAGGTTAATAATAGAGTTATCTATTCTCTGAATTGATAACTCTATTTGACGAGCAAAACCATCAAATTCACTGCCTAAGGTTATAGGAGTTGCATCCATTAGATGAGTTCTTCCAATCTTAATAACGCTAGACATCTCAAGAGCTTTTTCCTTTAAACACTTTTTAAAACTAATCAATTCAGGCAATAAAAGTGATTTTGCGGCTAATAATGCAGATATATGAATAGCTGTAGGAAAAGTATCATTAGATGATTGCGATTGGTTTACATCATCATTTGGATGTATTTCAAAAAAATCTTCCCCATTTTCTTGAGCCAACTGAACACACCTATTTGATATAACTTCATTGACATTCATGTTGGTAGAAGTGCCTGAGCCTGTTTGGTATAAATCTACTGGGAAATGTTCATAATGCTCACCATTAAATATTTCCTCAGCTGCTATTTTTATATACTTGGACTTGCTTTCAGAAATTATTCCAAGTTTAGCATTAGTGTCAGCAGCTGCCCACTTAATTAAACCATAAGCCTTAATAATATCTTGGCTAACTCTTTCGTTCGATATTTGAAAATTTAATACAGCTCTTTGAGTAGATGCACCATATAATGCGTCCGCAGGAATTTCAACTTCACCCATTGTATCTGATTCTCTTCTAAATTTTTCCATAACATCAATTAAATGATTTCCCACAACCACAAGTACTAGAGGCATTAGGGTTTTTTATCTCAAAACCTTTGCCAGTGAGTCCATCATCATAATGCACCGAACATCCGTTTAAGTAAGAAGCACTATCCTTATCTACTAAGACCGATACACCTCCTTTAATTATTTTCTTATCCCCAGTTTTTTCAACATCAAACGACATGCCATATTCAAAACCAGAGCATCCACCAGGTTCCACAAAGATTCTTAGTATAAGGCCGTCTGCCTCTTTCTCTTTTGAAAGCTTATAAATTTGCTTTATTGCAGGATCCGTTATATTTAACATAGTATATGTTATATTTAACTTAATATAGGTTTTGTCAAACCATGTAAAATCATAAAGGATTTTCGGTAATATTATTATACTGCTAGACTTTTGAAATTACTTTATTTATTCATCGACCATAATATATATTATAACACTTTAATGTCAGGAAATTTCCTCAGTCAGCATCAAAAACAAGTTCAGTCTATTTCGATTGCACCTCAATTGCAGAATTCTTTAAAGATTCTTCAATCAGCATCTTTTGATCTTAGAACTGCCATTCTCTCTGAATTACAAAGAAATCCACTGCTTGAAGAATTACCTATTGATGCAGTATCCGTAGAGGCCGAATCTGAACTTATGCAAGATGAAGGTGATATGAGAAACGATGAATTAGATTTTGATACAAGTGACTTTAGTATATTAGACAAAATAAACGATGTTTATACCGAAAATCAGTCTAATGAATTTTCTCTTTCCGGATCAGAGCAGCACATACAGGAAAGGAGAGATCATTTTATTAATTCCTTAACACAGAGTCAATCACTCCAACAGCACTTGATTGATCAAGTATCATTAGGGGATTATAGTGAAATTATTAAGGATACATTAATACTAATTATTGGTAGTCTAGATGAAAATGGTTTTCTATGTGAGTCGCCTTCAAATCTAACGCTGCAATTAAATATCACTTATACTAATTTTATTAAAGCGCATGAATTTTTAAAAAATTTTGAACCAGCAGGTATTGGAGCTAAAGATTTAAAAGATTGCTTGCTGATACAGTTAGAACGAAATAATCGAAAAAAATCACTAGCATACAAAATTATTAAAAATACATTTCCCCTTCTACTTAAGCGGAGAATTCAAGAAATTGCCAAGCAACTTAAAAAGTCCGAAGAATCCATACAAATTGCACTTGAAGAAATATCTACCTTAGACCCTTCCCCTGGAAAACGCTTTAGCCCAGACACTAATAGTGTCATAGAGCCTGATATTAATGTATTTATGGATAATTCCATCTGGAAAATAGAATTAAATAATGAATATATACCTAAGTTAAGAATCAGCCAAAAATATAAAGATCTTCTCTCTAAAAGCACCCTAACAAAAAAAGAGAAAGAATACTTAGTTGAAAATATGAGATCCGGTAAGTTTCTAATTAATTCACTAGAACAAAGACAAAATACACTAAGAAGTATTTCTGAAAGAATAATTGCTCATCAACCAAATTTTTTCACAAACAAGACTCCTGAATTAAAAGCAATGAAAATGCAGATAATAGCTAATGATATAGGCGTTCATGAAACTACTATTAGCAGAGCAATCGCCAATAAATTTATCAAAACTCCCCATGGCGTTTTCCCTCTAAAACATTTTTTTAATACTGGATTTACATCTGTATCAGGAGAAAGCATTGCAAACCAATCCATAAAAGAAAGAATAGAAAAAATAATACAAAAAGAAGATCCAAAAAAACCAATTACAGATCAATGGATTGCTAAAAAACTTGATAAAGATGGAATTAAAATTGCCCGCAGAACAGTAGCTAAATATAGAGAGCAATTAGGCATACTTCCAACACACCTACGGAGAAGATTTGATTAGCAATATATTATATGCTCATTAAATTAAGTCCAATTGCATCACTCCTAAGTTTGCCTTCTCTAGTAAGTTTGTAGTATCCATCATTCAGATTAACATACTCTTCTTTCTCTAATTCATTAAAATAATTTCTATAATTATTGGCATTTTGACTAATTGCGTATGATTTTATCAAATTATTTAGATGTACGCCTTCGTTCATTCTTAAACCGAATAAGATTCGATCAACAAAAATCATTTCCTGGCTAAGTGGTGTAACGTCCTCCCTTAAATCTCCTAGATGAGTCAATACCTTAAGCCATTGATCTATGGAACTAGGATTTCTATAGCGCATGTCTGAAAATTGAGATGCAGCAGACGGACCACATCCAATCCAATCATTCATTTTCCAAGTATTGATGTTGTGTTTACATGTGCTATTATTGCCTCTAGAAAAGTTAGAAATTTCATACTGATTGAAGCCAAAATTTTCTAAAATATCCCATGTATTGAGGTAAAAAAGCCGCTCTCTTTCTTCATCTATTTTCAAATTACCTTCTGCTAATTTTAGATAGAGGGCGGTATCCTCTTCAAATGTTAAGCAATATGTAGAAATATGATTGCTTTGAAGATCATCTGCTATGATTAAGTCTTTTTCCCAGAGATCTAATGACTGATTTGGAAGAGCAAACATTAAGTCTATGTTTGTATCATTAACTCCAGATAATGCTATAAGATCCCAGGCAATATTTATCTGCACGGGATTGTGTAAACGTCCTAATGATTCTAATACTTTTGCATTAAAACTCTGCACACCTAGCGAAAATCGTGTAACACCTAATTCTAACAAAACGTTAAGCTTATCTGCCTTAACTGTAGAGGGAGCCATTTCTACTGTCCATTCACTGAAATCACTATTGATGTTTTTTAGCATAGACTTTCCAAGCCTATTTAGGTCCTTTGCTGATAGTAGAGACGGAGTTCCGCCTCCCCAAAAAATTGTGCTAAAACTTACATCTCGTGGCAAATTGCTGAATTCTGCATCCATCCCATTTAAGTAATGATCTAACTGCGATCGTTTTGGTTTTTCTTGATAAAAAGAACAAAAATCACATGTGCTAGAACAAAATGGAATATGGCAGTATAAACCTGTTTCTTTAATTGGATTATTCAACTATATAGCCGGGATTGAACTAATTAATTTCTTAGTATACGGGTGTTCTGGTTGTTTGCATATAAAATCTGATGGACCAGATTCTACCACCTTACCTTTGTTCATGACTAAAACATGATCGCTCATATGTTCAACGACTGCAAGGTCGTGCGCAATAAATAAATAAGTTAAATTAAACTCTTCTTGAAGATCTTTGAGAAGATTTACAATTTGTGCCTGAACGGAAACGTCTAGTGCGCTAACTGGCTCATCGCATATTATGAACTCCGGCTCTGTAGCTAAGGCTCTAGCAATACCAATCCTTTGCCTTTGTCCACCGCTAAATTCGTGAGGAAAACGCTTCATCATATCTGCCGATAGCCCTACCT
>CAJWMY010000055.1 GCA_913044165.1 uncultured Puniceicoccaceae bacterium
TGGCGGCATTTGGGCAGACCAGTCATGGGGACGATTTTGGGGATGGGACCCAAAAGAAAATGGTGCTCTAATGATCGTAATCATGAGTGCAATTCTACTTCATGCACGATGGGGTGGAATTTGCCGAGAAAGAGGATTAATAAATCTAGCAATATTCGGTAATATAATAACAGCTTGGTCTTGGTTTGGAACCAATCTTCTAGGTGTTGGTTTGCATTCTTATGGTTTTACTGACAGCGGCTTTTACTGGATGCTCCTCTTTTACATAAGCCAACTCTTTGTAATCGGTATAGGATTTATTCCCTGGCGCTTTTGGTTTAGTGAATATGGAAGGGCACAAGATTTAAAGCAAATTAATCGTAATTCTAATTAAGCACATCTCAGCCATGAGGGTGAGCTTGGGAATGAACCTCCCTCAAACGTTCAATTGATGTATGAGTATAAAGTTGGGTCGTCGAAAGACTAGCATGCCCAAGCATTTCTTGCACTGCTCTCAATTCTGCACCATTATTGAGTAAATGTGTTGCAAACGAATGTCTCAATTTATGCGGCGTAATTGAATGTGGGAGCTGAGCAAAATTAAGATAACGCTTTAGCCTTAGTTGTATTTGTCGTGGTTGCGTCTGCTTTCCTTTAGCATCAACAAGAATAGGTGCATTAGGTGAATTTGGGAAATTAAAATTCTGCATAAATAGCCTTAATGAAGCCATTGCTAAATTTCCTAAAGGGCAGACCCTCTCTTTACCTCCTTTCCCAAAAATCCGTGCAATGCCTGTTTTGGTATTAATATCACCATATTTTAGCATACAAAGCTCGCTGATTCGCAATCCACCACCGTAAAGTAATTCTAATATCAAATTATCTCGATAAGCATCAAAACGGCTTATCAAATTATTATTAAGCATTTTTGCGGGTGCCTCAAGCAATGCCACAACTTGCGATTCTGTCAAAAACTCTGGTAATCTTCGTTCAAGCTTAGGCAATAATAAGTTAGTAAAGGGATTACTTGAACAATATCCTTCACGTCTCAAATAAGTGTAAAAATTCTTTAAGCCTGAGACATAATTATGAAGCGTCCTGCGCGAAATACGTCTTTGCTCTTCGATTAAAAAAGATCGAATTATTCTTCGATCAAATACTTGAAATGTACCCTTCCAAATCTTTTCAGTATCCAAAAATTTAACAAATATCAAAACTGCCTTTTTATAGTTCCTAATTGTATTTTTGGATAAGCGACGTTGGAATTCAAGATACTCACAATAAGCATCTAGATATGGAATTTTAATTTTTTCAGGATTAAGCATTTTTTAGATCAAATCGATCTATAAATTCTTCTGCGAAATAACGATAAGCGTATGCACCAGAGCAGTTAGGATCGTATTGAAAAATAGACTGTCCGTAACTTGGAGCCTCGCTTAAGCGAATTGAACGAGGTATAGTTGTTCGAAATACAATTTCACTAAAATGTTTTCGAACCTCGCTTACAACCTCATGCGCTAGATTTACCCTACGATCGAATAAAGTCATCAAAATTCCTCCTAAAGCTAAATTAGGATTAACCGATGATTCCTTTAAAGAGTCCAATACCTTAAGAATTTGACCCAATCCTTCCATTGCCATATATTCAGCTTGAAGGGCAATAATTAAATAATCAGCAGCAACAAGACTATTCATCGAAAGCATACCCAAAGCGGGCGGGCAGTCCAAAATGATTACATCAAAGTCAGTAGATTTTTTAAAAGCATCAACTAATTTTTTTAACTGAAGTAAATAATTTTCTCTCTGAGCTAATTCAATCTCAATCGCGGCTAAATCCATCTCTGATGGGATAATTGAAAGGTTTTTATGACTACTGATATCCTTAACCTTATCTTCAAGCTTACCATCTCCACATAGTGGTCCATAAACACTGGAACCTTCTGAGAACTTTAAGCCTAAGGCACTTGTAGCATTACCCTGAGGATCCATATCAATTAAGACAACCTTTAGCCCAAGATCAGCTAATGCAGCAGCAAGATTAATTGATGTAGTTGTTTTACCAACCCCACCTTTTTGGTTGGCTATACTGAAAACTTTTGCAGGCATAACATATAATAAATAGCGAAATTACTAAAAGTATAGCAAATAATTCTGGTACTCCCGAACAGATTCGAACTGCCATCTTCGGCTCCGGAAACCGACGTTCTATCCATTGAACTACGGGAGCAAAAATTGATTTATAAGCTGTATGTTATTCGTCTTTTTCTGAACCTAAAGAAAAATCTAACGGAATATTCCTAAAATACGGGGGTAATTCGGCTCTATAGTTAGCCTCTAAAAATAAAACTTTAGCCCTTACCCGAACATAAGGTCCATTAGCACCTCTAGCCCTTGCGAGAATCATATATTCTCCAAGTGTTAAACCATCTGCAGATGAACCAGTCTCAAAACTAGGATAATGAGATAAAACAAAATTATAATCTTTCTTATTTCTTCTATTACCTTGGGCAAATAGTTCTTTTGCTCTTATTGGTATACTTGATCCTATAAATCCCTGATTACGAGCTATTTCAGAATAATCAGTTATGGTAAGACCCTCAGCGGAATAGGATGCCGATAAAGTCGTGCAAATCATATAAAGGATTAAAAATTTTAAATAAGTCATAAAAGAATAAGACATGTTAATATAATATTTACAACTAAACTCATTTACTAATTTCTTTTTTGTATGCATTTATAAGGCCTTCTGCTGTATCAAAATATTCTAATTTACCATTTCTAAATAAGATCCCGCAGTCACAAAATTCTTTTACTATTTGCGGAGAGTGCGTCGCAACTATTAAAAATGATTGATTAAACTTAGCCTTAAAAGCTTTTTTACTTTTCATTTTAAATCTTGCATCCCCAACAGCGATAACCTCATCTACTAAGTAGCAATCAAAATCAATAGCTAAGCAAACCCCAAAAGCCAGGCGTGCTCTCATTCCTCTAGAATAAGTTTTTATGGGAAGATTAATCGAATTTCCTAATTCAGAAAATTCTTCTACATAACTTATTATTTTAATTGGATCATGCCCGTATATGCGTGCAACAAATTTAATATTTTCAATGCCGCTCATCGTACCATTAAAGCCTCCAGAAAACCCCATAGGCCAGGAAACTTTACCTTCTCTAAAAATACTTCCGCTATCGGGTAATTCTGCACCAGAAAGCAATCTGATCAAAGTAGACTTTCCTGTACCATTCATTCCCATAAATGCGTAATTCCTGCCGGGATTAAAAGAGAAATTAATATCTTTTAATACTTGCTTCCTAATGCCCTTAGAAAAGTAATGCTTATTAATGTCCTTTAAATCTATCAATTTTTACTCTTTCTTCTACCTAATCTTTCAAAAAATAGACCTATAAATATAAAAATTAATGAAAGAACGATTAAATATATCGGATTAAGAACACGACTATCATAATTAGGGTAATATGATGACCGAAAAGCCTCAACTAAATGTAATACAGGATTCCACTGCAAATAATTTAGGGCTTTTTCTGGTAAGAGACTTGGGATAAAAAATATACCAGAAATAAAGAAGAGTGGGCGATTTATAATTTTCCATACATGAATCCATGAATCCCAAAAATTAAATATTGCCAAATTTAAAATTCCTACAGCAAAACCAAGAAGGCATATATTTAAAAAGGCAAAAAATAATTTCACGGGGTTGGCAGGAAAATGAGCTAACCCAGATGAAATTAAAACCCCATAAAAAATACACATTATTATCAAATAAGTAATCATGACTAATAAAGATCTAGCCAATATTGCTGATGATTGATTTACAATGGGATAAACAAGGAGAGCTTTATTCGAATCTAATACTGTCGTTAATGAGTTACTAAGTTTACTATAAAACTCAAATGTCAGTAAGCCAGTGGCAAAAAATAAAGCTAAACTTTGTCCAAATGGTGGCTGCCTAGAGGCAAATGAAAATATAATTACCAAGAATGCAACTCCCAGAGCTGGAGTTATTATAGCCCATAAATAACCCAAAGAGGAATTTCCAAAAGTAGTTCTAGTCTCCCTCAAAAATAGTGCAACAACTACCCTTAATTGTATTTTTAAAGCTGATATAAATTGAAGGAATCCTCTGTTTATTAACATATTAATGGGGAATAATTAAATAAATCGATGATCAAATATCTAGTAGGAAAGAAAAATTATTCTTATTTTAATTTATTTCTAGGAAGACTAGAAATTCCTTCTATCCAGGCTGCAGAAATATGGTCTCTGATTGAAAGTAGTAGTAATATGCATATCCCCCAGACCAAAGTTAATCCCAAAAGAAGATAAGTGCTCCATAAAAGCTTTTGTGGGTAAATTGGATGCTCTGGGATAAATGGGTAAGAATATATTGCCAAATAGCGCTGATTCCTTGATGCTTCTATTCTAGCAGATTCTAATGAAGCCATTGCTGATGCATATGATGATTCAGCAAAAGTAATTTTTGTTTGTAAAACTTCTTGATTTTCTAATAAAACAGATAGATCCCTTGGGTAACCTGTAATATTCAAACCTCCGCTTTTCTCTGAAATTTGAGATATCAAAGCCTCCGCTTTCCTTTCCAATGATTTTATGGATGGTGCATTTAAGTCTAAAGATTTTTTCAGTACACTAATCCTAGCCTTTACGTCAATAAGCTGTTTTTCTAAATTAGTTAGTAGATTTACTTGAGAACTAGCTATGGCAGATAAATCAACAGATTTAGTTTCTTCCCTAAATAACCTTAAGGCCTCTCTAGATTCCATAAGATTCGTTTGAGCATGAACTAATTCATTTTTTGCATAATTCATTGTATCTTTTCGCGCTTGCTCAGATAATTTATTAATTAAATTTCTTACTTCCTGCAGTATTAGATTTGCGATCTCATGGGCGCTTTTGGGATCAAAAGCTTGAATTTCATACCTTATTATTCCTGAAGAAGGATCAAAATCAGAATCTATATAGCGCTTCCAATATTTAAGTTTTTCTTCCTTACTAAGCTCAGGATTTAGTGATGATAAAAAATCAATATCTGGATTACTATAAATACTTAAGAAATCAGATTTTTTATTAACCGAACTGAAAAGATCCATGCTTTCTAGAAATTTATTTACAATATACGAATCAGATGTTGAAGAACCCGAACTAGCTAATCCAGTTACTGAAGTTAATAAATCTCCCTTGCCTTGATTTGTCATACTCCTAACAGCAAATCCGGCACCAGAAACGTAGCGATCTGAAGCAATAAAGAATAGATAGCAACTGCCCAAGAAGAACGGAAAAATTACTAAAATTAAAAAGCTTTTTCTTAAAGATTTCATATCTAATTCAATATTTAAATTTATTAAGCGTTTGATCGAAACCTAGAATGAGTCCATAGTTTCATTAAGTCACGAATAAATTTCCTCCATAAACTTATGCGCTGTTTCCCCTTTTTATTTTCTGCAACTAATTCTTCAACTACCCTCTCTGGTGAGGT
>CAJWMY010000056.1 GCA_913044165.1 uncultured Puniceicoccaceae bacterium
TAAGTTGATAGTTCTAGGAACATTAGACTTACAAGTAATAACTCTTATCTCTGCATCTTCTAAGTTAATTTGCGACCAAGTTAATGCCTCCATCTCTGATTGAGGTCTAAGACCGGCAAATAAAGTAATCACAGTATAAGCTAATAATTCGCCTTCAAATAGCTTCATAGAAGCCTCTAGGAGCACTTTTGTCTCCTTAACTGACAAAATACTTACCTCCTTCCGCATGAACGCTTTAAGGGGTATATGCTCAAATGGATTACTCTCAATGTAATCATTCTTCATTGCCCAATTAAACAAGGCTTTACAGTGACGATTAAAATGATTGAACGAGCCAGGTGGAACAGACTCTAGGACTGCTTAGCTAATATTTTATCTACTATCTGTACATCTTTGTTATTTGCCCATGATAAGAAGCGTGAAAGTTTATTTTTTGCGTCTTTATAGGTCTCAGGACGCCTTTCTTCTTTTGTTTTAAGATAATTATCGATGAGTGTGCTTCTAAAGAAACTTTAGAGCCTGTATGATTCTTTTCATAAAACTCAATCATCTCCAATAAGCTAATATTAGGTAACATCCTTTCAAAGGCATGCTCTGCCTGACGTAATTGAAATCTATCTAGATGAGTCCTAACGACATTTTCTCGATGAATACCCTCCTCTTTTAGGTGACAAAAAGCTTTAGCCTCATTCATTGTCTTGGCTCTTTTTCTGATTCTTTGCTTATTAATTACTCCCTCAATTGAAAAAGTTTTATTTTTATTCTTGAAAATGCTAAATCTATCTGTCTTGTAGATAACTTCTGTTTTATTTCTCATGTCTTAGGTTCTTTTCGGACCCAATAGGCAAAGAATTAGACAAACTTTTATCGTTGCTCAGTAGCTCAGCGGTAGAGCAGGTGACTGTTAATCACTTGGTCGCTGGTTCGATCCCAGCCTGAGCAGCCATTTTTGTTAGTATATGGCTTGTGATAAGCTTTCGTAAAACAAACTGTTACAAAACTTATCCTCTTAAATCATTATTAATTAGGATTATTTTTAGATTCTTTTACTAATGCCTCAAGCTCATCAACGGCATTCTTCGATCCATTTTCTTCAGATAATATGCTAGCTATTTTCTTAGCCTTCTTAAGTCGTTTTTTACTACGTTCAACTAATTTAACTGCTCTAGGTAATTCTTCTGGCCATCTTGACTTTCTTAGCAATAACCCTACTCCTAAACGTTTAATTTCTATTGCAAAAAACTTTTGATCTCCAAAATGCGGAATTACAATATGCGGTACTCCAGAATGCAAGACACTAGCTGTAGTACCAGCACCACCATGGTGTATTACCACAGATGCAAAATTAAATAATTGATCGTGCGAAATTTTATTTATGTTTAAAATATAATTATTCGGGCGTTCAATGGCCAATTGTGCCCATCCTGATTGTATTATAATTTTTTTATCATTTGGCCAATTTTTTAAAAATCGCCGCATTATTTTTCGTGTATTTTCAAAAGTAACGCTACCCAATGTTAAAATAGGGACCTTTTCGCCATCACAGAATTCTTCGACTATTATATTATTCTTTTCGCATCTAGGGGCTTGCCACCTTAAATAGCCAGTAAATGAAAATTGTTTATTCCATAGTTTTTTAGGTTTAAATAATTTTGGGGAAACTGTAACAAGAATTTTATCTGCTGGATTAATTAAATAACTTTCCATCACCCCAATCTCATTTTTAATTAATGTTTGGCCGATTACCTGATTTAGATTCCAGCAGAGATATAAATCAGCAACTTTCCAAAGGTATTTATTGAATGGTTTTTTAAGAAAATAAGGAATTTTTAATGATCTTGGAAAAGTTATTGGCGATTTTGAGTAGCTGGGAATAGCATTATGGGCGAACGTAGTAACGGCACATGGTACCTCTAATTGTCTGGCAAGACGGCATAAATTACCAAAGATATAATTACTTACAAATGCATCAGCAGTAACTAATTCCCGTCTTAGAATTTCAATAATTTCATCTAAAAAAGGGTTGGCCTCCGAATATATAATTCTTAATAGATCTACTGGATTCTTAGATTTACTCAATTCCCGCATTGCCTCAGAAAAAGCACTCTGGTCCCAATCAGGCGGTAATTTGATAAACTTTAAGCCTGCCGATTCTACATCATCTTTAAATAAATTAACTGTAGCAAATCGAACATGGTGTCCTGCTTTAACTAATGAGTGGCCGAGTCGGATGACTGGGTATATATCCCCAGTAGAACCGTGTGATGTTAATAAAAATCGCATAGAACATTAATAATTTTAGACTCTATGGCATATAATTTAAGTCAAAGTAAATCAGCAGCTAGTTCTGCTAACTCAGATCTGACACCCTTAGTTAATTTAATATGTGCAGTAATATCTGTTCCCTTTAGTCTTTGTGCAGTGTGAACTAAGCCATTTGACATGGCATCAAGAAACATGCTGTCAACTTGCGCGGGGTCGCCTAATAAAATCACTTTGGAGCCCTCACCCATTCTGCTTACCACTGTCTTAGCTTCATGGGGAGTTAGGTTTTGCGCCTCATCTATAATAAAGATAGTATTAGCAAGTGATCGACCGCGAATGAATGTCATAGCCTCTACTATAACCATACCATAATCAAATAAAAATTGGTAGGGTTTTCTCGGTTTTCCGTTTTCATCATTCTCCAATTCGGGGCTTTGGGGTTGTTTAGCAATTTTAGCTATAGCTTTTTTACGCTTCCGATTTGATGTTATATTATCAAAATTTGCAGTATTAGTTTTGTTCTCATACTCAGAATTAGATTTCCTGTTACGAAATAGTACCTCAAGATTGTCGTAAAATGGAGCTATGTATGGAGCCATCTTTTCGTCAAGTGTTCCAGGTAGTGCTCCGGTATCTTTACCAATGTGCACAAGAGGCCTTGTTATAAAAACACGTTCGTATAGGTTATCGTCTCCTAATGTTTGGTATAGCGCTAAAGCAATTGTTACGAGTGTCTTACCAGTGCCAGCTTTTCCCATGCAAGTTATTAGTTTAATATCTTCATCTAATAAAGCATCCATGAGCATTCTTTGCTCATTGTTTAGAGGATTAAAACGAATCCCCTTAGGAATCTTTATTCCCATCTTATCTCCTATAATTAGCGCTTCGAACTGACCATCTCCTCTATATCTAGCAACCTCTAATCGGCCATCATTCCGAAGATAGACATACTCATTTATGAATAAGTGCTTAGTTTGATCAGGCGGTAAGTCAATTCCATGATTTTCGTTAAAAAGATCAAAATCTTGTTCGGATAATAATATATCATTAAATCCAGTTTTTATATGGGTGTTTGAAACTTTATCGCTTAAATAGTCTTCCACCTCAAGACCTAATGAAATTCCCTTAAGTGCCATATTAGCATCCTTAGTTACTAAAATTACTCGCTTATCATTACAGATTTCCTTCAAAAAGAATACGGAAGCTAATATACGACTATCCATTTTGTCTAAATCGAATAAAGTAGCGCGGAGTTGATTTAAGCTTTCACTCTCCTTAGTATTGATAAGAAAATCATTAATGACAACGATCAGCTGTCCTCCATTAGGCAACTGCCTTGTTAGTGCAGATCTAAAAGCGCTTTTTAGGCTATCCTCTGGGTGCATTCCCTCATCAAATAAAGATCTTAGATCTCTATGAATCTTACGAGCAGAAAAGCCCAATTCCCCGGGAGATGATTTTTTCTTATCTAGTTCTTCGAGAACCTCTACAGGTATAGCAATTATGTTATCGTCAAATTCATGAAGACATTGCGGATCGTGTAGTAAAACATTTGTATCTAGAACAAATATCTTGCTTAGTTCTTTGTGCTGTATCTTTAGTTTAGGCAATGTTCAGAGTTAAATTATTTTTTGAGTGTGCTTGTACTATAAAAAAATATAATTATATAGGCTTATGTTTTTCTCAATTAAAGTCGCAAGCAGTAAAGTATAATTTTAATAAAAATTTAGTATTTAATGAGCTTTGAGTCACAGATATCATATAATTTCAACGATAAATCATTACTAGAAATTGCCCTATCCCATCCTAGCCGGAGGACACACGCAGCTGATTACCAAAGATTTGAGTTCCTCGGAGACAGTATATTATCAGCTACTATAAGCAAGTATCTATTTAAGAATTACCCAAAAGCTGAAGAAGGTAAATTAAATGCGATGCGCTCATCTATTGTTTGCGGCGAGAGCCTAGCAAAAAAAGCAAAGTTACTAAAGCTAAATGAAGTAATCATATTATCCACCTCATTTAAAAAAAGTGTTGGTACACCTTCATCCAACATGCTTGAAGACTCATTCGAAGCTTTGATTGCAGCTATATATCTAGATTCGGATTTACTAAATGTTGAGAAATGGCTTTTGAAAATCTTTGCCGAAGATTTGATTGCTGTAGAAAAGAAAATAATTGGCTTAAATCCAAAAGGAAGACTTCAAGAATGGTGTCAAATTCACAAGCCAGGATACATGCCTGAATATAAACTTATATCCAAATCTGGCCCGGATCACAAGAAGCAGTATTACGTAGAAGTTTCCATTGAAGATAAGGTCTTAGGGCATGGTATTTGTAGTTCAATTAAAAATGCTGAAATTAATGCGGCAATTAATGCAATATCTAAAGTCGAAATATCTTAAGACATTCCATGGAAGATTATAAGTTACTTTATACTGGAGTTGTTGAAAGCGCACGTTCCTCATTTATAATATCATTAATCGAACAATATGGTTCATCTTGCACTTGCTTGCTAACAGCAGATCCAAAACTCATTGATATTTATGCAGATCAAATACAATCTTTAAAAAGAGTTTTTTCGATTAAATCTTCTAGTGACATATGCCCTTTTCCGGAAGCTCCTCCATATTCTATACAAGAATCAATTACGAATAAGAGAAATTTTAAGCGGATTGCAGTTATTATAAAGCTATTAGAATTAGCTGAGAATAATCTTTTTATAGTAGCTACACCCGAGGCATTATTTGGTAATCTACCACCAAGTAATTCATTCAAAGGAAGCACTCTACTCTTAAAGGTAGGCTGTAGTTATAATTTTTTAAAATTAATAAAAAAATTAACATATAATTTAAATTATTATACTGATGCTTCTTGCCAATCAACTGGAGAATTAGCAATACGCGGAGGTATAATAGATATTTTTCCGCTAGGTAAAGAAAGTCCATACAGGATCGATTTTTTTGGAGATGAAATTGAATCAATAAGAACATTTGACC
>CAJWMY010000057.1 GCA_913044165.1 uncultured Puniceicoccaceae bacterium
AAATTTCATATTTCCTGTGCCTGATGCTTCTTTCCCAGCCGTAGAAATCTGTTCTGACAAATCTGCCGCTGGAATAATATGCTCCGCAAGTGTTACTCTGTAATTTTCCGGAAAGACAACCTTGATTAAGTCACGAACCCTAGGGTCTTTGTTGATTTTCTCTGCAACTTTATTAATTGCCCGAATGATTGTTTTTGCCAAAGCATATCCCGGAGCCGCTTTTGCACCAAAAATGAATACACGTGGTGTAATTACTAAGTTGGCATCATTAAGCAAACGTCGATAGAGGGTTAAAATATGTAATAAATTTAAATGTTGGCGTTTATACTCATGCAATCGCTTAATCTGAACATCGTAAAGCGCATTTGGATTAATTGAAATTCCGTCAGAAATATTAGATCTATTGCTAATAAAATCAGCAAAGGCTCTTTTATTATCAAGCTTAATCTCCATAAAAGTTTCTTGAAAATTCTTATCATCAGCAAATCTTTCTAGCTCCTTAAGTAAGGTTAAGTCTCGGGTCCATTCATTTGAGCCTAAGCGTTCGTTGATTAAATCACTTAACTTAGGATTACAGGCTAGGAGCCAACGTCTAGGAGTTACTCCATTCGTAATATTAATAAATTTGTTTGGATAGAGTTGATCGAAATTATAGAACAAATTTCGCTTTAGTAATTCAGTATGTAATGCTGCTACTCCATTAACTCTACGTGAAGCAACAACAGACAAGTAAGCCATACGAACAGATTTATCCTCCCCTTCATTTATAATTGAAAGTGCTCTTTTCATCTCGTTATCACCAGGCCATTTAGCTTCCACTTCTGTTTTAAGAAACCAATGATTTATTTGATAGATAATCTCTAGATGCCTAGGTAATAAACGCTCAATTAAAAGCACAGACCATTCCTCAAGAGCTTCTGGAAGAAGTGTATGGTTGGTATAATTTAATACATTGCGAACTAAAGTCCAAGCCACCCCCCATTCCATCTCATATTCGTCAACGAAAAGACGCATCAGCTCAACAATAGCAATTGCTGGATGTGTGTCGTTTAGTTGTATAACAGTGCTTAAATCAAATGAATCCCAATCATTATGACTTCGGAAATGCCGTCTTATTATATCTTGCAAAGAACAAGAGACAAAGAAATATTGCTGAATCAAACGAAGTTCCTTACCTGCTTCGGTACTATCATTTGGATAAAGAACTTTGGATATTGTTTCCTGCTCTGCTTTTTCTCTTACAGCTTCTACATAACTACCCTGATTAAACATTTCTAAATCAAACTTATCCCCAGCCACTGATTCCCAGAGTCTAAGAAAATTAACATTATCTCCCCCATATCCCACAATTGGAATATCATAGGGCATTCCTTCTATTGTCTTAAAATCTTTCCAAATTGATTTTCTTTTACCTTTTGAATCATTTTCGTAGGAAACTCGCCCATATAGCTTAACCTTTTGCAAAAAATGTGGTCGCATAATTTCCCAAGGGCAGCCTTTTTCCATCCAAGCATCCGGCTCTTCCAATTGATGCCCATTTTGGAACTCTTGCCTAAATAGGCCATATCGATAATGGATTCCATATCCAATAGCAGGTAAATTCATAGATGCCAGAGAATCTAAAAAACAAGCAGCCAAACGTCCTAACCCTCCGTTTCCAAGTCCCATATCAGATTCAACATCTACAATAGCCTCAAAATCTTGACCTAGGTCTTCTAATACATCTCGTATCATCTCATAGTAACCAGAATTAAATAAATTATTTGTCAGTAAACGACCCATTAAATACTCCATGCTCAAATAGTAGGCACGTCTGACTTTTTTCTGATTATGAGCTCTCTGCGTTTTCATAAAACGGTCTAGCAATCGATCTTTAGTAGCATAGCAAGTGGCTAACCACCATTCCTCAATTGAAGCATCCTCTTCATGGCGAGCTAAAGTAAAATGTAAATGATCTAGTATTGACTGCTTTAAACTTTCTGAATCACTTTCTAGGCAAAAACGCCCATTCACCCCATTGATACCAAACGCGTTGATACGCTTACTTTCTCTTAGTTTACCCATAATACAATATAATTAAACTATAAATAGAAAGAAGAAGATGGAAAGATCAACCCTCAATCAACTTGAATACATGGAATTAAAGAGGCATCTTTCATTCCATGTATAATTTTCTTATCTGCCGGGCATAAAGTTGCTAAAACTCCCCTCAAATTAACATAATTATCTTTAGAATTGACGAAATAATAAGGACATAAACGTATACGCCCTTCCATAGAAATCATATTTCCTTTATCATTATAAACTGGATGTATTACTCGTTTAGGTTTCTCATAAACTTGTATTATATGAAGTGATTTAGGAGCCATTTGAACTGCTTCTAGTAATGCGCTCTCCCAATCTTCACGAGAACAATCACTACCTAAAACTACACTACGAGCACCCCAAGCACGCTCGTGAAAACCACTGATTTTGAGAATTAAATTTCGATCTTTTTTACCAGCCTTAGCCAATTTATCCCAAGATTCAATAGGGTTACCATTAACAAAAGGTGCATCTAGAAATGCATTTGGTGGTAATTCTACAGGATCAACAACCCATGTTTTTGGGATAATATTGCGGAGCAATGTGAAAGAATGCCTAGAGAGATTTTCTCTCCAAAATCCTTCTAAGATTCGGTGATGAAAGAGTGCCATACTAAGCTTTTCTTCCTGAAATGGTCGCATTGGCGGTACTACAGGTATGGAATCTCCTTTATTATTGGCTAATAAATATTCTGCGATTGAAACATTTGATAAATCAAATAATTCCCAAAAGCGATACACAATATCTACCAACTGGGATTCTCCCTCAACAACTACAGAAATTGAATCTCCACGAGGCGTCACATCATCCGGATGAAATACATTTACGCGCCTTTTCCTGCTTCTCAATTCTCCAGCAATCCATTCCATTTCAGGACGATATGTATTGGCTTCATCACTTACAATAATTGCAATATTAGGAATATCAATATGCCGAGCCTTAGCCTTAAGGACTTTGTAAAATGCATCAATCATGTCTTCGCCTTCTTCTAAACCTATAATTGAGGGACACCCGGATGCAGCAGAATAAAGTTTATTTAAAAAGGCAGTTAACCCTATGCCACCCGGGACTGAATCAAATTCAGTCAAAGCAAATCCTGAATCGGTTAGTAATAAATCAGGTCTTATAACAGATGGGATTTGGCCACGCATGGAGGAATTTTTGGCATACAATAGCAAACTATCTGGCTTTCCTCGATCTAAATATTCAGCAACCCAAGAAGCCCGGAGCTCTTGATTCCGCAATAAATTTTTGTCCTTCGTTGAGCGCTCGTAGAGTAATTCTAAAGCTCTAAGAAATTCATAAGAAGCTCTCCCCAAAGACTCTATTATTTTAAACTGAGCAGTCGTTAACGGGAAAGCCTGAGGTGAAATCAACCAAGTTTTATCCTTAAATAAAGCCTGCTTACTAAAAGCTTTCTCTAAGAAATCAAAAGAAAATCCTTCTTTAATGCTATCACTCTCCATAATTTTATTCTTATCTAAAAAAGAATGTTGAATATTTAAAAATCCTGAATTACTGACGAGCAGTAGGTCCTCCTGCCCGAAGCCAAGCATGAATAAAGGCATCTAAATCACCATCCATAACAGCTTGTACATTTCCTGACTCAACTGAAGTACGTAAATCTTTTACCATTTGATAAGGTTGGAATACATAGGATCGAATTTGATTTCCCCATGCAATCTCTCCTTTCGCCCCATAAAATTTCTCCATTTCATTACGTTTTTCATCTTCTTGTTTCTCATATAAGCGAGATTTAAGTGTACGCATAGCAGTTGCCTTATTTTTTATTTGCGATCGGTCATTTTGACAAGTAACGACAATCCCTGAAGGTATATGCGTAATTCTAACTGCACTCTCCGTTCGATTGACATGCTGACCACCTTTACCACTAGCTCTATAAACATCTATCCGACAATCTGCTTCATTGACCTCAATATTAGAGTCACCATCCCTCAACTCGGCAATCACATCAACCGAACAAAATGAAGTGTGTCTCCGTGCATTAGAATCAAAAGGACTTATACGAACCAAACGATGCACTCCACGTTCCGCTTTAGCATAGCCATAAGCATTGAGGCCTTCAATCCTCATAGTAGCAGAACTTATCCCTGCCTCCTCACCCTGCGTTACATCTAAAAGCTCAACTGAAAACCCAGCTCGTTCTGCCCAGCGAGAATACATACGTAAAAGCATGTCAGCCCAATCACAACTCTCCGTTCCTCCAGCACCCGAATTAATTGATAAAATTGCATTGGATGAGTCATTTAACTCTCCCAAATAAGAAGTTAATTCGATCTTATCTAAGCGACTTCCTAAATTACTTAAACTTCCAATCAATTCAGCGACATACTCAGCTTGATCATTATGATCCCCCGCTGAGTCTATCAACTCAAGCATTGTAACAACATCTTCAAGATCCTTCCGAAGCTTGCAAATTGAATCTACCTTTGCTTTTGAATAATTAACTTTAGCGATGACTTCTTGTGCGGAAGACTGGTCATGCCAAAAATTTAGCTCAGCCATCTTTGCCTCTAACTTAGTAATTTTGGCAAGTTCCTGATCTCCGTCAAAGGAAACTCCAAATATGATCTGACCGTTGCACCATTGCATCGATTTCTGTACGCATATCTGGAGTGATTTCCTGCATTAAAGCTCTATAAAATGAAAGGTAGACCTAAAGTAAAAACAAAAAAGAAAAAAATAGAAAAATCGGATTTTAACGCTTTATTATTTTTTTATTCCTTACTAGATAGCATACGTGTCCGGATATGCTCTTGAGGAAATTGAAGGGTGATAATGGTACCAACATCAACTTGAGATTCTACAGAAATTTGTCCTCCGTGGTTCCTTAAAATCCTCTGTACTATCATCATACCAAGTCCATGCCCTTCAGATTTTGTTGTATAATAAGCTTCGAAAATTTTAGCGATAGCTTCCTCAGATATACCTAATCCATTATCTATAAATTGTAAATAGACTTGTTCGGCATCCGATCTAGCAAGTACCTTTAATTGTCCTGCTCTAGGCATGGCTTCCATAGCATTTTTTATCAAATTA
>CAJWMY010000058.1 GCA_913044165.1 uncultured Puniceicoccaceae bacterium
CCCGGTAAATGCGAGGTTACTAATGGCACCCATACTGCAATAGGATTACCTATGTTCGATGGAGGAAGCACTTCTTCGGATGGAATTAAAGGTCTGCATGGCTCTTTGAATACTGATGATGTTATTGCAATAACTCGATACGGCTCTTCAACTAATGACGAGTCTTCTATAAATTTAAATGAAGCAAGGGTAAAAAATAAACATCCTGCAATTGTAGCTGTAGCAGATGTTTCTCCCAATATTCCAGGACTTGCTGTACTGAATGCTGAGTATTATCGAAAACCCTTTGGACCACCTGTTCTTCAGGTAGCAACACAAGAGGGAGAGTGGCTTATGAAATTAAAAGCAGATGAAAAGATAAGTGTATCCGTTGAATTAATAGATGAAGAATCTCATGCCTTAAATGTTCAAACTAAGATAGAAGGAAAAGACCAATCGCTTAGTCCTTTAGTTATCATGACACCAAAGAGCGGCTGGTGGACTTGTACTTCAGAAAGAGGAGGCGGAATAACTATTTGGTTAAGCGCAATGAGATATTTATCCAAAATCCAACCTAACCGGAATGTAATATTTACTGCAAATACAGGGCACGAATTAAGTCATCTAGGTCTGGATCATTTCTTAGAAAAAAATTCGTCTTTAGTTAAAGATGCTTTTGCCTGGGTTCATCTGGGAGCTAATTTCGCTGCAAATTCAGGTCAGGTATTATGGCAAGCATCTTCAGATGAATATATGGAAAAAGGCTTGGAGCAACTTAAGGCTTTAAACTTACATGAAATCATATCTTGGCCTGTATCATCTAGGCCACTCGGAGAAGCAAGAAATATCTATGATGGGGGTGGCCAATTTATTTCATTACTCGGAAGCAATCCTCTTTTTCATCATCCAGAGGATATATGGCCAGACTCTATAGATATGGAAAAGTTGATCAAACTTAATTCTTTTATGACGAATATGATTATAGATATGGCTAATGCTACTAATTAAGAAACTTTTATTATTCATTTGCATTTTTAAGCTGTCCGCTTTTTGCAACTGAGATTATGCTATTAGATTCGAGATAGATTTTATGAATAATGTGTACAAAATATTAAGAGAATATGAATGGGAAGAGGCTAAAGAATCAGGTCAAATTACTACGGCTTTAGATAAGCAAGATGGATTCATTCATTTATCAACTGCTTCTCAATTAGCTGTCACATTAGCTTTTTTCTTCAAGGAATCAGACTCTCTTCAACTCTTACAATTAAATTTAGATAAGATAGATGAAACTCAATTAATCTATGAATCTCCTCTTCCTAATGAAGGAAAAAGAAAGAGTCCTTTTCCTCATCTTTACTCTCAATTAATGACTAACCAAATATTTGAAAGTTGGAATATAAAAAGAGGAAGTTTTAGTCTTCCCGAAGAAGTTCTGCTTCAAGCAGAAAACGCAATTGAAGAATAAGATTCTTCTCTCCATGATTTAGCTGCTCAGGATAATGTAATAACCTAGAAAAAATCATTGGTTCGTCAAGTCCTTCAGCGAAATAGTCTCGGGGTAGGTTAAGAGACAAAGCGAGTATTTCTATCAGATCTTTAGCTAAGCCTGTAACGTGATGTAAATACTCATTATATTGTTCTTTAAAACCTGTTGGGCTGTGAGGCCATTGATTAGGCCCACAGTTGGGCACTTTTTTTGAGACGTAAGGGTGCGAAGGTGACAGGTCATTTCCGATAACAAAACCTTCTTTCAGGTCTGCGGGGGAGCCTTCATCTAAAACTTGCGCAGCTATAGGTTCATACCCACGTACAATTTCCCAATTTTTGGAGTAACATTCCATTTTCACATCATCTGGTTGAGAAAAATACTTCTTTGCCAAATCGAGTTGCGCATCCATTAATGCTAATGGGACTTTATGTCCTTCCACATAGAAAAATCCAGTTTCACGAGCCGCTTTATGTAGCTCCCACGCAATTGATTTTTGCTTTTCTAAATCACTAGAATAAAAGTCACTTATGTCAATTAAAGGAATTTTATTTGGTGCTTTTGGTGGTTCGTAAATAATCATATTATTCTCCAATCTCATTAAATTTTGATGTTTTGTTCATTTTGTTAATTTTTGACATTAGATGTTCATAAGCTGTCGTCGTAGGGTATTTTGATGATTTCTCTAATCCTGGTATTGTTTCGATGACAGCATCAAAATTAGGTTGGTGAAAAAAGACTATTGATTGTCTATCGGAATTCGAGTCCTTTGTTTTAGGATTTATGACGCGATGAATATTGGAAACCCATTTACCTCCAGTCCAATAAGACATCAAGTCCCCCAGATTAACAATAAAACTATTGTCAACAATTGGCACGTCTTTCCATTCACCTAATTTGTTTTTAACTTGAAGTCCCGGCTTATTTTCTGCTTTAAGAATAGTAAGTGACCCATAATCAGTATGGGAGCCAGCTCGAATTTGAGACGGAGAATATGAGTTCTTCTGCTCTGGATAATTTGCAGCAACTAGATTTGTCATATGCTTATCAATTTTTGATGAAAACCAAAATTCGTCGACTCCTAAAGATAATGCAAACATTCTCATTATTCGTTCAGCAAGAGCTTCCATTTCTCGATAATATTCTAGTAATGCTTTTTTAAATTCAGGCAATGTATTATCGGGCCAAATATTCGGAATAAATATCTCTTGAGCCAAACCTGTTTTGTAATATTCGTCACAAGCGGGACCTAACTCCCTATTTAACGTGAAGTATTCTCGCAAGTCAGGTAAAGCCTCTTTATCGCCTAATGTAGCTCCAAGGTTTCCAGTCTCCATGCCAAAGTACCCCCGATAGTAGGATTTACTCTTAGGCGAGAATTCTTTCTTTTTATCAGTAGGGAGTGAAAAGAAGGCAGAAACCTGTTGTTGAGCTTTTTTAACTACATCTAGGTTTACACCATGGTTTGACAGTACTAAGAAACCAATGTTTGTAACAACATTTCCTATTTCCTCTGCTAACTTAAATCTTTCATTTATTTTTTCAGAATATGCATTTGAAAAGTCAATTACAGGTACATCTAAATAATCCATTTTTCCTTCCTTATTCAAAGTTGTATTTAAATTTTATTGATATATTTCGGGGCTTGTTGGGGACATGTGTCACTGAGCCAAATTCTATAAAATCAAAAGATTGAACTCTGTATTGTTCGTCCGTTAGGTTGTTTATAGAAATAGAGTATTTGTACTTTCCATCATTTCTGGTTGTTGATAGCGCAATATCAGATAAAAAATAAGAATCTGCTGTTAATAGAGGATTATTTCTAACATCGTGAAAGACGCGGTCAGTATAGCTAACGCGTAAATTGAGGTTTGTTTCCCAGTCAGAGAATAGATTCCACCAAGAGTCATATGAAATAACTACTTTCAATGGAGGCGCGAAAGGAACATCATTACCTGATAGGTTTTCGCCATTCGCACTTATAAAATCGGTATATTTCGCGTGTATAAATGATAACCCTAGGTTAATAGAGTTATAATCATTAAGATTTATATTTGCTCCTATTTCGCCTCCTTTATAAATTCCCTTACTAGCATTAGTTACTATAAAGTTCTGACCACCGAATTGATTGGATGTAACATCAAAAACGTGGATATCCCTATAATCGTAGTAGTAAAAAGCGGTATCTAAGACAACTCTTCCTGCAAACAATGATGACTTAAACCCTACTTCATAGGCCATTAAATCCTCTGGCTTGTAGCTATTAAATTCGCCAGGATCTCCGAATCCTGCTCCGGCACCACCACTCTTGTAACCATTGCTTACAGTAGAATAGAGCATTGTATTTTCAGAAATTTCTTGCTGAAGTCCAATGGTCCAGGAAATATCAGTAAAAGTCTGATCTGATATAGACCCTTCTACATCTCCGGGGGCAAAATCGAGTGCTGTAGGTCTAATACTGTAATGATCAAAGTAAACAGAATCATTTGTGTATCTAAGCCCAGATAGAAAATACAACCCTGATGTTAAAGGATATTTTAAGTTGCCGTATATGGCCTTGGATAGCTGTTTCTGATAAAACTCTTGGTCTGTTTCTAGGCCAAAGAAAACGTACTTATTGTCTGCGGACAGTTCATCAGATGATATATATAATCCGAGATCCCAATCAAACTCATCTTGTGCATTTGAAGTTATCTGAAATTCTGATGAAGCCGTTTTGAAATTAGATTTATAGTAATTATTAGAAAGCATATATGCGCCGCCATCGGCATCATACTGACTATCTCTTTTAAATCGGTCAAATGCGATAATATGTTTAACGCTGAATGCAGGAAAATCATAGTTTAATTTTCCGTAGAGGCCATATGAGTCAGAGTTTGCATCGCCGAAAAAGTCATGGTCACCAGCACTGGTATCCCCCCTCTCACCAACGCCGTCAGAATCTCGATAACCTAAGTAATCGATGCAATCAATTCTCGAACGAGGGTCACAAGTTGGCTCATAAGTTACGGGGTCTACTATACCTACATACTGAAATGTTCCGCCGTCAGCTCTACGACGCATAGAATGTATCATTAACTCGTAGTTAAATAGCGTTGACGGATTCCAATCAAGTAATAATCTCGTTGCAAGTAAATTTTCAGCGTTAAGGCTATTGTTTTTAAGTGTACCCGGAAAACCATCGCCCTTCGGTTCAGATGCCCGGCTTGAAGCCCACCCATCATCATTTACGTATTTGTAGGCAAATCGAAAGTTGGTTGTTTCTGATATAGGTCCAGTAATAGCTCCTGCACTTTTAATTTCATTGAAAGATCCAACACCTAAATCAAAATAGCCGGAGAAAGTATCTT
>CAJWMY010000059.1 GCA_913044165.1 uncultured Puniceicoccaceae bacterium
ATATCTATCGGGTTTGAAAACAAAAAAACCCTCATAACAAATAAGGGCTTTGGATAAGTCAGATAAACTTACTTGATGAATTAATGAGATTACTTAGTGGCTTCGTCTAATAGGTCTCCTAAACTCGTCATATCTCCACTTGCATCTATATTATCAAATGCTGCTTGCTCCTTAGCTAAGTCCTCCTCGCTATAATTGGCCGCTTTAATAGATAATCCAATACGACGTTCGTTTTTATCAATCTTAATTACTCTTGATTTAACGAGCTCTCCTTCTGTTAGTACTTCCTTAATGTTTTCAACATGTTCCTCACTTACTTGAGAAATATGAACCAATCCATCAATGTCGTGATCTAATTCAACAAATGCGCCATAACTTGTAATCTTTGATACTTTCGCCTCAATCACATCACCAATTTTAAAGAGATTTTGAATTTCTTCCCAAGGGTCAGTAGCTAGTTGCTTTATACCTAACGCTATTCTTTGAGCTTCAATATCAACATCTAAAACAATTGCTTTTATAGGATCATCTTTTTGAAGAACTTCACTAGGGTGATTTACCTTTCGAGTCCATGAAATATCTGAAACGTGGACCATACCATCGATACCATCCTCTAGCTCAACAAATGCTCCGTAAGACGTTAAGTTTCTAACTTCACCCTCTATTAACATACCAATCGGATATTTAGATTTAGCTGCTTCCCATGGATTTTCATCAAGTTGTCTAATACCTAAAGAAATCTTTTGTTCATCTTTTTGAATACCAAGAACAACTGCTGAAACATCCTCGCCAATCTTAAGAACCTCACCTGGCTTAGAAATTCTTTTCGTCCATGATAGCTCAGTAACATGGACTAATCCTTCAACACCCTCCTCTAGCTCAATAAATGCTCCATAAGGTACAAGATTTACCACTCTGCCTTTAACTTGAGCCCCAAGAGGATATTTTTCATCAATTTTCTCCCAAGGGTTAGAATGTAATTGCTTCAATCCCAAAGAAACTCGTTCCCTATCACGATCAATTTCAATAATTACAACTTCAATTTCTTCACCTTGTTTAAGAAGTTCACTTGGATGCTGTATACGTCCCCAAGACATGTCAGTAATATGGAGAAGGCCGTCTAATCCATCAAGATCAACAAATGCACCATAATCCGTGATATTTTTAACCTGCCCTCTTTGACGATCTCCGGGTTTAACTTTATCAAGTAATTTTCTTCGCTTTTCAATTCTTTGCTCTTCAACTAACTCCCTTCGAGATACAACAATATTTTTTCTGTCTGAGTTAATTTTAATAACCTTAAAGTCATAAGTTTGGCCTACGTACTGCTCTAAATTTTTTGGAACTTGAACATCAATTTGTGAGGTAGGAAGAAATGAATCTACTCCAATTGAAACAATTAAACCGCCTTTAACAATAGAACGCACACGTCCCTGAACGATTGAACCCTCTACGCAATTTTCAGCAATTTTTTCCCAATTTTTCTTTTGTTCTGCTTTATCAAAAGAAATTGATGGATTCCCATCACGATCTTCAAGTTTTTCTAAATAAACATCGATTTCCGAATTAACCTCAAGATCTCCAATATCAACAAATTCGTTAGCGTGTATAGTGCCTTCTGACTTACCTCCAATATCAACTACTACTTCAGTTGACCTAATTTCCGTAATTACACCTTTAATAATCGTACCTTGCTTAAGATTATCGATTTCGCTACCTTGAAGCAGCTCTTCCATTATATGACTCATTTTATATATGTGTTCCACCTAATGAATTATTAGATAAAACTGTTAGAATTAATAATATATCCTTGTAATAAATGGTTCCAACCATTCAAGGAAGCGAGCAAACTAAGTTAACAATATAAATTAGCAAGACTTATTTAATAATGCGATCAATTTCCGTGTAATAAATTCTGTAAACTTGTTACTTTGAAAAAAAATGACGCATTCTCTACCCCTAAAGAATGCGTCAACCATTATCTACTTTATTTGTTACCCCAAACTCCTTTACAGGAGAAATTGATATCTGAGAAAATAAAATGCATTATTGAAATATTGCAAGCACTATTTTAAGTATGTCGGAATTAAGATTTGAATAATAGATCCTTTATTTCCTCACAAGCTTTAAAACCCCGGATCTTCGCTAGTATTTCGTCTTTCCTAAAGTTAATCTCAGAACGAAGTGTGGGATTCGATATAGATATAATTAGACATCCTCTATGAGTAATTTTCACTGGATGACATCTTTCAGAAAAACTTCCAAAAATATATTCCCAAGACTCAAACAATACTTGCTCAGTCTTAACTAATTCTTTATCAAGCTTATGGCGTGTAATGAAATTATTAACTAAATTTTCAAAGGGAATTGGATCCTTAGTAGAATGAAAAAAACTCTCCTTAGGAATACCTAAGAATTCACCTATAACCTTCTCCTGTTGCTGAGAAAATTTATTTTTATTAGGCATTAAATATTCCATCTTTTAAATTTAAAACGCTATTTGTGTACCTAGAGAATTTAACATTATGAGTAACCAAAACAAGACTTTTTAAATTTTCCGTAACTAGAGATAGTAATAATTGCATAATCTCCTCGGAGGCACGATCATCAAGATTGCCAGTAGGTTCGTCTGCGAAAATTACTGATGGATCGTTAATCAGTGCTCTAGCTATAGCAACGCGCTGTTTCTCTCCGCCCGACAAACTTAGGACTGAACATTTAGAAAACTCTTCTAATCTAACTAAGCTCAAAGCTTTCTCGACTTTAATTTTCAAATTTTTCTCAGAATCAAGGCTACTAATAACCCCTATTTTAGCTGCCAAATAAAGATTCTCAAAAACTGTCAAATCTGAGATTAAGTGAAAAGATTGGAATATAAAACCAATAAATCTACGACGTTTTCTTGAAAGTAGATTAGCTGAGGAGTTAGAAACTAGTTCACCTTTCCAAAATAGTTGTCCTTTGTCAGGGCAATCTAAACCTGACAACAAATTGAGCAAAGTAGATTTACCGCTACCTGAATCTCCCATAATAGAAATACTGTCACCTTTATCTAATATAAAATCTATGCCCTTTATAATAGGCACTAAGCCTTCTCCAATGTGAAAATTTCTCCAAAGATTTTTTCCGCAAATCAGATGTAAATTTTCATTAATCATTTCTAAGTGCCTCAGATGGTTTAAGTTTGGCTGCCCTAATTGCAGGTAATAAAGCAGCACTAAATGAGATAAATACAGATAGCAATATCACCTTAATAAAATCTTCAATTAAATAATGAACTGGTATAGAATAAAGGTCATAAGCCCCTAAGAAATTGACTTCTTGACCTATAATTGAAGTGTAAAATGAGAAAATAATTTCACGGTTTTCTAAAACTAAAAATGCGAATAATATTCCCAAGATACAACCAAATACACCTATCAAAAAGCCTTGTAGGCAAAAACAAAAAGCAATTTGCCAAGATTCAGCTCCTAGTGCCCTTAACAAACCTATTTCCTTAGTTTTTCGAATCACCGATAACATCAATGCAACAGCAATAGAAAATGAAGCCACCAAAATAATAAAAATTATTATAAATGAAATAACACGTTTTTCTTGGTCAATGACGAATAATAAATCAAAATTTTTATCCATCCACGTCTCGAATATAAGTTTTTTATCTTCAGCTATGGATGAAGACTCTAACTGATTCTTTATTTGTAGCAAATAGCTAGTACCTGATTCATTTAATCCTATATTAAAACCAGATATTACAGAACCACGATCTACTAATTCTTGAAGTCCACCAAGCGATGAAATTAAAATATTATTATCAAGGCCTGGGCTACCTGTTCGAATTAATCCAGCAATACTAAATTCCTTAGGAAATAACCATTCTTCGTTTGCAATCCTCTCAATTGCATTTTGCGAGTAAACGATGAGAGAATCTCCTACAGAAACTTCCAAGGAATTTGCTAAAAGCTCTCCAACAAAAAGGGTCTCATTATTTAGAGCTTCATAACTACCTCTAATGATAAATTTCTCAATACTTGATAGAGAATTTAGTTCTTCATGTTTATCATTTTTCAATAAATATAACTTATCTTGTAGGGTTTCTAAACCTCGCATTATCGGGAAAGCTGTTTTATATTCGCTTTGCGCCATAACTACAGTTTCAAGATAAGGTTCAACTGAAATCAAACCTCCGTATTCAAAAAGCTCTTCTCTCAATTTAGAGTAATCATTAATGTAGGTTTTTTCTGAAGTGATAGTTAAGTCTCCATAGGTTTGCGATAAATGCATACGAATATTCTCGCCAAATCCATTCATGACACTTTGCACAATGATCAACAATGATACACCCAAAGCTACTCCAATGATTGAAATTAGAGAAAAGTAAGAAATATACTTATTTGATGGAAATAGTTGCTTAAATGCGTAATAAAAATACCAGGGCACATTTATAAGCATTACTAAAATACAGATAAGGAAAAGTAAAAAATTTAATGAAATTACTTATTCTAAACCTTGACCTTAATAAACTAAACTCTCTTATATTAAGTTTTATCAAATATAATAACGTAAAAACAGAATTATTATGCCAGTCGCAACACCAAAACAATACGCAGCAATGCTTGATTCCGCCCAAAAAGGAAATTATGCTTATCC
>CAJWMY010000060.1 GCA_913044165.1 uncultured Puniceicoccaceae bacterium
CGAAATTTGGGAAGAATGGAAAGAGGAAGCGGAAAACGACTACGGGGAAGAGCAATAAAGTTGCTTACTTAATAATCAAACCAATTTAAAATGAAAAGAATGATCAATATAATCTCTCCGGTTTTAGTTTTAATCATGATTTCTGGTATTTTACATGCCGGAAAAAAGCCCGAAGAACAAAGCGGGTACGAAAAGAATAAGGATGTTGGTCTGGAAGCACCCAAGGGGGCGGAAGTACTTATTGATGGCACCATGAAATCAGTTAAAAAAAATTGGGAAATGTGGCCCAAGAAGGACATGGAAATTACCTGGAAGATCATGGATAACCCAAATGGAAAAGGGAAGACCCTGATGACCGATGGCGGAAAAAAATGGGGAACCCATGACTTGGTGACCAAAAAGAAATATTCCAGTTATGAGGGACATGTTGAATTCATTATGATGGGGGCCCGCGGAGATGGTAAGCCGGACGGTTATACCAACAGTGGAGTCTACATGCAGAACCGATATGAGATTCAGATCGAATCACCCAAGGGAAAAAATATTGAGGACCCGTACAATTGGAAAATTGGCGGGCATGGGATTGCCGCTTTCTGTATGGATCGTGTACCTGACCGGAATGCTTGGAGACCCAATGGCCAATGGCATGCCTTCCATTTCATTTTTAAAGATGCGAACATGTCCACTATCTTCTCCATTGTCATCATTAAGCTGAGCCCCAATTGCAAGGATAGAGCCATCACCGGAAAGACCAATGGTTGATCCAGACAAATCCTTTTCAGAAACGCCATTAATATCAGAACCAACCTGCGTCCATACGTTTGAAATGTTTTCAAATATTTGAACTTGGCCACTATCCTTTCCATTTATGTCAACTCCATTAGCTCCAATCGCAACAATAGAGCCATTGTCCGAAAGTTTAACTGAAGTTCCAAAATGATCCCCTAAAGTCTTGCCTTTAATATCCTCACCTACCTGGATCCAACTATGGCTGACGGTATCGTAAGTAAAAATAGATACCTTTCCCGAATCAGTACCATTCTCAGAGTTATCAGGTGAACCGACTGCTAAAACTGTTCCATTATTAGACAAGCTTGAAGAACCTCTACTCGCCCAGTTAGACGTACTTCCTCCGTTTATCTCAGGACCAATCTGATCCCAAATATGATCCTCTACAGATATAGACAGAGTCTGGAGAGCTTCATTTTGAGCTGTATCACTAGCTTTTACAGTAACTATATAATTATTGTCCTTATCAATATCTAAAGGTCTCTCAAAATCAGGAGCATTCTTAAAAATTAAATCCCCAGTAGTTTTATCTATAGAAAAAAGATCTTTATCTTCTCCAGCACTCAAGCTCCAGTCTATAGTTTCAATAAAACCTGATGCAGTAAAAGTAGTGACCGAAGAGATACCTTCAATGATAGATATTGAGCTAGTTAGATCCCCATTAGATCCGGATGGTCCTTGAAGAGAAATAGACATAAACTTAAGTTTTGTTCTTTATCGACGGATCTATAAAACTTACTATAGTTGAAAACTTCAAAAATTAGTAATAAATGAACTGTTTATCTTCTTCTTAAAATAACTAAAAAAATATTTTTTATGGTAAGCAATAATTAAACTATTTATTGAGATTTCAGGCTTAAAATAATCAGTTAACCTATTACCATTTTTTACAACTACACAAAAACAAAGTTTACTGAAAGGTAATATATATAGTTAAATAGGTTCTTTTATGCTTCCAATTCGAAAGATTGGTTCTCCAAGCTCAGATTTCTGGGCAGGTCTAATAGATGGTGTTTATGCAATTGCAATGACATTGGTGGCTCTGGAACTTCCAGGCTTAATTGGTAAATTGATTGAAGAATTCTATAAACATTCAAATAATCATTCATTTATTTCTACTTTAGTTGGCTTTGAGCTTTTTACATATGCTTTGATTTTTTTAGTCCTTTATGAAATTTGGAGCTTTCATAAAGCTTCTTTAGTTATTTCAGGAATGGATATTAAAGGACAAAATTTTTTAAATAGTCTTATTCTTGTAATATCTTGTTTAATTCCTGGACAAATTATTTTCAATCTTGAGCAAAAGACTGATCTAGCGGTGAACAAATTAGGAGAAAATATATCTAATAGTAAACCAATTCTTCAAATGCTAATAGATAGCCCGAGTGGTGAAATCGCTTTCTTTACATTATGTTCTTTATCCTTTTTATTGATATATCTCTATAATAAGAAAATTTATACTATTAATCATGATAAAAATGTCAATTATCTCATGAAGTCTTCTCTAAGACGTTCAATAATATTTATTTGTTTTATTATTTTTTCTCTAATACTTGGTAATTTTATACCAGCAATTCTCATTACCAGTTTATATGTAGGATATGTTTTTTATGAACGTTGAAATTAATTAGGTCTATTTTTAGCTCCATTTCCATTGCATATTGATATTGCCATCCATTGAAGTGCAGGTGCTTTGATTAGCCGTAATTTTTCATTTGATTCTAAATAATTAACTGTTGATTCAATACAATTGTTCCATATTTTTGCTCTCTTCGAGATTGGTATAACTTGTATTCCCATAAAGACAAGAGAAATTGCTATGATCGTCTTAATTAATTTGTCTATAAAGACTTCCATAAATGATAACTAATTTATTTACTAATTTACTATAAAAGCAGTAACTTATAAAAAAATGATAAATTGAATAGAAGCTTAATTATTCAATTTGTTTAATATTCATTAAGGTTGGAATGTAATGCCTCCACTGCAAAAATGAACTGCTTTGGCTTTAGGATGTTGATTTTTCTCTGATTTAAATCCTTCTGACATAGTCTCTACGCAATGATTTGTGTCCATCAGCTCTTTAATGCTCTCGATACCTTCAATTCCGGAAATAGCAACAAAGGTTAACAATTTAATACTAACTACTATTTTAATTAAGTCTTTGATGAGAGATGAAAGTCTAATAGTTTCAAGCATAATAACCCCCTTAACGTATTCAATAAATGATTAAATTATACGTTTTATCTTGACAGATTTTGATGATATCGACAAGCAGACTAATCAAATTGAATAATAAATAGAACTCTTAGAGTTGTTTCGGAGCGCAAAGTGTAGCTAGGCACCTGCCTAAAAGTTTATTACTTGTGAATATTTTACGAATACTTCTAAAAAATTAGGATTAAAATGATCTACACATTCGAAGGCGTAAAAGTTTTAACAACTCACCTAATTCTGTTCTTCCCTTTAAAGGATTTAGTGAAAACGGTAAACATGACCCTAAACAATCTCACTAACAACACTTTCATGTCCTTGCGTTGTTAAATAGTCAGTCATTTGCTGTTCGCTTTGATAGTTGGCGTATCTGATATTTCCATCGTCATGCATCAGTGCTCTTAAGTAAGCAGTTCCATCATTAGTTTTCCAATAGACCTCATTGACTCCATCATCGTCATAATCACCAGAAGTTTTGACAGAAAGATTGTCGATCTCTAAATCATTCTGGAAACGAACCTGACTATTGAGTGCTAAACGATCAATGGTTTCTCCATTCACTTCCACATATCGTTCGTCGTCTGAAACTCCAAAGTTTGCTGGTGCTGGTGTGACGCTATCCGATAAGAAACCATCATTACTTGCTCCTTCTGCAATCAGTGGATCCTCGTAAATACCCACAATTTTTGTGATTCCACCTTCTCCATAATCTGAGTAGTCGATTTCTCCAGTTACTGAATCCACAGAAGCAGTTACCCAACGTGCTGATTCTTTATTGGTATAGATCGCTTCTTTCGTGCCATCTGCATTGATATCAATAAAGCCTTGATACTTATAAGAACTTTTGGTTGAGTCAGAAACACTACCTGTATTGGCATGGAGTCTGCCATTGAAATCTTTAATCTGAGAAAGCTTATAATTATTACCTAAAATTTGATCACTAACTAATAATCCATCAATGACACTTGCTATTTTCTGAGTCGCTATTAATTCAATATTTGATTGCATCGAGGTGTGTGAAGTGCAGAAGTAATAAATATCCGAATTTAAATCTATGCTGTCATTAAAAGACAAAGTGAAACTTTTAGTAGAATAAATACCTTTATTATCTGACCCTTCTCCACTTAAAATTAAATCATTTCTGCTTGAATAACTTTTAATATAGAATGGGTGACTTGTAGCATCATTTAATCTATAGAAGTTGTATGTTGTAAATATATTCAACTTAAGATTCTTTACTTCTTTTCTTCCATCAGCATCTTTGTAGAAAGAATAAAAGGGATTGGAATCTGAACCAGAACTTACATAAATGTTAGACTTAGGCATTTCAAAATATCTAATGACAGAATTTAATCAATATTTGTCTACACTGTGAGCCTAAGAGTTAAATAATCTCCTCTACAACACTCTCATGTCCTTGCGTCGTTAAATAGTTGGTCATTTGTGCTTCGCTTTGATAGTTGGCGTATCTGATGTTTCCATCGTCATGCATTAAGGCTCTTAAGTAAGCTGTTCCATCAGCTGTCTTCCAATACACCTCAGGCTCAACGAAACAAACTTGCCAATATTATAGAGAAAGAAGCATTTACACTATCTCGCACTCGATTGGCATCGAGAATA
>CAJWMY010000061.1 GCA_913044165.1 uncultured Puniceicoccaceae bacterium
TCCAGATATGCGTCTACACATAGAGCAATGGCAGTTTGAAGAGGGATAATCATTTTTTTCAAAGTTATAGCGAACCGCACCGCAAAAACAACCACCTTCAGTTCGCTTACTCATTTAGCAATTATATATTAATTTAATTTTGAGCTTCTATTAACCAGTCGGATGTTTGCTTAACTCCTCCAAACGGAAAAAAATGTAGCTGTTCGATATTAAATTCAGGGTCTTTAGCCTTGTATTCAGCTAAATCTCTTAAAATTTGGGTCGGCTTGTATGGCAATAATAGCTTAGTCATGTCTTTTGCTCTTTTAGTAAGAATCTTCATTGAAGAGCCTATTCCACATTCAACCGAAAACTTTAGTAATGTTTGAAGTTTTGCTGGTCCAGCTATACCAATATGTATAGGAATATCAACGCCGGCCCCCTTGATTTCGTCTGCCCATTTTTTTACAACCTCTGCATCGAAACAAAATTGAGTAGCTATTGCTGTCTTGGCATCTGTTCTTTGTAATAATTTCTGTTTAAACGAAAGGGCCTCAGAAACATTCTTGATTCCACCTTCAGGATCAATATCTTTATTCCCTTCAGGATGTCCTGCTATATGAAGCCTCTTAAAGCCAAATTTATCAAATAGGCCTGATTCAATTAACTGAATAGAGGAATCATAATCTCCCACCGGCTCTGGCGAGCCCCCTGCCAACAGTAGCGCTTCTTCTACTCCGGCCTCATTCTGATACATAGAAATCCAATCATTTAACATCGCTTGGTTTTTAATAATTCTAGCTGGTATATGAGGCATTGCAGCAAACCCTTCATCACTGAGTCTTTTGGCTGCAGCAACCATAGGCTCGATGCCTTCATCTTTAAGATGGGCAATATAAACTCTTGTTTTTTGAGGTAAGATTTCAGAGAAAGAATCAATCTTTGAAACTGTCTTGGGGATAACTTCAACAGAATAACCCTCTATAAGGCTCTTTAAATTAGTATTATTTGTTTTTTCCATCAAAATAAACTACGTTTTTAATTTCAGGTGGCTCTTCTACACATCTCAGGTTGACACTATATGAGTCAAGATGTGAACGAGGCTGATAAAAGCTTTTTATTCCGCAATTTTTACAAAATAAATGCTCTGCGGTTTTTGTTCCAAAACAATACTTAGTTATGAATTTGGTTCCTTTAATAACTTTAAAATCATTATGTCTTATAAAAAGGTGCTCATAGTCTTGAATTGTGCATATGGAGCAGTTGCATTTCCAAATTTCGACGGATTTGCTTGCAACAAATTTGTACTTAATTTCTCCACAATGACACCCCCCAAAATACTCTTTCATACTTCTTATTCCTAAAATCCAGATGCCTCCATCTAATCTAAATAAATTTGTTAGCCAAGTTTAAAGGCTGCACAATATCAGCTCTTCCTAACAAATCAACCCCACAAGAAAGGATTTTGGGGGGCCTATTTCCAGTCCTTAAAAGTAAAATATTTTCTCTTTAACAATTTGTTATAAATAATTGCAAATAAGACTATAAAGGCGGCCCCAACTGCAACTGGCATTAGCACAAAGCCCACTCCTTTTGCACCAAGAACAGCAATAATGGGGTTGGCTCCTGCAGGAGGATGTACGGTCTTGGTAGTCATCATCAAGAATATTGCTAATCCGACTGCTAGGCCCACACTGAGGAAAGAAAACCCCAGTGTTGAAAATACAAAAACCCCAGATAGGGCAGATAGTATATGGCCTAATAGAATATTTTTTGGATGTGCCAAGGGGCTTTCATGGGCAGCCATAACTAGAACCATGCTTGCCCCAAATGGCGGAATTAGCCATAAATTACCTTCATCAAAAGAATTGAGATATGCCAGCATAGAGATGCATAAAAATGCTCCGAAAGCAGAAATAAGATTATTTTTCATTATGTCCGTATTCTTAAAACCTTAATTGTAAACCATATAAATGGGAGCATTTGTGAAAGAGGCAATAACATTTGGCGCTCTTTTAATAGCTAAGACGCATGTTAATTCAATTTTTGAAAAGAAAGGTCACGAATTCGTAGATGTTGGGGTTAATTTATTCGATGAAGAAGATAAAGACTTCGTTATGAATATAAATTTAATCCCAATCTAAAGATTCAGAGGGCCATTGTTGAGTAATCTTGCTAGCGATCTTTTAAGTAAGAAAAACTACTCGGCAGTCACTGATTAAGTTAGAACATGTCACATGTAGTTTTTTTTTGCATATTTACCACAAATTTTACAATATGAGTTTCCTGAGCCCCCATGTCTACAGCTAGCACTGTTGCAACCGACTGACAGACAACTTTCACATTGAGTTCGTTGCCCCGATTGCTTTTGGCATTGTGGGCATGGTTCAGTATTGCTATAAGTTCTTGATGTCAATAATCTCGCCTATTTCTGCTCTTCCATTAATTGCTTTATTTTTTCTGGGCTAACCTTAGAGCAAATGCCCGCTCCTTCCCAATATGTGTCGTCCGTTCCAAAGAGGGCCCTGAAACTTGCCTGCTGCTTCTGTCTATACCTAAAAGAATGAATAAGATTGCAATTAATAGAAGTAGCATAACGTGCCATTTCTTGTTTTAGATCGGAAAGGTTCTTTAACATAGCGTTTCCAAGAATCCCGTCTAATTTATGATTAATGTGCTCGATGTCTTCAGCAAAATCTAATTCACTTTCAGTAAAATAAACTCCATTCTTTTCTGTTATGCGCACTTAAACTTATTTGTTTCTTTCAAAAACTACTATCATCTCCTCTCTGGCTCCTGTTATGCCAGGAATAGTGGCGGTGGCAATTGAGATCACCTCCCAACCTTCTTCGGCATATGCATTAATCCCTTGCTCTAGAGCATCTGGATCAAATTTTGAACTCAACCATTTGTCCTTCTGCGACATTACTTTATATTCTTTCATGGATATCTCCTCATGTTTTTACTCATGTAACTATAACACCTTTTATTTAAGACAGTGATAGCACCCGGTGCTATGAATGAGAAGAATTAGCTACCTGGGAAGGTTTAGGTTCTTGCTCTACAATTAGTAAAATAAGGCCTCAGATACTAAAACATGATACTGTTAGGATAATCTATTAATAAAGGGGACTTGGGGTTTATGAGTAAAAATAATGAAGTTTTATTTGAAGGCAATACTGGAGAGTTTTTTAGAATATGGATAACAAACTTATTTCTAAGCATTATAACTCTTGGGATATATTCTCCCTGGGCAAAAGTTCAAAATACCAAGTATTTGTATCAAAACCTTGTCATTGACGGACATAGATTTAATTATATCGCTGACCCCATTCAAATTCTTAAAGGCCGTCTATTAGCTATTTTTCTTCTAATATTATATTTATTATTAACTAGTTATAATTCTGCTCTTTCATTTTTGTTTCCAATTATTTTATTTTTTATGGCCCCTTGGATCATTAATAGGAGTATGAGCTTCCAGATGAGAATGACTACTTATAGGAATGTAAGATTTAATTTTGAAGGGGATTATGGGAAGAGTTTTCTATATTTTTTGCTTCTTCCTTTTTTATCTTATTTTACTCTTTTCCTAGTTTTACCATTAGTACTAAAAAATATGAATGAATATATTTTAAATAAAACAAGATATGGAGATAGGTACTTCACATCTAATTTATCTGCTTCAGAGTTTTATATAGCGTATGGAAGTGTCGTAGGGGCTTCAATTGGAATTGGTATAATAATTGCTATAATTTTTATGGTTTCTGAATCAATAGGTGCAATTCTAATTTTTCCAGGCTATATATTAATAATAGCAATTGCAGCGTCTATAGTGGGTGTAATTATTAGGAATCATACCTACAATAACACTATATTATCGGAAGTTGCCTCCTTTGATTCTTCGATGCAAATTAAACCTTACACTTTCATTATTTTTACTAATATTTAAAGGTTTAAACTATGGTGTGGATTTTAAAGGTGGTACTTTAATTGAGTTAAGAAGTTCGGATAAATCATTAGAAATTTCTGATTTAAGAAAATCATTTAGCAAATTAAATCTTGGAGATGTTACTGTTAAAAAATTTGGAAAAGAGAATGATTATGTTATTAAATTTGAAAAAAAACAAGCTACAGATGAAAATTTTATTGAAAATATCAAAATTGAATTAAGGAATGATATTGGAAATATTTTTGAGTTTAGAAGAGTTGAGAGCGTAGGTCCAAAAGTTAGTGGTGAATTATTAAAATCAGGTGTAATTGCAATTGC
>CAJWMY010000062.1 GCA_913044165.1 uncultured Puniceicoccaceae bacterium
ATATTGTACATTGTCATGGATGGATGACTGCTTTAATGCCTGTGTATTTAAAATCTGTTTATAAAAATGATCCTCATTTTTCAAATGCTAAAATCATATACACTCATTACAAACATGACGAAAAGCTTAAGTTTTCTAAAGATCTACCCACTAAATTAGATTTTGATGAATTACCTACTAGTGAATTAAATTTGAATGGTTTAGCAGACGTAAACAAATTACACGAAATTGGTATTCAATGGAGTGATGCTGTGTCTCATGGTAGTCCCGATATTGACGAAGGTCTATTAGATTTAATTAAAAAAACCGATAAATCAGTTCTTGAATATCATGATGAAGAACAGACAGTAGAGGCACATCAAAATTTTTACGATAAAGTCCTTAGTGAAAATGGAGTTCTGGTATAGTAATTACTTAACTTTTTATCGTAAATCCTTATTCTTACTTCTATTTGCAGCTGCTACAATTGGAATAGTCAGCTCCTGCGAAAAAAACAATGAATTTGGTCTAGAAATGAATCCAGATTCAAATACTTTAGAAGCTATATTTTCTGATACTTTTGATTTAAACACCTTCTCTGTATATGCAGATAGTATCAAGACTGATGAATTAAATGGCCCAAGTCTCTTAGGAAATTATATTGACCCTGTATTTGGCGAAGTAAATTCTTCCATTTTCACTCAAATAAGGTTAGAACAGGCATATGATTTCATTCCTCAAGATGGAACCATTGATGATGTTGTAATAGACTCTGCAGTGTTGTATTTAGCGATAAATGGTTACTATGGAGATATTAATGAACAAGAATTTAATGTTGAAATTTTAGATGAAGACTTTTATAAAGATTCATCTTATTACAATAATCAGTCTTTAACAACAAAAGGAGTAAATATATCAACTGCTGGTAGCATTAAAGCCAATCCCTTATTCCCAGGTTATTTTTCTGGTTTTCTAGTAAATGAAGCCATACTTGGAATTACTTTAGATGTCAACGAGTTTGCATTACCAATTATTAATGAATCTGGAAATAGTACGTTAAGCGGCAATGATGGAGACAATGAATTTTTATCATTCTTTAAAGGAATTAAAATTTCAGCTCCTAGTAATATTAATGGAGGTCTTTATTATATCAACCTTACCAATTCTTTTTCAAGAATTAGATTGTTTTATAGAGATACTTCTGGCATTGCTTCCGAACACGATACATTAGATTTTGATTTTAATATTAATTCTAATTGTGCTTATTATCATGCTGTTAATCACGATTATTCAGGAACAGCTGTGGAAGAAGCTGTCAATCAACCTCTTTTAGGAAGAAATCAATTCTACGTTCAAGCTTTGGGTGGGGTTAATGGAAGAATAACTATTCCTGAACTAGATTCTTTAATTGGAAAAAAAATAATGGCTAATAAAGCAGAAATTATTCTACCATTCGAAGATTATCTTTATGACGAATATTCATCTCCAACAAGTTTATTTATATCAAGAAAAAATAATAATGGTGATTATGAGTTTTTACCTGATTTATTTGAAGGAAGTCAAGGTGGCAATTACGATGCTTTAAATAAAAACTACAGATTCGATATCACAAGGCACGTGAATGAAATTTTAGCGGAGAAAATAATCAATGATACTATTAAAATAATCCCTAATGGGAATGGGATAACTGCTAATAGAGTCGTTTTAAATGGAATTAATTCCACAAAAAAAGACAAAGCGAAAATTATAATTTCATATTCTAAATATTAAACTTTTATGTGTGGTATAGTTGCTTACATTGGACCTCAAAATGCTTACGAAATAGTAATAAAAGGTCTTCAAAGGCTTGAGTATAGAGGTTATGATAGCTCTGGTGTAGCTATTCACAATAGTAAAAAAGTTAATGTTTTTAAACAAAAAGGTAAAGTCCAAGACTTAATTGATTTTGCAGCTAATAAAGATACTAAAGGAAAACTTGCCATAGGACATACTAGATGGGCTACACATGGACTTCCTAATGATATTAATGCTCATCCACATCAATCAGGAGATAAAAAAATTAGCTTAGTTCACAATGGTATAATTGAAAATTATGCTATCCTCAAGGAGGAACTTGAGCAAAGAGGACATCAATTTGAAAGTGAAACAGATACGGAGGTGCTGGTTCATTTAATTGAAGAAATTCACAAGAATAGTAAGTATGACTTATTTGATGCGGTCAGAATTGCCTTAAATGAAGTTATTGGAGCTTATGCAATTGTCATAATAAATAGTGATAACCCCAACGAATTAATTGCCGCCAGAAAATCTAGTCCTTTGGTGGTAGGTATAGGAGAAGGAGAATATTTTTGTGCATCTGATGCAACACCTATCATAGAATATACCAAAAATGTAGTCTATTTGGAAGATGGTGAAATAGCTCAAATAAGTTTAACAAATGGTTTAAAATTAAAGACCATTGCCAATCAGGAAAAAACACCTTACATACAAGAACTAGAAATGCATTTGGAAGCCCTTGAAAAAGGAGGGTATGACCACTTTATGCTAAAAGAAATTTACGAACAGCCTCAGTCTATTAGAGATTCAATGAGAGGAAGAATTAGTATTTCTAAAAGTAAAGTGGCTTTAGGTGGCATACTAGATTATGAAGAAAAATTAATAAATGCTAAGAGATTAATTTTTGTTGCTTGCGGGACTTCTTGGCATGCTGGTTTAGTGGGGGAATATTTATTGGAAGAAATAGCTAGAATACCTGTCGAAGTTGAATATGCTTCAGAATTTAGATATAGAAATCCTATTATCGGTGAAGATGATTTTGTTATTGCTATTTCTCAGTCAGGGGAAACTGCAGATACCCTAGCAGCTTTAAAATTGGCCAAAGAAAGAGGAGCTACACTTATGGGAATATGTAATGTTGTAGGCAGCTCAATTTCTAGAGAAACTGATTGTGGATCTTACACACATGCCGGTCCTGAAATAGGGGTTGCATCCACCAAAGCTTTTACTGCACAGGTCACTATATTGACCCTTATGGCTATGATGATTGGTAGACGAAAAGGAACCATTACCAATAAAAGATTTAATAGGCTTTTAGTTGAAATGAAAGCTATTCCCGATAAGTTAAAGACTGTATTAAAGGAGAATGATCTTATTGAGAAGATTGCCAAAATTTATTATCAATCAACCAATGCCCTTTATTTAGGAAGAGGTATCAATTTCCCTTTAGCACTGGAAGGAGCTCTCAAGCTCAAAGAAATATCCTATATTCATGCTGAAGGTTATCCAGCTGCAGAAATGAAACATGGTCCAATTGCTTTAATTGATGAAGAAATGCCTGTTTTTGTAATTGCTACAAAGGATTCTAGTTATGAAAAAATTGTTTCTAATATTCAGGAAGTCAAAGCTAGGAAGGGAAAGATTATCGCTATTGTAACTCAGGGAGATAAGGAAGTAAAGAAAATTGCAGATCATTATATAGAAATTCCCAAATGTGATGAATTGTTGGTCCCGTTATTGGCAACAGTTCCATTACAATTACTGAGCTACCATATTGCACTATTAAGAGAATGTAATGTTGACCAGCCAAGGAACTTAGCCAAATCTGTTACTGTTGAGTAGTGGGGTATTTTAGGTTGATCATTATATCTTTCACTACAATTTTTTTAGTAATTTTGTAAGTATTAAATAAGACAATAATATGATATTTAATATTTGGTTAATTTCAACAATCATCGTCACAATTATGGTTGGAGGATTTATTTTAAAGCACCAAAAGAAAGAGAAGGTAAATTAAATCGTTATCAATTTTAAATCAAAAACTAAATAATCTGTTGTGAATTATTCTAATTTCAAAGTCTGAATAATTTTGATTTAAAGTTTTTCCTTTTTTTAATAATAACTTTGAACTAAATTTTAATACGGGGATATATTTTAATCTAATTGGGGTTGGAATCATTAAGTCCGTAACTGTGGAATAATATAACTATCTGATTATCATGAAAAGGAATCTAGAGTAG
>CAJWMY010000063.1 GCA_913044165.1 uncultured Puniceicoccaceae bacterium
ATGTACTTAATTCAGGTTTAGATATTTCTATGGATCAGTGGATAGTTCTTGGTCCTATTTGGCAGTTAGAGTCTCCTTCTCAAAAAGATTTAGGTGAAATCTGTCTTAGAGATAAGCCAACAATTACAAGAATTATTGACTCCTTAGAAGAAAAAAGTTTAGTAGTTCGAGTTTCGGATCAAATCGATCATAGAATTAAACGAGTTATTTTAACAAATGCAGGAAAACAATTGTTTTATGATGTTCTTCCAATAATGGAAAAAACAAGGGAAGAAGTTCGGGGTGATATACCAGAGGAAGAGATTGAAATTTTTAAAAACGTATTATCCAAAATTCTAAAAAATCTGAACTCATAATCGTAATGCTACCTATTCACCTATTGCTTTCATTTCTTATTATTTTTGCGTTTGGATGCTATCATAATCCTCGTGCCTCTGCAGATGAATTAGGTATTAATATCCCAGAAGAGTGGTCAATGCCTATTCATGAAAAATCTGACAATAATAAGGATTGGGTTTCCGCATTTAACGATAAAGAATTAATTTTGTACCTTGAAGCAGTAAAGATTAAAAGCCCAGACCTTCTTTCTATTTTGGAGAATGAAAAAATAGGACGTTACAATGCAAAAATAAGAGGAGCAAATATTTTTCCCTCCGTAAATTTTGGCTTCAACGAATCTCAAAGCCGTCAAAATTTGTCCGCATTTGGATTTGCAGATTCCTTTTTAGGTGATCAAGGATCCGATTCCTCAAGCCAAAATAATTCCTCCAGCAGTGGTGTAATATCATTTGAGAACAAAACGTTTGGCCTCGGTCTTAATTATCAGTGGGAGCTGGACATTTGGGGACGATTGCTTAATGAAAGAATAGCGGCTAGAAAGGATTATGAAGCTGTAAAATATGATTTGTCTTATCTTGGCTTTTCTCTTTTAGTAAGGAGTGCAATACTTTTCTACCAGGGAGTTGAAGCATTAGAGCAGTCTACGTTGTCAAAAGAATCCTATGCTAGCTTAGTTGAGATTAGAGATCTAGTAAAGAATAGGTATGAAAAAGGATTGCGATCAAGTTTGGACTATAGACTTGCAGAGACTTCGGTTTCTACCGCTATCCTTGAAATGGAAAATAGAAAAAATCAGCTAATTAGTATAAACCGCCAGCTTGAAACGTTAGTAGGGAAATACCCTACAGGTACCTTACTTAAGCAAAAAAAATTGCCGACAAACCTGCCTAGTATACCAAAAAGTATCCCTGCTGCCATTGTAGAAAGACGTCCGGATATTCGGAGTTTAATTTTAAAAGTGGAGTCCAACGTAAGCCGTATATCGCAAGCGAAGAGAAATCTATTGCCAGGCATAAGCCTCACGGGGTCACTTGGAACATCAACTCAAGATTTTGAAGAACTGCTAGACCAAGATTATGGTATATGGAATTTGGGTTTGAATGTAACAACGCCTATCTTTAATGGAAAGCGTCTTAGATCAGCTATAAAAGTACAAGAGGCAGCTTTTGAAATATCAAGACAAGATTTAGTTAAAGGTTTACTTAAAGCTTTTTCAGAAGTGGAACAGCTCATGTATTTCGATCAATCCTTAAAAGTCCAGATTGACGCCATGCGATCAGGAGTTGAACAGTCTAAAGATGCGTATAATTTATCTAAAGAAAGATACGATAAAGGTGTTACCACATTGGAATCAGTTCTAAGCAGTCAAAGACAATTTAATACGATTAAATCTCAATACTTGCAATTACAACGTCAATCTATTGAAAATAGATTACTACTGATTTTAGCTCTTGGTGGAGATTTTAGTTATATAAACGAAGGGAGTTAGTAAGTGCGAAATATGAAAAAATATTTTGGGCCAGTATTTTTAATTGCATCCGTAATCATTGCTATAACATTAATTAGAAATAAGCCAACTGCTGAAATAAAAGAAGTTGAAAAAAATATTCCTTTTGTTAAAACTATGATTTTAAAGCCTCAAAAAATCAAAGCGAGAATTTCTTCCCAAGGTTTTATTAGGCCAAAATCAGAATTAAATATATTATCAGAATTAAATGCAAGAGTGGAATGGATTTCTTCAAAAATGGAGCCAGGATCCAGTTTTAATAAAGGAGACACGTTGATTAAACTCGATAAAAAAGATTATGAACTGGCTTTAATTACAGCGGAAGCAAACGTGTTGAATGCAAACGTTAACTTGGAAAGAGAAAAAGCAGAGTCTGATATTGCTTCAAAAGAATGGAAAAGAGTAGGTGGAGGATCAGGAACTGACTTAGCTCTCCGTAAACCTCAACTTGCCCAAGCCAAGGCAACTTTAGAAGCTGCAAAAGCTGAGTTGGAAAGGACTAAGAGGAATTTAGATCGGGCAGTTTTCATTGCTCCGTTCAAAGGTAGAGTTAGATCTAAAAATACAGATATGAATTCGATTGTATTTCCAGGTACTATGCTTGGGAGTATCTATGCAACTCAGTACTTTGAAGTACAATTACCCATTACTGATCAAGATGTAAAATTCACAGGACTGAGTTTTAACGGTTTAGAAATTCCTGATAATAAACAGCTTGATGTTGCTTTCACAATCGGAGATAATATTCTAAACGGTAAAGTTATTAGGGCTGAGGCTGAAGTTGATCCTAGAACAAGAATGTTATCTGTTGTGGCAAGTATTTCTGAAAAAAAAAATGACAATAAAAATTTGATTTTAGTAGGACAATATATTCAAGCAACTATTTTTGGAATGGAAATAGATAATATATTTATACTTCCTAGAAATAATGTTCGTAATGAGTCAGTCTGGGTAGTGAATTCTCAAATGGAACTAATGAATAGGGCAGTTGATATTATTCGATTTGAAGGTGAATTTGCTTTAATTGGTGAAGGTATTGAAGAAGGAGATAGGTTGCTCAAATCAAGACTATCAAGTTTAATTAATGGTCAAAAAGTAACGTATACACTCAAGTAGATTTTATGGAAAAAATAATACGTTGGTTTGTAAGTAATAAGGTTGTTTCAAACCTACTAATGGTTCTAATTCTGGTTACAGGTGCTACTACAATCCCAAGCTTGAAAATGGAAGTGTTTCCAGAAATTGAATTAAATATTATTAGTGTTACAACGGTCTACCCTGGTGCAACACCTTCTGATGTTGAGCAAGCAATTTGCATAAAAATTGAAGAAAGGCTTCAAGGATTAGACGGAGTTAAAAAAATTACATCAACTGCTTCGGAAAGTGTAGGCAGCGTCACTGTAGAAGTTATTCAAGGTGAAGATATTAATGACATGCTTGATAAAATTAAAGCAGAAGTAGATGCTATTGATTCTTTCCCTGAAAGCATAGAAAAGCCTGTTTGTCGGAAATTTGCTGGATCTAACCCAGTGATTTCTGTAGCCGTTCACGGGAATCTAGAGGATAATATTTTAAATGAATTAACGGAAAATATAAAAGAGGAGATTGATGCTCTTCCTGATATTACATTTACATCTATCGTTGCCGATCTAGAGACAGAAATAGCAATTGACATTGATGAGAGTGCCTTGAGGAAGTATAATCTTACATTCCAACAAATATCTAATTCTATTCGAGAATGGTCATTAAACATTCCAAGCGGAAGTATTGAGACAAATGAAGGTGAAATTTTAATAAGGTCAAATAGCCAAGGTTACTCTGTCTATGATTTTTCTGAAATTCCAGTTATCACCGATCAAGATGGTTCTATTGTATTTTTAGGAGACA
>CAJWMY010000064.1 GCA_913044165.1 uncultured Puniceicoccaceae bacterium
CATGGTTAATCTTGATCCGATGTTACAATCGATCCATTTAACTTCTGCATTTTCTTCTGCGTGAGCGCGCTTAGTAACTAAGTTAAATACATTATTAGACCAATTTTGAACGGTAATATACTGGATTTTAGCATTCTTTAAAGCAACGAGCTCAACAACTGCGCTGTGAAGGGTAGCAGTTTCAAATTTAGGAGCAGTACAGCCTTCCATGTATGTTATTTCAGCCCCTTCATCTGCAATAATCAGGGTTCTTTCGAATTGTCCAAAGTTTTCTGCATTAATTCGAAAGTACGCTTGCAATGGTTGCTTTAATTTTACGCCTTTAGGCACGTAGATAAAACTACCACCCGAAAATACAGAACTATTAAGGGCGGAGAATTTATTATCAGCAGAAGGGATGACTTTACCAAAATAGGGACGAAAAATTTCTGGATATTTTTCTAACCCTTCTGTAGAACCAACAAAAATGACACCTTCTTTTTCTAGATCTTCTTTCATCCTAGAGTACGCTGCTTCTGAATCAAATTGAGCCTCGACTCCAGCTAAGAATTTTCGCTCTTGTTCAGGAATGCCTAAACGCTCAAAAGTTTCCTTTACATCCTCGGGGACTTCATCCCAAGTGCGACTGGGCTTTTGCCCTTTAGAGAGATAATAACGAATGTTCTTAAAAATGATATTCTCTAAATCCTTACTTGCCCAGTGAGTTGGCATGGGTTTCTTGTTGAATATTTCAAGGGCTTTAAGTCTAAATTCCTTTACCCACTTAGCTTCATTTTTAACCTTAGAAATGTAGGCAATCGTTTCTTCATTGAGCCCAGTACCTGCATCATAGGTATAATCCTCAGGAAAGCTAAAGTTGCCTTTCTCGTAGTCAATTTGGATGGCCTCTTCTTGTTCGTTGATTATTGAATTACTCATTATTGATAAAATTTGCTGTTATATTATTGAGCGATAGAAGAGACAAATGAGTCTTTAACCCAGTCATAACCCTTTGATTCTAACTCTTTAGCTAAATCTGCATCCCCGCTATGCACGATTTTTCCATCGTACATCACATGGACTACGTCAGGTACGATATAGTCTAGTAATCTTTGATAGTGCGTGATGATTAGGAACCCTCTTTCTGCACTACGCATTAAATTAACTCCGTCAGCAACGATTTTTAATGCATCAATATCTAAGCCTGAATCGGTTTCATCCATAACGCAATAGTCAGGTTCAAGCATAGACATTTGTAAAACCTCACATCGTTTTTTCTCTCCACCAGAAAAACCTTCATTAAGTGATCTTGCAGTAAATTTTCGGTCGATCTTTAGAGCATCCATTTTTTCATAGAGCTCTTTATAGTATTCAACTGCATTGATGCTTTCATTTTCATTTAGGCGAGCTTGTTTTGCCGCACGAATAAAATTAGCTATACTCACACCAGGAATCTCTATCGGGTATTGGAAAGCTAAAAAGAGACCGGATAAGCTAATTTCATTAGGTTCTTTATCTAAAATTGATTCGCCGTTGAGTAAAATCTCTCCAGATGTCACTTCATAATCTTCATGTCCTGCAATGACTTTAGCTAAAGTGCTTTTGCCAGTACCGTTAGGTCCCATCAAGGCATGGATTTCGCCTTGTGGAATCGTTAAGTTAAAGTCTTTGAGGATGATTTGCCCATCAATGTTTACGTTTAAATTAGTGATTTCTAAGGATTGCATATAAAATTATTAATGATTTTTAGTTTTATGAATTGAACCATTGAAATTGATATCAATTTGTTCGGGTTGGAAATTTTTCGGCAAGTGCTTTTTTAAAGAATTAAATATTGAGACTGGCAAATCTACATCGCAAATTGCACCAGTTTTTTTACAGTGAAAATGTGCATGTGGTTTTAGGTTTGGGCAGTATCTAGTGGATTCTCTTTCAAAATTTACTTGGCGAATCAGCCCACTCTCAACAAGTGTTTCTAGGCAATTATATACGGTTGCGAGTGAAATTGAAGGCATTGTTTCTCGAGAACGGGTAAATATCTCATCCGCCGTTGGATGATCTTTTTTATTAAGAATTAAAGAAAATATATGCTCGCGTTGCTTAGTTGGCTTTAGCGAACTTATTTCTAAGGCTTCCTTAAAAATTGTTTTATATTTTGGATTTAATTGCATACACATATAAACGTTATAGATAATAAGGAAAAGACAAGTGTAATTAGAATAATTCTAAATTAATTTTTTGAAAACTCGACTTTTTAAAAATATTCTCTGTATTATAAGGTACATGACAGGGTATAAAGCATATCTATCGAATATATCTAATTTGCAAAAGGATCGATTGATTCTAGATCCTCAGGAAAGTCATCATCTGTGCCGAGTATTACGAGCTTTAAAAGATGCTTCAGTAATGGTTTTTGATGGGGAAGGCGGTATATATGAAACTAAGCTAACTATTACTGATCCAAAAAGTGCCGAATTAAAAGTAATTAATAAAAAGGTTTATCCTTTACCAGAAACAGAATTGATTTTGCTTATTAGCATTCCTAAGTCTAAAGCAATGGATCATATTTTAAAACATGCAGTAGAGATTGGGATAAAAACAATTATACCAGTTCTTAGTGCGCATAGTGCTTTTCTCTTTAATTCTAAAAAAATGGAGGCGAAATTAAATAAGTGGCAAAGTACCTTAGTTGAGTCTTGTAAACAAAGTGGCTGTCCTCTTTTACCTAAAATAGCTAGACTAGAATCGCTTAATCAGTTTTTTTTAAATTATGAATCTAAATGGAAACAGAATACTCTCGGAGTTGTAGCTAGCTTAGAAAGTGGAGCTGACTTATTATTAGACGAATTAAAAGGAGCTTATAAGAGTCAAAAAAAGATTATTTACGCAGTAGGGCCAGAAGGCGATTTCTCAAAAAGTGAGTATGCGAGTTTTAAAGAATCAGGGTTTATAGGAACACGACTTGGGGCACATGTTTTAAGATCGGAGACTGCGGTTACTTATGGCCTGAGTGTGATTGATCAATTTATAAAGTCTCGTTAATTGGTTCTATAGATGATTTTATATTATTTCACTCTTATCATTATCTAAAGTATTAACATGGAATCACCATAAGAGTAGAATTTGTATTTATTTTTTATTGCTTCATTATAAAGATACTTTAGCCGATCTACTCCGTCAACTGATTCTGGAGCGAGGAAAGCTGAAACCAAACAAAGCAGGGATGAGCGAGGTAGATGGAAATTGGTAATCATAGCATCAACACCGTGAAATTTAGCTGGTGGATAAATATACAGATCCGTATTTTCTATATAGGGTTTATCAAAAAATGTTTTTATAGAATCGGGTGTTTTAGCAAGTTGTGCATAAAGTGATTCTATTGCTCTTACACTTGTGGTCCCAATAGCGACTCGTAGTTTATTTTCTTTATTGTTAAGTGCTCTAATTGTTTCAGGTTGAATTGCAAACGATTCGCTATGGATTTTATGATTTTCTATCGAATCCTCTTGCATAAGTTGGAATGTACCGACGCCAATATTTAAAGTAAGGTCATAAAAATTATGACCATTGCTTTTAAGTTTTTCGATGAGTTCATTTGTAAAGTGAAGCCCAGCTGTTGGAGCAGCAGATGCAAATGGTTTGTTGCAATCTG
>CAJWMY010000065.1 GCA_913044165.1 uncultured Puniceicoccaceae bacterium
CTGCTGGTCCTAGAATTGAAATTTTAGCTAGAGAAGGTGATAGTAGTTACACCGAATTTCCAAAAGCGATGGGTAATCGTAAAGACAAACGTTTTAGTTTTTCTGGCTTGAAGACAAGCTTGCGTTATAAGTTAGATAAGATGAAACAGTCAGATATTGATGGAAATTTATCTTCTATTTGTGCTGCCTATCAAGAGGCAGTTTTCCATCAACTTATTAAGAAGACAGGTCAGTTTATTATTGAGGGTAATTATAAAAGCTTTGGCTTATCAGGTGGCGTAGCCAATAATCTAAATTTGAAAAATAAGTTTAACAAGTTATCATCCAGTCATGGTATTCCTTTTTACAGTGCATTACCTAAACATAGTGGAGACAATGCAGGAATGATCGCTTTTGCCGGATTTATCGACTTAGAATATTCTCTTGAAACCCAACAAAATGATTTCGTAAATATTGAACCTTCTTTAAGTTTGATTGATAGATGATTTTTTTCATTTTTTGAAAAAACTCGATTGACCTAAAGGTAAAATCATAACTTACTTTCCACTTTTAGGAAAAGGCCAGATAGCTCAGTTGGTAGAGCAGAGGACTGAAAATCCTTGTGTCCGCAGTTCGATTCTGCGTCTGGCCACCATGTTCTTTTTGTTTTCTCGCTTAAATCATTGTAATTGACTATCGGAATTTTGAGATCTCCATAATCAGGTAAGCTTTTGGTAAATGGTTAGCTTTAAAAGTCATTATCATTTTATAATAATTAAATTTTAAATGGACAATTTTACTATAGCTCTTGGATTAACTTTATTTGCAGGTATGGCAACTGGTATAGGTAGCATATTGGCATTTATGGCCCCCAAGACAAACTATCGTTTTCTCTCATTTGGAACAGGCTTTTCTGCAGGTGTAATGCTTTATGTATCATTTGTAGAGATTTTTTCAGAAAAAGGCGCAACTGCTCTAGTAGAATATTACGGAGACCCTTTAGGTCATTGGATTAATGTAGGTTCTTTCTTTATGGGTATTGCTATTATTGGTGTAATTGATGCATTAATTCCACAATATGAAAACCCTCATACTGTTCATAGCGAAAATGAATACACCCCACTTCACCAAAGAAATTCTAAAGATAAACTAACTGAAGTCCACTCTAGTAAACTGATGCGAATGGGTATTTTTACTGCTCTTGCTATTGCTATTCATAATTTTCCTGAAGGCTTGGCAACATTCCTAGCAGCCTTAGAGGATCCCATGATTGGCGGGGCTTTAGCTATCGCCATAGCCTTACATAATATACCTGAAGGTGTTAGTGTTTCTATACCCATATACTATGCAACTGGAAACAGAAAGAAAGCTTTTGTTTATTCATTTTTAAGTGGCCTTGCTGAACCTATTGGTGCTTTAATCGGATTCTGGATCCTGACTATTTTTGTTGGAAATGAAGGCGGAAGCATACAATCAAATATCATGGGCATGCTATTCTCAGGAGTTGCAGGGGTGATGGTGTATATAAGTCTAGATGAGCTATTGCCAACTAGTCGTGCCTATTGCAAAGGGCACGATAGTATAATAGGATTGGTAATAGGTATGGCTATAATGTCTTTGAGCTTATTACTTTTTAAATAAAGTTAAATCTCGTTGCAAATGAAATCAGCAAGACCGTAATCAATAGCTTCTTGCGCAGTCATATAAAAATCTCGGTCCGTATCTTTCCTTATTTTTTCAAGCGCTTGACCAGAAGCTTTAGCTAGGATGTCATTAAGTTCATCACGTAGTTTTTCCATTTCTTTTGCTTGGATATGAATATCAACTGCAACTGCAACCATTTGACCTGAAATTAAAGGCTGATGGATTAAAACACGGGAATGAGGGTATAGGAAACGTTTACCTTTTTCAGCGCCAGATAATAAGATAGAGCCCATACTAGCTGCCATCCCAGTTACTATAACCTTAATGGGAGAAGTTATAAGACGCATAGTGTCATATATTGCCATACCTGCTGTTATAGAACCCCCTGGAGTATTAATGTAAAAAGTTATTTCTTTGCCAGGCTTATCGAATTCAAGAAATAGTAATTTTTCAGTAACATCTTGCGCTGACTTATCTGAAACTTCTCCCCATAAAAAGACTTTACGCTGCTTTAAGAATGTTTCTTGAATTTTAGATTTTGCCATATTTGGTTTAGAGTTTTCCATAATTTCAATCTATTATTAAAAGGCGAAAATTCAAGGCATATTCATCTTTAGGCTTCAATCTTTTTTATTCTATTTTCATGTCGGCCACCTTCAAAGTCTGTATGGATCCATTTTTGAATAATTTTAAGAGCTAATTCAATATTTGTAGCTCTAGAACCTAATGCTATACAATTAGCATTATTATGCAAACTAGCCATTTCTGCTGTCCATAAATCATAGCATAAAGCACAGCGTATACCTGTGACCTTATTTGCAGCTATTGCCTCACCATTTCCCGATCCACCGAGAACTATAGCCGCAGATGCAAGGCCAGAGATGACTTTTTCTGCTGCTGGCTTTACGAAATCAGGATAATCGCAGGGAACAATATCATAGCAACCGCAATCAATAACATCAATATCACTAGATTCAAGAAACTTTATAATTGGTTCTTTTAATACAAAACCAGCATGATCAGAACCTATAGCAATGGATTTAATTTTACGCATGGTATATTGTAGATAGTAGAAGTGTTTGAATTTTCAACTTCAATAAAATAATTGTTGCAGTATTTGAAACAAGTACTTTACTCCGTTTTTTAATTAAATTAATCATGGCAAGAGAACATATCATATTAGAATGTACTGAAGCGCGAGCAGAAGGGAAACCGGTTTCTCGTTATATGAGTACTCGCGATAAGAGAAAACAACCGGAGAGAGTAGAGAAAAAAAAATATAACAAACATCTTCGACGCCATACTTTACACAAGGAAATTAAGGATTAGCAGTTTTAATCTTCACTATTAGACAGTCTGTAGAGTGGTTGCTTTATAAGAACTATTTATCAATCCTTAAATTTCGGGATTACCTAACTAATTTATCTATTTTGCATTCCTCATTATGAGTTCCTGCGTTGTTTCTTCCAATTACTTCGATATTTCCTTATCCAATCTAGTAAAGCACGCTCAAATCCGATGTCGTTTCCCTCTTTCTCTGATTCAATCCATTTGTGTTTAAGGATTTCATTACGCTCTGCCAAAAATTCTTTGTAAAGAGATGAATTGTGCATAAAATGATCATCTACATGATATGCATCAATATCCTCTTCAATAGGATTTCTATTAGTACTAGGGTAGTTCGGCATAATGTTTATGTATGTTATCTAATATAATTAATCAAGGAAGTTAATAGTAAGTAGTAAACTTAATGCAATTATTTAACTAGTATAGTGCCTCAAGTATTTTAGAGGCTATTT
>CAJWMY010000066.1 GCA_913044165.1 uncultured Puniceicoccaceae bacterium
GGTATCCTCTAGGGTTAGTACCCGGTATCCCTCCATCGAAGCCTGTAATGCGCAAATGGGGTCAATCTCAGTAACGATAACTTGGGCTCCCATGCCCTTAAGTGCAGCCGCACAACCTTTTCCAACATCACCATACCCACATACAACCCCAACTTTTCCTGATATCATCACATCTGTTGCTCGCTTAATACCATCTATTAATGATTCACGACAGCCATAAAGATTATCAAATTTAGATTTAGTAACTGAATCATTAACATTGATTGCTGGAACAAGTAATCGATCTTCGTTATGCATCTCGTATAGGCGATGGACACCTGTGGTTGTTTCTTCAGAGACCCCTTTCCATTCTTTAACAACTTCATGCCAATGTTTTTCATCTTTTTTGAAAACATTCTGCAATAAATTCTTTATAACAGCCTCTTCCATGTTACTTGATTCACTATCAACCCAATCATCACCATTCTCGAGTTCATATCCCTTATGGATAAGCAATGTAGCATCTCCCCCATCATCAACAATAAGCTGTGGCCCCTTCCCGTTTGGCCACGTTAATGCCTGCATAGTACACCACCAATATTCCTCTAAAGTCTCACCTTTCCATGCGAAGACAGGAACATTAAGATCTTTTGCAACATAAGCTGCGGCATGATCTTGAGTAGAAAATATATTGCATGAACACCATCGTATATCTGCACCAAGATCTTTGAGCGTTTCAATTAAAACAGCTGTTTGGATTGTCATGTGCAAACTTCCCATTATTCTCACTCCTTTAAGAGGCTTTGAGTCTGAATATTTCTGGCGCGTGGCCATCAAACCAGGCATTTCATGTTGAGCTATCTCAACTTCTTTTCGACCAAAGTCGGCTAATTCTATATTCTTGACCTTGTATGCCAAAGAACTTTCAGTTTCAGTTTTGATTGTCATAGTGTTACTTAATTACTTAAATCTTTATTTCAAAAATTGTTTTAATTCATCCACTTTATTAAGTGACTCCCAAGGCAAAGTATCCTTTCCAAAGTGGCCGTAGTTTGTAGAATATTTATAAATTGGATTCAATAAATCTAATTGCTCAATAATGGATGCAGGTTTAAAATCAAAAACTGCTTTAATTGCTAAAACAATTCTATCTTCCTCGATTGAATTTGTGCCAAAGGTTTCTACATGAATGCTAGTTGGATAAGGATGTCCGATAGCATAGGCAACCTCCAACTCGCAACTATCTGCTAAACCAGATGCAACAATATTTTTAGCAACCCATCGAGTGAAATATGCGGCCGAACGATCAACTTTTGAGGGATCCTTTCCAGAAAAGGCGCCTCCCCCGTGTCTTGCCCACCCGCCATACGTATCAACAATAATTTTTCTCCCCGTTAAACCCGCATCACCCTGGGGACCTCCAATAACAAATTTCCCGGTAGGATTAATCAAAAATTCTGTGTCATGATTAATAAGATTTTTCGGCAATACTTTCTTAATAACAGATTCAATACAAAACTCTCTAATTTGTTCAATATCTACTGAATCAGAATGCTGAGTTGAAACTACAACATTTTTGATTCCTACAATACAATTTTCTTTGTAAATTAAAGCTACCTGACTTTTCACATCAGGCCTTAACCATGAAACTCCTAATTCCTTTCTATGTAATGCCATACTCCTAAGAATCTGATGAGCGTACATAATAGGAGCAGGCATTAATTCATCTGTCTGATTACATGCAAATCCGAACATTATACCTTGATCTCCTGCACCCTGCTGATCAGTACCTTTACCCTCGGCTTTGCTTGCATTTACTCCTTGAGCAATGTCGCTAGATTGTTGAGTAATATAATTATTTATAAATACTGTATCTGCTTGAAAAATATCATCTTCGTTAGTGTAGCCAATTTCATTTATTGCCCCCCTAACGATTTGCTCATAATTCAAGGAAGCAGCAGTAGTAATCTCACCGGCTAAAGTAACTGAATTACTTTTTACTAAAGTTTCACAGGCAACCCTACTATGAGGATCTTGCTCCAAACAAGCATCTAAAATGCTGTCTGATATATAATCAGCTACTTTGTCCGGATGGCCTTCACCAACGGATTCAGAAGAAAAGATAAATGATTTAGGCATATTAGCGCAGTAAATTGACATTAACTAAAACATCAAGGATTATATCAAGATATCAAGATTCCTTGATTCGAAAATTCATTTCAGAACCATGCTCCCCAATAGTCCAATCGCTAAAACTTTGGCTTTCAACAAAAGATTCAATATCGGCATTGAAACATTCTAAATACTCGCCCACAGTACAATGACCACTAATGGCATGCCTTAAGGGTGAGTTCTTATGAATTCTATACCTATTTTTTCTACCAACCTTTTCTCGTTCAATATAGCCCTCAGATTCTAAATCTGCTACTATTCTTTGTACTGCTCTTTCTGTAATACCAATTATCTGGGAAATAAGTCGCATAGGATAATCTTCGTAATTTTCTAGACAAATTAAGACTAATCCATGATTTGATAGAACATTCCAATTATTTTTTTTATTATTCATACAATATACATAATAAATAAATCGCGATTTGTAAAACACGAAATTAAATTCATATAAATATGAAAAAAATAATCACTTTACCATCTATATTGTCAATAGATGCACCAACAATTGGATTATCTTGGTACATATATTTTTCTAATGTATATGGTATTTATCCAAATCCCATTTACTCATTAATAATATTTGGATCAATTTGGCTCGGTTACATGTCTGACAGACTTTTTGACTCTAATAATTTAAAGAGTAAAAGAATTTTAAGTGCCAGACATGCTTTTGCGCTAAAATATTTCTATTTGATTTGGTTTATTTGGGGAATTATATTAATATCTATTGCAGGAATATGCATGTTTTTTTTAAATAGAGAAAAAATTATCGCATGTGTGGCATTATTTTTCATTGTTCTACTCTATCATCTCTTAAGCCAATGCTTATTGAAAAAAAGCTTTATTAAGGAACTTGCTGTTCCTTTCATTTTAGCCCTATCAATCCATTTATTTTTGGAATCCGAAACAAATATCACAGATTTTTTCAATTTTTCACTTATATGCTTCATGAATTGCATATTCCTAAGTAAAGTTGATCAGAAATACGATGCGAAAATGGGATTTAGAAGCGTGACCCACATATTTAAACCGAAAACCTTTTCCTATTTTTACTTCTGTGTACTAATGTACTTTCTTTTTACACAATCCTTATTAATAAATCCTTACATAATCATCACGATAATAATTTTATTCTTACATATAATTCGCATTAAACTCTCTAGGGAGGCGATTCGTTTCTTTATTGAAAGTAGCTATTACCTAGTTCCACTATTCTTTACTTTATGCAACTAAGTGTCTCTATATTTAGATTTAA
>CAJWMY010000067.1 GCA_913044165.1 uncultured Puniceicoccaceae bacterium
CATAAAAGAAACAGGTTATTTGAAGACAATTACTTGGATTAGAAAAGATATATTTTTTGGTGTTAAAGGCAGAATTCTCGTAAAAAAAGGAAAAAAAGTTAAGCTATGGTCAGCGAGAGACATAAAAAAAATTGATGGTGTATGGGTGGCGAAGACACAACAGATGACTACTACAAAAAAGAAAAAACGTGAGCACTCAAGTATTTTTATTATTGACTCTATTGCGTTTAACAAAGAAGTAGATAAAAGTTTGTTTGAAGCTGAGGCTATGCAGCGAGGCTATTAGGCAACGTGTTAAAGGTACTCTATTTATTTATTTCAGTTTTATTCCTTCATTCATCGGTATTTGCTCAATCAGATGATGATTTCTTATCTGATTTTGGTGGAGATGATTTCGAGGAAATAGAAAGTGAGCTCGAATTAGTTACAACTAACGTTATTAAAAGCGTAACGACTGACACATCACTCGAAAAAAATCCAAGCAATGAAAACTTAAATTGGGATGGTCTTTTGTCTCAAAAGGTACTTTATGGTCTTCAATCCCCATCTTCTCCGTTTTTAAGAAGAACTCCCGGATTTGAATTGGTGTCAAGCAATATCAATTTGCGCTTTAACTCTAAAATTGCTGAGAAGACTAATTTTAAGATTTCTGGCGACGTTTATTGGAATTGGGGAGATTTTGAAAGCTCTAAATATTCTTATGGCCCTACTTCTGCAGACTTTACATTGAAAGATCTATACATCGACTTCTACCCAGTAGATAATCTTTGGTTGAAAATAGGAAATCAAATAATAGCGCGAGGAGAGTCAAATTTATTGATTTCGAGCGATGTCAATAATCCAAGAGATTTATCTACTATTGGATTGCAAGACCTTGACGACATTAGACTAAATATTCCTTCTATATTAGCCAGTTACAATGTTGGTTCCATAAAACAAGAAGTAATTGTCTCATTTGATGATAAAACAAATCTAGTCGCTAGATCCGGCACAGCTTTTGATCCTGCAGCCGCTTTTTTAGGCGCTTCCATAATAACTAATGTTTCTCGTCCAAAGTACGACATAAGTTACGCTGTAAGGAATAAAATTCGCTTGTCAGGCTTTGAATTAGATCTATCCACAGGAGAGTATAATAATAAGCAGTTATCAACTCTAAGTTCTTCAACATTTGGATCCACAACTACTCTAAATACGCAACAGGATAGAATATTTTATTTGGGTTTAAGTGGTAACGTTGCGTTTTCAGATGTTGTTCTGAAATTTGATACATCGCATAAGAGAGGGAAAAGATTTCCTTTATCTAATCCGTTAATAGGTCCTTGGTCTGAAAATGAAGTATCTGAATTTTCTATGGGCGCTGATTATTCGGGGTTTGGTGATTTGAGCATAAATGTTGAACTAGCAAGCACGTATATTCATAATTATAGTGCGCAATTAGCTAATAAGCGGAATGAATATGGATATAGTTTAAGGTTTGATTGGCGACTGTATAACGACTCTTTAGACCTTTCCTTGCAGCATGCTAATATTTTGGGTGACAATGGGAGCTTCTCATCAGTTTCTGCATTATATGAATTGAGTGATAGGGTAAATTTTAGAAGCAAATTTATCTCTTTTGATAGCAATAGCAATACCCAGCAGTTGTATCCTTATAGGCATCAAGATTTAATAGAACTTACGGTTGACTACTATTTTAATTAATAGGCCAAAAGAATAATAGAAGCGGAATGCTTGATGAAATAATTAGCACCTCTAACAAGATGCCCATTCTCCAATAGTCTCCAAATCTGTAACCACCTGGGCCTAAGATAATTGTATTATTCTTATGGCCAATAGGTGTTAAAAAAGCACAGGATGCTGATATTGCTACTGCCATAAGAAAAGTATCTGTATTTAAGTTTAATGTTTGCGCTAACTGGATGCTTATAGGTGCAATTACTAAAGTCGTGGCTGTATTGTTTAAAATATCTGATAGGGTCATAGTAATAATCATAAGTATTGCGATTATCAACCAAGGTTCCATCGTCAACGCATACTTAGTCAAAACCTGTACTATAAGTTCTGTTGTCCCATTACTTTCAAGCGCTGCTCCTAAAGGGATAACAGAAGCTAAAAGAATAATAACAGGCCATTCCACACTAGAGTAAACTTCTCTCGCAGGTACAATTTTTGTAAGGCTATATAGTATTATTACTAAACCTAAAACAATTGGCAATTTAAGAAGGCCTAAGCTTGCAACTGCAAGACCAACAAAGAATATGCTGAGGGCTATCGTCATTTTGCTCGTATCGGTTATATTTAAACCTCTTTCTGCAAGGGGAAGGCATCCTATCCAATTAATGACCTCACTATAGTTTTCTTTGGGCACAAGAATTAAAAGCATATCTCCTTCTCTAATTATTGTCCTTCGAATTTGCCTTCTAATGGGGCGCCCCTTTCTGGATATTCCAAGTAATACGGTTGCTTTCCGCCAAGCCAAACCAACTTTTAGCGCAGACGTGTTTAATAAACGAGAGGTGTCCGTTACTACCACTTCTATTGGAAAATAGTCGTCTGATTCCGCTAAAATCCGATCTTTTTTAAAGGGGAACTCAAGCTTTTGAATTGAGCGAAGTTCATCTAGCGACTCTGGGGTAGCATCTATAATAAGCTGATCATTTTCCTTTAATTTTAAATTTCGGCTACCTTTATCTATCCGAGACCCATCTCTTATTACACCCAGTACCGCAGCATCACATTTTTCAGCTTCTTCATATGTTTCGTAAAGATCTTTTCCTAAAATAATAGAGTCTTTTGATACTACCAAATTTGAAACATATGAAGCTACCTCTATTAATTCTTTGCCTGCGTCATCATTCTCTGAAGTTCTTGGGATTAAGCGCCAACCAATTAATGCAACGAATGCAAGCCCAATAATTGCTGTTATTCCGCCTACTGGAAAAAAGTCAAACATCTTAAATGGTTCGCCAGTATGCTCGTAACGAATACTTGATATTATGATGTTTGGAGGTGTTCCAATTAGCGTAGCCATGCCTCCAAGAATTGTTGCAAAGGATAACGGCATAAGGGTTTTTCTTGGCGTCCAATTAGACGCTCTGGCTTTATTTATATCTATTGGCATTAAGAGGGCAAGAGCAGCAACATTATTCATGAAGGCTGACAAAATGGCGCCAATAAAACCTATAATTGATATATGCCCCCAAAGGCTATTCCCAATTGCAGAAATTTTTTGCCCAATAAAAAAAATAGCTCCGGAGTTGATTAAGCCTTTTGATACAATTAAAACTAAAGCAACTATAATGGTTGCTGGATGAGCAAAACCAT
>CAJWMY010000068.1 GCA_913044165.1 uncultured Puniceicoccaceae bacterium
CGCCCAAATCATTAAAAGTAACCTTTGTCTTGGGAACAACTAAGTCATACACACTTTTTGATATGGTTATTCCATTGGGCTGGGCTAACGCTTCCAATCTCGCTGCTATATTCACACCATCCCCAAGAAGATTACCGTCCTTTTGAACAACATCTCCCATATTAATACCAATACGAAACTCTAACTTTGTTTCAGTCTTATCAGACGCATTCCTCTCCTTAATTTCATTCTGGAAATCAACAGCGCATTCCACGGCATTCACAGCACTTGGAAACTCTGCTAATACAGAATCTCCTGCTGTATTAAAGACAGAACCTTTATATTTCTTTAATAATTTATTGAGGATTTTCTCACAGGCACCATAGGCTTTAAACGTTGCATTCTCGTCCTTTTCCATATGCTTACTATAACCAACAACATCAGCCACAAATATCACAGCAATCTTACGGTCTATCTCAGACTCAGCCATACCAATAATCCTCCACTATTTTCAGTAGAATATCTGAACTAAATAAAGATGGAAACCAGATAATTGGAAATTGATCTACCAATTTGTACACCAAAAGTTACTACACCTAGCTTTACTCAAACATAAAACATAGGTTTATCAATTAGTTATCCGTTGAGTTTGGTGCCCAAGGAGAGAGTCGAACTCTCACGCCCGAAGGCGGCGGATTACAAAATGCCTTATTTTCCTAAACTTCTTTAACCATACCTCCACACCAAAACCATTGCAAGTATGCAAAATAAAATGTCACCCCAATTTAACAGCAGCATTCAATACAGATTTACATAATGTGTATTAATCAACCGTGAGATTCTTCAATTTCCAATGTTTTTTCTCTTATCCACCAATTATTTAGTGGCACAAAACCTGCACTTTCAACTCACAAACTTTTCAAAGAGGATAATTTGCTTGATAAGAGAAAAAACATTTCTGAAAAGGTAATTAAAGAAAAAATTTCAATCAACCCGCTCGAGTTAACTAATCTAATAAAACTATTAGATAGTGGTAATATTAAAGCTGTTATCAACCGAATAAACATTCTTTTAAAACACTATCCTAGCTCAGATACGCTCTTGAACATTTTAGGTGCAGCATACAAAAAATTAGGTAACCTAGAACAAGCTGAAGAAAAATTCAAAAGAGCAGGCAATATAAATCCTCTGAACACAAACTCCTTTAACAATCTAGGTTTTATTTTATCTGAGAAAGGAAATATAAATGATGCTATAGAAGCTTATAAAAAAGTTTTAAAAATAAATCCTAATGACTTTGAAACTCATGCAAGTTTGGGAAACCTTTTCTATAAGAGCGAAAAATTTGGAAAAGCCATCGATGCCTATAAAACTGCAATTAAGATAAATCCGAATTATGCCGAAGCTCACAATGACTTGGCAATTCTCTACAAAAATAGACGAAATCTGAAGGCAGCGGTTTCTGAATGTATAAAGGCTATAAAGATTAATCCCACATATTTTGAGGCATTACTAAACTTTGGAAACATACTAAGGGAGCAAAATCGTCTTGATGAATCTGCAATTGTTCTTAATAAAGCTCTCTCAATAATGCATGACTCACCTGATGTATATAATAGTTTGGGAGTAACATATTTATCACAAAGAAAATTCAACAAAGCGATTGTATCTTTTCAAAGTGCTATTAATTTGAAACCTGATTTTGCGGAGCCTTACTACAATATAGGAATGACTTTAAAAGAAAATAATAACCTTAAAGAGGCAATCACATATTTTAGGAAAGCAATTGAAAAAAGACCAAATTATGCCAGTGCTTATTCCAATATGGGCTTAGCTTTCCATTCAATGCAAATTTTTGAGGAAGCTATCTCGTCGTATGAGTCAGCGCTGCATCACGACCCGTCATCGGCGGTTTCTAAGCACTTACTTGATTCTTTAAAGGGACAAACCACTAAAGAACCCCCTCTTAAATATGTAGAAAGCCTTTTCGACGCATATGCCGAAAAATTTGATAATTCCCTTACGAGAAAACTTGAATACACAGCGCCGACCATAATTAAAAAAATGATGTCAAAATATTCCAATTTGAGTGAATTTGGCTCGGTACTAGATTTAGGATGTGGCACTGGATTAATAGGCGAACAAATTTATGATAACTGCAATTCCTTAATCGGAATAGATGTATCCCAAAAAATGCTCGATAAAGCTGTAGAGAAAAAACTATACGACGCGTTAATTAGAGATGACATAAGCAGCTATTTAACAGAAAAAAAATTAGACTATGACTACTTTATACTTGCTGATGTTTTAATTTATCTAGGTGATGCCTCACCTATTTTTAGGTTGATTAGGCAAAAAAATTTGCGAGATGCAAAAATCATTTTTACAGTAGAAGATAATTCAAAAGGGTCATTTTTTTTAGAAAAATCAGGGCGCTATTCCCACTCACCGAAGTATATTGGCAATATTTGTAAGGAAAATAATTTTCGTATACTAGAGCAAGCTACAACAAATCTTCGAATCGAGAATAATTTTTACATTCCTGGAAGGATTTACCTGCTAGAATTTTCTACAAGGTAATAATAAGATATGGCTCAATTATAAACGAATCCCCAGATACCGCTGCAAAAAGTTGGAGTGCTGGCAAGGCTTGGGTTGCTGATTACGATCAAGATCCTGCATTAAAAACGGCTTGGCGCGATTATCAGCGCCCTGAAAATATAGCCGAGTATCAGAAGACGAATCGCGGCCCTTCAACGGAAATGTTTGATGGTCCAGATGATGCCTATTTTGACGGGAAAGTCGCCAACAAAGCGATTTCGACCATTAATAAACTCGTCAAGTCCGATCAACCGTTTTTTGTTGCTGTAGGATTTGTTAAACCGCACTTGCCATTTAACGCGCCTAAGAAGTATTGGGACATGTATGACGCGGATCAATTTGTTTTGCCCTATGATGCTAATGATCCTAACCCTAGAGGTAATTTACCTAAGGGCGCGCCTGACCGAGCTTACCACCACTTTGGTGAGCTTAGAGCGTATAGTGATACACCTGAAGGTAAAACGCCGGTTAGCGCTGAGCAAGGCCGTCGTTTAATTCATGGCTACCATGCCTCAGTCAGTTATGCCGACGCGCAAGTGGGTAAGCTGTTAGCCGAGCTCGATAAACTTGAGATTACCGACAATACGATTGTGATATTAATGGGCGATCATGGCTATAGTTTGGGTGAGCATGGCCTATGG
>CAJWMY010000069.1 GCA_913044165.1 uncultured Puniceicoccaceae bacterium
CGTAGAAGGTCCGACATGGGAAGAAGCAGAAGCGAATGCAAATAAATTAGGAGGGCATTTAGTAACCATTAATAATGAAGGAGAAGATACATTTTTACGTACGAATTTAAACCCTGATAATGAGGACCTTTGGATAGGAATTTCAGATAAAGATATTGATGGAGTATTTAAATGGTCCTCAGGTGAAAATGTGTCTTATACGAATTGGGCTCCAGGGGAGCCCAATACTGCTACATATGGAAAATATTGGAGTAGATATGATAGCAAATGGGATGATGCTTCAAATAATGATAATGGTGGACATAAAGGTATAGCTGAAATAAAAACAGCCTCTTTTGAACTCACTCTTGATAAAACGTCTACCTTAATAACTGATGTGGATAATTTGATGTTAATTAATACAGGAAATCTTAAACCTCACAATGGCTTATATGATTCTCTTATTCTCGGGACCGAAGATTCTGATTTATTACAAGGGACATCGTCAAATGATCTTTTTATGAGTTCAGGTGACATATCTAATGAAAATCAAATTGATGTAATTACTGGCTTAGGAGGCTCAGATTTATTTGTATTGGATCAGGACAATGCAAATCTATATGCGAATAATGGTATTAAAGATTACCTACATATCAAAGACTTCGGAGAAGATGACAAGATCAAATTAAGCAACAATGAACAATATTTAATTAGCGAAATCCAAACCCCTGACATTTCAGGTAAAGGAATATTTTTAGATTATGGAAACGATGGATCAATCAATCATGATGATGACTTATTAGGGATTATTAGCAATCAAAAAGAAGGGATAACTCTAACAGCTGAAAATTTTGTGATTTAAAATATAGTTTGAATCCAAAATGAAACTTTATTTGTAATACAAATACTGTCAGCACTAGCAATTCATGGTTATCGCTTCAATTGCTACGAACTCACAATATAAATTGATTCAATATGAGTTAATAGAATGCCTAAAAAGTAATTTTCGACTAAAAAGTAATCGGTGGAGAGAGCATTCCTTACCAATGGCCTCGCGTATAAGTTCCAATGAACTAGAGAAAGCTTACGAAAAGCATGGAGCTGCTGTTTTAAGAGTATCCTATGCAATTTTGCGTAACAAAAGTGAAGCAGAGGACCTTGTTCATGATGTATTTTTACGTTTTTGGAAAAGCGGAAAATTTGATTCAGAGAGGGGTAACGATCTGAGCTATTTGCTTACTCTTACAAAATCAATGGCTATAAATTTATTAAATCAAAAGAAAAATAGAACTAATATTCTTAAGAAATGGAAAAATGTATTCAATCCTGAGAAAATAAAAAATGAAGACCTATTAGAACAAGCCGAGAATACGGCCAAAATTCAATTAGCACTATCAAAGCTGTCAGAACCACAAAGGAAAGTATTGGATTTTTGCTATATACAAGGGAAAAGTCATCAAGCAACCGCTAAAATTCTAAAAATTCCATTAGGGACAGTAAAAACAAATGCAAGGAGAGGGCTCATACAACTTAAAAAACATCTTAAAATTAACAATGGAGGTTCCATATGAAACTAGAGAATAATAATCGAAAAGAAGAACTCCTTGCAGGGTTAGCATTAAACAATTTAAATGCTGATGAAAGTACTGAATTGAGTTCAATTCTTTCTAATCCAAAGCAAATAGAAGAAGAAAAGGCAACTTACCATGCTCTTGTAAATAGACTAGAAGCAGTTATACCTGTTGATCCATCCGGTAATTTAAGAAATAGAATTCTCGATATAAGTAAAAAAGAAGTCCAAAAAGAAAAGACAATCTCGCCTTGGAGGCTAATCGCAATATTTTTTGGTGGGGTTTCTGCGACTCTATTTTTGCAATTAAATAATGAAAGACTTCAATTTGCCAGTGAATCTATAAACAACAGAGAAAAAGCAACTATCGCTCAAACAGCTAATTTCAAACAATTTCATCTATCTCCTGTTAATTCTTCAGCAAACCAAAGTAAAACATTAAAGGCCAACCTCGTCATTAGATCTTCTGAAGCAACAAATTTATTAAATATTGAAGGATTACCTCAATTAAGCTCAGGGCAAACATATCGTTTATGGGCATTTACACCTAAAGGCCCTCAAGGATGTGTAACTTTCCTTCCAAATGATCAAGGGAAGGTGATCATGAAAGTACCAAGTGAACCCAGTTCTTCTGCAACAAAAGTATTAATCACTATCGACAAGTTAATTCCTGGTTACGGTCCAGAATCTCCAGGTAAGACCATTCTCACAAGTATATAAATTAGCTTAATCTTATGGATTATAATTTTATATGCATTAAAATTATATTAAATTTATTATAGAGATCCTAATAAAGAGCTTCTCTTAAGATCATGGATAAACTACAACCCAAAAAAATTGATACTAGTGACTTGCCCCAATCTAAAGAAGATTCATCAATTAATATTTGGAAGTTTTTATCTAGCAAAAGTGAAGTAAACAGTAATTGTCCAGTCCAAGGAATTCTAGTTAATCCTAAGGCTTTATTCTCACTTTTAATTCTTATATTAGGTTATTTTCTTATAAGCTTTTAATGAGTAATCTCTAAAAAATATTAAAAGGTTTTCCTAGAAAGTTTTGGAAGGATGAAGCTTATGAATCCACTAAATGGTTACGGATAAAACTAGATATCCTAAATGATGATATAACTATTTATCTAAAACCAAGCTTTCAAGGAAAAGGGATTGATTAGATAACCTATACGATTTTACTCAAGCAATACTTTTTAGGAGCATTGTAGGACAGCCCTCAGAAACATCCCCAGACAATACATCTTACCTGAGGAAAATTTGTGTTGCTACTATCAATCACGAATAGATTTCAGATATCCCTGTATTCTCAAGTATTAGTGGAGAAACCTCAATCACCAAAATTTCTTACGAAGTTATTAATACTACAAGACTATCTTATACCAAAGACTACGACGGTAACCTCCATGCAGGAGACAATTTAGAAGAGACAGCATCATCCTATAAATATCACGGCATGCTCGATGTAAACGGTGATGGAACCTTTGAAGCGATCTTTACCAATAAGGCCTCGAAACGTTGGGTCACAGCCAAGGTGGATTCCATCACTGGTCAAGTTGATTTTGATGACAATGGAGCAGGAGGTGGAACACGCGTTGTTGGTATCTACGCCGATCCACTCATTGCAGAA
>CAJWMY010000070.1 GCA_913044165.1 uncultured Puniceicoccaceae bacterium
CCATACAGGATCGATTTTTTTGGAGATGAAATTGAATCAATAAGAACATTTGACCCTGTATCACAAAGAAGCTTAGAGAAAAAACAAAGTTTGATGATTTATCCGAATATAGAAGAAACTAAGAACTCAGATACAATATTTAGTTATTTACCAAGTAAATCAATTACGTGGATTATGGATGATCCTAATTTAATCGAACGCGATCATGCTTATCGCATGACTAAGGATTTATACAATGGAGAAAAATTAACATTAGACCACATGTTAAAAAAAAGGAAAGCGTGTCAGGATAAATTTATTGGGGTTTGTGAATTTGACTTTGACCCTAAAATGTTTTATAAAGCTAAAAGATTTAGGATACACTCTGGTAAAACCGATCTGGAACCATCTTTCCCTTTACAGAAAAAAGTGGAAAATAATAACTTTTCTAATCGTATTGAAAGCGAAGCATCTCATCTGGAGTTACCTAAACTAAGAATAAACTCGCTTAAACGTATATTCAATAATAACCTTCCTAGTAGAATAGAATGCGTTCTTACAAATCCCGATAATCGGCAATTACTGATCGACGCAATAGAGTGTCTGGAACCTCTAGAAAACTGTAAGATAAGATTCTTAATTTCTTCTAGCTTAGAAGGAAATTACATATTACCTCACGGCAATCTCTGTGATTTGTCACAGGGTAGATTAATTTTAACAGAAGAAAATATAATAGGAGTAAGAGATAAAGCGAAGAATATAACACCAAATAAGAGAAGCTCGGAAGTATTAAGCCTTTTAGATTTTTCTAAGTTAGTTAAGGGAGATTTATTGATTCATTTACAGCATGGACTTTGTCGATATAAAGCTGTGCGTGAATTACAATTAGATGGTGTCTTGTCCGAAGTTATTTCTGTTGAGTTTGACGAAAATTTTTTACTTCACGTACCTACAAGGGAGGCTCATTTATTAACCCGCTATCTAAGTTTTTCTAAAAGAAAAATTAAGCTATCTAGAATAGGAACTAGTCAATGGATAAAGACTAGAACAAAGGCCGAACATGCTACTTTAGATTATGCATCTAAGCTTCTTAAAGTTAATGCGAAAAGAGCATTAGTTAAGGGTTATGCATTTCCAAAGGATCATCCATGGCAAGACCTCTTCGAGAAAGAATTTTTGTATACAGAAACACCTGATCAATTATTGGCAATTGAAGCTACTAAAAAAGATATGGAGTCAAGTAAGCCCATGGATAGATTAATCTGTGGAGATGTAGGATATGGTAAAACTGAAATTGCTATTAGAGCTTCTTTTAAGGCTGTATTAGCTGGAAAACAAGTCGCTGTAGTAGTTCCTACTACTGTCTTATGCCAACAGCATATAATTACCTTCAAAGAACGTTTTAAAGATTACCCGGTAAATATCAGTAGCGTAAGTAGTTTTAATTCGATTTCTCAAAACAAAAAAGTTCTAGAGCAATTAGAAATAGGAAAAATTGATCTAATTATAGGAACACATCGCTTATTTAGTAAGGACGTTTCTTTTAATAATTTAGGTTTGCTAGTCGTAGATGAGGAGCAAAGATTTGGGGTAAAGCAAAAGGAAGCAATAAAATCTATTGCTAACCATGTCGATATCCTAACTTTAACGGCAACACCAATTCCTCGTACACTTCATCTTTCTTTAGCAGGTGCTAGATCAATGAGTATTATTGAATCTCCCCCACTAGAAAGGAAGCCAATTACAACTATAGTTAAGAGTTACAACATTCAAACAATCAAAAAAGCCATACTCAATGAATATGAGAGAGGTGGACAAGTGTTTTACCTTCACAACAACGTAAAGACAATTGAAAACGTTGCTTTTAATCTAAAGAAATTATTACCTGACTTAAAAATCGAAGTAGGTCATGGCCAAATGAATGATGGTGTTTTAGAGAAGATAATGGTTAAATTCATTAATGGTAAGTTCGACGTATTGGTTTGTACTACTATTATCGAGTCTGGAATTGATATACCTAATTGTAACACATTAATTATCGAAGGTGCTGATCGTTTTGGATTATCGCAACTTTATCAAATACGAGGAAGAGTAGGTCGTTTTAATAAGCAAGCTTACGCTTATTTATTCCTTCATAGACATAGTTCTCTAGTGGAAAATGCACACAAACGTTTGAGCGCACTTAAACAATATAATCAGTTAGGTGCAGGATTTAAAATTGCAATGCGTGATTTAGAATTGAGAGGGGCAGGTAACATATTAGGAGCTGAACAGAGTGGTCATGTCTCTAGCATTGGCTTTGAGCTATACTGCCAACTATTAAAGGCAAGCATTGAACGATTGAATGATGAGCCGTTCTCCAATCATATAACAGCGGAAATATATTTAGATTTTGTTATTTATGGTGAAACAATTGATGAAAGTATTGAAAATTATAATAGCCCAAGAGCACTAATTGAAATTAAGCAAAAAAAGCCATTATCTACCTGCCGTGCCTATATACCTAGTTCTTATATTAATGAGTCAAGTCAACGTATGCATTTTTATCGTTCGTTGTCACAATGTAAAGATTCTATCGACTTACACTCATTAGAAATGGAACTAACTGACAGGTTTGGCTTATTACCTAATCCGGTAGAAATATTATTAAAAATCCATGTTATTCGTATCATCGCACAGAAAAAAAATATAAAATCTATCGAAACAAAATGCGATCGCTTGATTTGTATTAAAAATACATTACCTACTAAATATTATAAAATAGGATCTAGATTTCCTCGCTTGACCCAAAACGAGGCTAAACTAAAGTTAACCGAGATTCAAAAATTTCTTAAAAATATTATTGTTTAGCATGCCCTACCTTCGCTTTATTTTGTTCTTTAGCCTATTGGTTAATACTAGTAATATTCCTCTAATGGCATCGGCTGCAAAAAGTAAGAGCAATTCAGAGCCATTACTGCATTTAGGCAATGGAATCGCTGCTATAGCTGAGGGAGAAATAATTACGTTCGAACAACTTCGTAAATCAATAGACCCCATGATTCCAAAAATGAGACTGCAGGCAAAAGACGATATTGAATTTAGCAATATAATCAATGAGCTGAGTAAAGAGATCTTGAACAATATGATTGACCGTATAATTATCGTAAAACAAGCGGCTGATGAAGGAATTCAAAT
>CAJWMY010000071.1 GCA_913044165.1 uncultured Puniceicoccaceae bacterium
CCATCATTGGGGTTTGTAAATTTACATCATTCTTACAATCTTTCATTAAGAGGAAGAAATATGACTTCTAGAGCAATTTTATCTGCCCGAAGTTTAAATAGGTGGTATCACGGTTCAACATTACATTATATGGATAATTCTTTAGATGCTGGAGCAATTATTGCATCTAGATCATGTGAAATAACCCAAAATGATACTGCATGGACTTTATTTCATAAAGTGGAATTTCTTGGTGAAGAATTATTGAAGGAATGGCTTCCAAGATTATCTTTATCAAAAGTACCAGCGGCATATCCTGAAAAAGATCAGCCTATTTATCTGGATAGGGAAAATGAAAATATGTACATAAAGGATATTTTTCATGAACCATTAATTTCTTTCGATATTGTTAGAGCCTTTGATTTTAATCGTTATTTTGACTTGGCTTATACATTTATAAATAAACAAAAGGTCTTTCTAACCACTATCCCTAAGTCAGATGAAATACCCTTGCTCAAAATAGATTCAGATAGAATTATCTACTCGGTTTATAGTATTTAAGCTTCTTATAATTAATTAAATAGATAGACAATATAGTGAAATCAACTAATCCTAACTCTAATCATCTTCCTCTTGTGAAGGTGGCTATGCCTCCAAGAGAGAAGCTTTTGCCGAATCTAGAGAAAGTTCTTTATAGCGGCATGATTGCAGAAGGTGAATACGTATATCAATTTGAATCTGAATTTGCAGGTTCATTTGGCCTCCCTATTGCTATTGCTACTAGTAGTGGAAGCGCAGCATTACATATTGCTTTGATCCTTTCGGAGATAGGCAATGGTGATGAGGTTATAACAACTTCTATGACTGCTGAACCTACCAATATGGTCATCTTACAATCAGGAGCCACACCAGTCTTTGCTGATATTGATTGTCAAACAGGCAATTTAGATCCCGACTCGGTTGAGTCTTTGATTAGTGAACGCACCAAGGCAATAGTTGTAGTGCACTATGCTGGATTCCCTGCAAATCTTAAATCTTTACGTTTTTTGGCAGATAAATATGGGATTGTTTTAATAGAGGATTGTGCTCATGCGTTAGGGGCAACTTACAATGGGAAAAATATCGGAACTTTCGGAGATTACGCAATATTTTCTTTTCAGGCAATTAAGCATATGACAACTGTAGATGGAGGTGTATTGACTATGCGAGATTTGACAAAAGCTAAAAAGGCCAAGAGGCTACGCTGGTTTGGCATGCCTAAAGGTGTTCCACGTACAAAATTAGACGTATCACATATTGGGTTTAAATATAATATGAATAATGTATCTGCAGTAATAGGTCTCTCTCAGTTAGAGAATATCCATCAACTAATAAAAAAACATATAGAAAATGGAATTTTTTTTGATAATGAAATTGGTAATATTTCAGGCTTTGAAATAACAAAAATAGACGTCTGCAGTAAACCATCATATTGGATATACACTTTATTGACTGATCAATCAGATTCTATAATTAAATGCTTAGGAGACATAGGTGTTGTGGCATCTAAATTGCATAGACCTAATCACCTGCATTCTTTATTTACTCCTTATAGACGTAATTTACCAGGATTAGATTCTTACTATAAACGGTTAGTACATATTCCCTGTGGTTGGTGGGTGTCGCAAGAAAAACGTGAGCTCATCGTTGAAACCCTAAAAAGTATGTAGTCGTGAAAAATTTAAATATTAATTTATTTCAGCCTACTTCTTTACCGGAAATGGAGAGTGCAGCAGTTAATGTCCTAAGAACTGGAAATATAGCTAATGGAAAAAGTGTTAATGAATTAGAGGAATCTTTTTCTCAATTAATAGGTCAAAAAAATTTTGTAGCTGTAAATGATTTAACAAGTTCACTCATAATTTCTTTACATCTTGCTGGAGTTAGAGCTGGTGATCAGGTTGCCATCTCGGCATTTAATTGTCTGCAAAGCACTAGTGCTATTGCTCGATTATCAGCAATCCCTATCTGGATAGATATTGAACCATTGTCGATGACTATGTGCATTGACGATCTGAAATCTAAACTAAGTAAGGATATTAAAGCGGTTGTCCTTTATCACATAGCAGGATATCCATCTGATTCAGAAGAAATTTATTCAATATGTCATTCATTTCAAATTCCTCTTATTGAAGACTGCAATAATGCACTTGGAGCAAAATTAAATGGGAAACCAGTTGGAGTAATTGGTGATTATTCAGTTTATTCTTTTTATCCTACTCGTCAAATTAATGGCATTGAGGGGGGTATTTTAAGTACTCCAAATCTTGAGAAAGCAAATTATGCTAAGCAACTCCGTCGTTTTGGTATTGACCCTCAATCATTCAGGGATAAACGAGGAGAAATTAATCCAAACTCAGACATTACTGAGATTGGATGGTCAGCAACACTTAATAATTTACATGCAGCCGTAGCTTGCTCTCAATTGCCTACACTTTCAATACGTCAAGAACGTACAAGAGTTATTGCAAAGAGACTTACTGATTCTCTCTCAAGCTTAACCAAGTTGCACCCTGTTCAGCCAATTGATAAGAGTATTCCCGCGTATTGTGTCTTTCTTATACTGTCATCAAAACGTGATGATTTTCTAGTACACCTAAAAAAACATGGAGTAAATGCCTCTTGTCTTCATCATCGTAATGATCTATATAGTGGGTTTGGCAAAGGTTTTTCTAACTTACCGGGGACAGATAGAGCTATATCTGAAATGTTGGCGCTTCCATGTGGATGGTGGCTTACAGATATGCAAATTGAAAAGCTATTAACAATTATCGATGAATTTCATAAAATCAAACATTAATATTTATCATTTAGTAAATATTTTGTTTGATTAGTTTTCTAATTTGTTAAATGGCCATATTTTTGATCTTGTAGAAGAAAAAAGATTTTATACTTTAGACTATTTAGAAAAAAGAATGCCATCTCTAGGTCTTAAA
>CAJWMY010000072.1 GCA_913044165.1 uncultured Puniceicoccaceae bacterium
GAACCATAGAAATGGCAGGGGTTTTATTACTTATTTTTAAAAGTATTTGAGAGGAAATTCCTTTTTTTAATTCTTCTTTTACATCAATATAGTTTATTCTGTTGTAAGCAGCAATCTCATTATCAACTGCGGAGGCATACATTTTATTTTCAAAAGGAATAATTAGAATCTTATTGTCTTTATCTTGAGTATAAACCTCAAATTCGTCATAGGATGGAATTTCTTGCCCTGAATAAACAAAGCTAATAAGGATCATTACAATTAAAGAGTAAATTTTATTCATCAAACCTTTTTAGTAAATGTATACTGTAAGGCTTGAATCTATCTCTTTGATTTAAAATATTATTCCCAAGAAGATGTTTAAAAGTGCAGATTTTATTCTGTTATCCACCTGAATATATCCATACCATTAGCATAGATTAAAAGTGTAAATAAAATAGTCATTCCAACTATCTGAGCCCTTGTTAGAAATTGATCACTGGGTGGTCTTCCAGAAATCATTTCATATAATAAAAATATAACATGACCTCCATCAAGTCCAGGAATTGGTAAAATATTCATAAATGCCAATATAATTGAAAGCAACGCAGTCATGCCCCAAAATCTTTGCCAATTCCAAGTGGTGTCAAATAAACCACCTATAGAGGCAAATCCACCAATCTGCTTCGCTCCTTCTTTATTGAAAATAAGTGATAAAGATTTAACGTATGTTGAGAGCGTTTCTATTCCTTTAGTTACCCCAGCTGGGATAGCTTCTGGAATAGAGTATTTCTTAAATTTATAAATTCTTCTATCCTCAAACTTTAAATATCCAATTTCAGCATTTGCATTTGTTAATACCGATAGCGTATTATAGCTATTATTTCTATAGAAAGAAATCTCAATTTCTTCGGATTTATATTTTTGAATTTCTTCTCTAAAGTCTTTAAAGTAGGGTGTTTTAAAACCATTAATTTCAACAATACTATCACCTGATAGAAGTCCTGCATTTTCTGCATTTGACCCCGAAATTACAGAATCAATAACGTTGTAAGTCCTGTAACCAGAAAAAATTCCTTGACCTTTATTCTTTAATAAATCCTCAACAATATCTTCAGAAAGCGTTAATGAAATAAGATGATCTCCTCTTTTTATTTTTAAATTTCTTTCCCCGTCGATTAAGATTCTTTTATCAGCGCTACCAAATTCTACAACTTTTTCATTTCCCACTTCTACTATTAAATCACCTTCTTTAAATCCATACTTCTCATAACTAGGGTTGCTGAGATGTGCTCCATTAGTAATTTTATCATTCGAGACGTAAGCATCTCCCCATATATTGAGTATCATAATATATATCAGAAATCCTAAAATTAAATTTACGGTAACTCCTCCAATCATTATTATCAGTCTTTGCCAAGTTGGTTTTGATCGAAATTCCCAATCTTTAGGTTCTTCTTTTAATTGTTCTTTATCCATACTCTCATCAATCATACCAGCAATTTTAACATAGCCTCCTAATGGTAATAGTCCAATTCCATATTCAGTTTCTCCAATTTTCTTTTTAATTAAAGAAAAAGGCCAGTCAAAAAATAAATAGAACTTTTCCACCTTGGTTTTAAATAGTTTAGCTGGTATAAAATGTCCAAGTTCGTGCAGAATAATTAGCAGGGATAAACTCATTATAAACTGAGAGATTTGAATAACTAGTTCCATAGGATTTTAAAAATTAGTGGACAAATATATATTAATTATAGATACCTATTGTGTTAACAAATTATAATATGCTCTAAAAAAAAAGCCCCAAAAGGGGCTTTTATAATTTTATAATGAGTAAAAGTTACTTTACTATTTAATGATAAACTTCTCAGTTTTTGTTGAAATTCCATTAGAAATTTCAGCGTGATATATTCCCTTAGCAAAATCGCTTACATCAATAGTGTAAGTGAATCTATTAGGGTTCATATTCTTGATTAATTTTCCATTGTTATCAAATATCGATATTGAATTAATATTTGTAGAAGAATTAAATGAGACAAAATCGCTTGCTGGATTAGGATAAACATTTACACTTAATCCTTTATCAGTGTTAGTGATACCAACAGTATTACCAGGAAGCATTAAAGCATTAACCATTCTTGGACAGAAAAAATTAACTGTTGAATCTATATAAGCTAAAGCTTTTGCTTGACTCATATTAGGATTTGTTTGTAATCCGGATAAGTGAGCTTGAGTTCCTACAGAATCAGGTAATCCCTGAGCAGTAGCAAGAAACACTACAGTTGCTGAATCCCAATAATCCCATGGAGCACCTTCACCAGGATTTCCTGTAATAAATGGAAATAAATTATCTGGAGTTTTATTGATAGTAGTCCCACCAAAATCCATACTACCCACTAAGCTATTTGAAGCATTTTTAGCTGCAAGAGTGTAAGGATCATATAAATTAGGAATAGAACTATTGTTTCCTAAGTTATTAGCTTTTTCCATCACATCATGAGATCCGCTAATTGCACTAACTACATTTACTCCAGAAACTGAAAGATTACCAGAACTAAATACAGCAATAGCATCTAAGTTTCCATGGACAGCAGCAATAGGCTTATCACCAGCTTCAAGCCAACTAATATCTCCAATAGCTCCACCCATGTTAAGAACCATATCGTGTTCACTAGAATATCCAGGATGATTAGGAATATTTAATGTGTCTACACCTCCAAATCCGTCCCAGTCACCTAATACGGCAGTGTCAATTAATGGAATTCCGTTACCATCTAAAAATTTAGGTAATTGAAGTTCTGACAGCTTGTCAACAGAATTTAAACATGTAGCTATCCATCCACCAGTTCCTTGGCCGCAAACAATGATTCTTGAAGTATCAATTGCATATGGATTGCCATTTTCATAAGTCATTCTAAAAAATCTGATAGCAGATTTAACATCCT
>CAJWMY010000073.1 GCA_913044165.1 uncultured Puniceicoccaceae bacterium
CTCTACCTCCCCCTGTTTCTTTTTCTCCACCAAAAGCACCACCAATTTCTGCTCCAGAAGTTCCAATATTAACATTGGCTATTCCACAATCTGAACCTTTATGAGATAAAAATGCCTCTTGTTCTCTCATATCTGTGGTCATTATAGCAGACGATAGCCCTTGAGGAACATCATTCTGAATTTTAATAGCTTGATTAACATCTCCATCATACTTTATTAAATAAAGGATAGGAGCAAATGTTTCATGCTGGACTATTTTAAATTCATTTTTTGCTTCAATAATAACTGGTTTTACATAGCAATTACTTTCGTAACCTGCACCTTTTAATTGGCCTCCTTCTACTATCACTTGGCCTCCTTCTTTTTTTGCAGCATCAATTGCTTGAAGATACATTTCGACAGCATCGACATCAATTAATGGCCCTACATGATTAGATTCGTCTAAAGGATCACCAATTTTTAATTGTCCATAAGCGCTTACTAAAGCTGCTTTAACATCACTGTAAATACTTTCGTGAATTATAAGTCTTCTAGTAGAAGTACATCTTTGCCCTGTAGTTCCAACAGCACCAAAAACTAATGCTGGTATAACCATTTTCAAGTCCGCGTTTGGAGTTAAAATTACGGCATTGTTTCCCCCTAATTCTAATAAAGACTTACCTAATCTTTCGCCAACAACTTTTCCAACAGATTTTCCCATTCTAGTTGAACCAGTTGCAGAAATTAAAGGAATTCTTTTATCAGCAGACATCATTTTGCCTAAATCAGCATTTCCGATAACTATAGAACATATTCCACCATGTAAATTATTATTGTTAAGTACCTCAGCCATTATTTTTTGACATGCAACTCCACATAACGGAGCTTTTTCAGAAGGCTTCCAAATGCATACATCGCCACAAATCCATGCAAGAGCTGTATTCCAAGCCCAAACCGCAACTGGAAAATTAAAAGCGGAAATAATACCTACTACACCAATCGGATGATATTGCTCATACATTCTATGCATAGGTCTTTCTGAATGCATAGTTAATCCATGAAGTTGTCTAGACAGTCCAACAGCAAAATCACATATATCAATCATTTCCTGAACTTCTCCCAATCCTTCTTGAAAGGATTTTCCCATTTCATAAGATACCAAGGCTCCAAGAGCTTCTTTTTTCATTCTCAAGGCTTCACCAAATTGTCTTACGATTTCACCACGTTGTGGAGCTGGCATCATTTTCCAAGTTGAAAAAGCTTCTAAACCAGCATCTATGCAATCATGATAGTTTTGTTCATTAGCTGAGCTAACTTCACCAATTTTTTTACCATCTACAGGAGAATAAGAGGATATTGTTTCACCATTTGTATGGAGCCAATTTCCTCCAATTGCTGCTCCAGAATTTTGATCATTAATCCCTAAGGATTCTAATATTTCTTTAATTTCCATATTTTAAAATGAATTATTTAATAAAGTAAAAGTAAGAACAATTATGTCTTAATTGATTTAGCATAAAATTTAATTTAAAATTGGCAGATTGATTCCAATTGTAGTGCCTTCGCCTTCTTTGCTGGCAATAATATAAATTTTTCCGTTATGATGTCCTTCAACAATTCTTCTAGCTAATGAAAGCCCTAAACCCCATCCTCTTTCCTTAGTAGTATATCCAGGCTGAAAAATAGTTTTTTGAATTGCTAAAGGTATTCCCTTGCCATTGTCTTTAATTTTAAGGGTAATATCTGTAGTGGTTTTCTCTAGAGATAATAAAATTTTCCCTTTTCCTCCTAAAGCATCAGCTGAATTTTTGATTAAATTCTCAATGACCCAGCTAAATAGTGGAGCATTTATATTTACATAAACTTGTTCATCATTAAATTCAGTGATTAAATCTACCGTTTTAGGAATTCTTTTTCTCATATATTCCAAGTAATTATTAAAGAAATCAATAATATTAGTTTTTGGGGTTTCTACGGATGATCCTATTTTTGAGAAGCGGTCACTAACTACCGAAAGTCGTTGAACGTCTTTTCCCATTTCAACTAATGCTTCAGAACTTAAGTCACCTTCTTCTTTCAGTAAGGTAATCCAGCCGTGAAGAGAAGACAGTGGAGTGCCTAGCTGATGAGCTGTTTCTTTAGCCATACCAGCCCAAACCTGATTTTGTTCTGAGCGCCTAAAAGAGCTAAAGGACAAATAAGAAACTAATAAAAATAAAGCAATGATTAATAATGTAAATAATGGGAAAAATTGTAGTTGAAATAATATTTTAGAATTACTGTAATATATGAGTCCTTTGTGATTGTTTCCTAAATATATCTCAACTGGAATATTATTTTGCTCCATTTCGTTAATGGTATTTGAAATCATTAAACTATCCATTTGTTGATTAATAACATTAGATGCAATCAAAGAGTCTCCATTTTTACTCCAAAAAACTACTGGAAGCTGGGCAATATTATTCATAATTTCAACTGAAAACGAATTCAATAAAGAATCACGTTGATTTTGTAATTTAAAATACTTAGAAGAATTTGAATAATGTATTTTTTGGACTCTGTCTTCATAATAATTAAATTCTATGGGCTGATTCTGTGAGCCCCAAGTAGATGTAATTGAGTCAATAATGTTTTGTTTTGTTCCATCAATTAATGAATCTAAAAATTTAAAATTTTTATGAGATATATATTGCCCTAAGTTATTCGTTAATATCAATGGAATATTATCATTATTTTGAATGATCTCTAGTGCTAAGCCAAAGTCGTTTAAAGATTTTTGAAACTCTTTAGTGGCTCTTGCCCACAGATAAACATTTTTGGTTTCATTTTGAGCCAGT
>CAJWMY010000074.1 GCA_913044165.1 uncultured Puniceicoccaceae bacterium
TATACGATTCATTTTATTAATTGTTTCTATCATATGAACAGGAATTCTTATAGTTCTTGCTTGGTCGGCAATTGATCTAGTAATAGCCTGCCTTATCCACCATGTAGCATATGTAGAAAATTTATATCCCCTTCGATATTCAAACTTATCTACCGCTTTCATCAAACCAATATTACCTTCTTGGATAAGATCTAAAAATTGTAAACCTCTGTTGGTATATTTCTTTGCAATAGAAATAACTAGTCGCAAGTTAGCTTCAATCATTTCACGCTTTGCTCTTTTAGCTCTCGCTTCACCAGTAGTCATGTGCCTATTAATCTCTTTAAAATTCTTAATAGGAATTCCTGTTTGCTCTTCAATTATTATTAATCTTGCTTGCTGATCCAAAATAGAATGTTGAAGCTTTTCAAGGCCCCCCACATACTTTTTATCTGATTTCATCTCGTCATCTAACCATAATAAATTGGTTTCGTTACCGGGAAACGATTTTATAAAATGGGTTCTTGGCATCTTTGATTCTTCGACACAAAAGTCTCTAACCGCACGCTCATGATCTCTAATTTGTCTAATAATTACTCTTACCTTGTCGCACAAAACTTCCACAAACTTTGAGGCAAATCTAAAATTAATTAACTCTTTTAAGATAATGTCTTGATGTTTTTGATATTCCGAATCATCTATCCATTTTGCATCCAATCTTAACGCAGTTAATTTTTTATGTGCTTTTTTAATTCGACCAAATCGAAGCAAAACCTCTTTAGTAAGAATAGCCAAGTCCTCTTTTGACATTCCACTAGCCTTTCCAGATTCATTCTCATCTTCATCCTCATCCTCATCCTCATGATTTTGAGTAAGTGCCGCTTCTACCTTAGCTAATTCTTTTTCTGCTTCCATGTCGATAAGTCCATCAACAAACTCTTCAACTCCTAATTCTTCTTTTTTAACTTTCTCGCCCATACCCATCAAGTCATCGATAATGCCTGGGCACAATGAAATAGCTTGGACCATATGCTTAAGTCCATCCTCAATTCGTTTAGCAATTTCAATTTCACCATCACGAGTCAAAAGATCAACCGTACCCATCTCCCTCATATACATTCTTACGGGATCTGTTGTACGGCCAAATTCCGAATCCACTGTAGCTAAAGCTTGTTCAGCCTCCTCTGCCGCCTCCTCATCTGTGACTGGTGCAGGTGCATCAGACATTAATAAGGCCTCTGCATCTGGCGCTTGTTCATAAACCATAATACCCATATCATTTATGATGCCGATAATACCTTCTACCTGTTCACTTTCTGATACCTCATCAGGGAGATGATCATTAATTTCTGCATAAGTAAGATAGCCTCTTTCTTTTCCTAAAATAATAAGAGCTTTGAGCTGCATCCTTCTATTTTCCGCTTCTGCAGGATTATTGGCAGCATCCTTAAGATACAAATCTTTTAGTTTTTTGACTCGTGTAACTCGTTTGGTTTTTTTGTCGTCAGGATTCTTTTTGGGTCTTGCCATATATACCTCGAGTGATTGGGCTAAAATATTCTCTAATACTAGCGGTGAAACCGTGGAATTCTAGCAATTTGGTATTGTTATGTCAATCAGTTTTTTACAGGCTTTTTTAATAAAAACGTTAATAATCATATATTTACTTTCTTCTAAAGTTTTTAAGAAAAGTCTTTTCTTCATCTGTAAGGGAACCAAGACTTTTTTGTTGGATTTCACTTAACTTAGTTTTATTTACAGAAGTTAGTAATTTTTTTTGTAAACTCTCTCTTAAAGCTTCCACCTCATCGTTAATGGATAAATCTTCGTCAATTTTTGCGATTTGCTCCTCTATTTCTTTAAATTGCTCTTGATCAATTTCACTTTCTAAAAAATGCAACATTACTGCAGCGTTATTTTCTTTACTAGCTAATGCATTTTGTATGATTTTTTTTGCTAAATTATGATCGTTTTCATTCGATGTAAAAATTTTAAGATCACTTTCAATTGCCAGCTCTGGCTTTATAATAATAAACAAAATAAATCTTCGAATTGGATTAATTGGCATCCTTTTTGCTATTTTACGGTTTTTACTTTTAACATTGGTTTGTATATTAATCTTTAGAATATTATTTATTTCTTGAATATCTAATCCTACCAACTGAGCTATTCTTTTTCTAAATAGCAAATTTAATTTTGGGGCTTTCATTTGCTCAAGTATGGGTTCTACTTCATTTAGTAGTTTCACCTTTTTATCTTGCGAAGAAAGATCATTGTCTGCAGTAAGCTTTTTAATCACATATTCAGTTAAAGGTAACGCTTCAGATACCAGTAAATCAAAAGCTTCCTTTGAATTTTCTCTAATGTAAGAGTCTGGGTCATGATTTTTGGGAAGAAATAAGAATTTTAATCTAGCATTGTCTGAAATAGCACTAATACTATTCATCATTGCTCTCCACGCAGCAGTTTGCCCAGCAGCATCACCATCAAAACAAAATATGATATTTTTAACATTAGATGGGAGTAAAGAATGGAATAAACAATACCTAAATTCTATTGATGGAATCGAGTTATTTTCATACTGTTAGCGATCATTATTCACAGCAAATCAGTATAATATCGAATAAACATGTAAAGCATTCATGCTCTGTAGCGACTTACAGCTAGAAAAACGCGCAGTATTACTTTGGAAGAGTATTTAATGAAGTATAAATCGAACACTGGGTTTACCCATGGGCAGGCTGACAAAATAGGCGTGTTGGTAACAAATTTAGGTACGCCTGAAGCGCCAAACAGACTTGCAT
>CAJWMY010000075.1 GCA_913044165.1 uncultured Puniceicoccaceae bacterium
TAACTAAATATTCCATGGTTTCTCTTTTTACTTTTGTAAAATGTTGAGGAATATTAGTACCAGCATTATTTATTAAGACATCTATTCTTGGCTCTTTATCAATTACCTTTTTGATAGAATTATAGTTAGTTATATCACATACATATGATTTACATTTTACCCTAAGCTTTTTGGCAATTTTCTCAACTTCAAGCAAATCTTTTTTTGTTCGACTAATTATAATTAAATTCGCACCTGCTTCTGCTAGCGCAATAGCACAAGCTTTTCCAATTCCTTTTCCAGCTCCGCTTACTAGAGCAACTTTATTTCTTAAGTTATATTTTTTAAGATACATTTAAATTAACACTTTCAGATCAGTATAGATCAAATCTAAAGCAACTACTAGTATTGCTAATAACCCTAACCATGCTAACCACCTATATTCTTTTATCCACTTAGAAATTAAATTAGCCGCTACTGCCATAAAAATTATAGATAAAATTAATCCAAATATTAACAAATGGTAATGATGTCCTGCTGCTCCGGCAACACCTAAAATATTATCTAAACTCATAGTAAAATCTGCAAGCAAAACAGTCCAAATAGCCTTTAACATATTCGATCCATCTACTTTTATGTTTTCATTATTACTTGTAGTTTTTTTTATGACATCAACATAAAGTTTATAAACAATGTAAAGCAAAAGAATCCCGCCTATAAGTCTTAAACCTGAAATCTGTAACAAGTACGCAGTTAATAAAGTTAAAATTATCCTTAAAACTATAGCTCCACCTATTCCCCAAACAATGATCTTTTTTCTTTGATCTGGAGGAAACTTTGAAGCCACCATTCCAATGATAATTGCATTATCTCCAGCAAGAACTAGGTCAATAAAAACAATTTGCGTAAATATAATAATTTGCTCGGACATGCTTATTTATTTAATATCATGTCAGATGCCTTTTCTGCAATCATAATGGTCGGAGCATTAGTATTTCCAGATGTAATATTAGGCATAATTGAAGCATCAATTACTCTTAAATTTTCTATGCCATGAACTTTTAATTTTTCACTAACAACAGAGTCGTCGCTTTTGCCCATTTTGCAAGTTCCTACTGGATGAAAAATAGTCTGAGTGTGTTCACTTCCAGCTCTAACTAATTCTTCATCATTGGTAATATGTATACCTGGTCTGTATTCTTCAGGTTCATATTTTTTAAAGGCTTTTGTTTCTAACATTATCCTTCTTACAATTTTTAGACTTTTTGCTGCTACATCTCTATCATCTTGAGTAGATAAATAATTCATTTTTATTTTTGGATTATCTCTACTGTCATTACTTATAATATTTACTTCTCCTCTACTTGTAGGCCTTATATTTGCGATTGTTGGAGTAATACCATCGAAGTCATGCATTTTAGTAGCTCCTAATATATCAGTACTAATTGGTTGAACATGAAATTGTAAATTTGGAGTAGCTCTTGATGGGTCACTTTTAAGAAAACCACAAACTTGGCTTGCACCCATAGTCATCGGACCGCTTTGATTAAAAATATACTCTAATCCAATTAGTAGATTTCCGAATAAGCTATTAATTTTACCGTTTAGAGATTTTAAGTTTTTTACTTTGTAGACCGGTCTAAACATTAGATGATCTTGTAAATTTTTTCCCACTCCTTTTAATTCATGAACAATTGGTATTCCATAAGTTTTTAATTTTTTTGTCTGCTTTATCTGATATCTTTATTATATAATTCTCCAGTGTTTTTTCATCTGCAAGGAATATCTTCATACATTCAATTCGACCACGGACTTTGATTTGTTCCGTTTCCGCTTTAATCAATTTGAGTTTCAAATCCTCAATCTTTGTGGTAAGATTGCTATCCTCCTTTTCATACCCGGAGAGTTTATCCTTTACATCCTTTAGTGCTGTTTTAGGGTTGTTGAGAACATCCTGTGCTGCTTTAGCCCATGGTGGATCGCATTTGTTATAATCGCCACTACCGTGAGGCCAATCGCTATGATATGGGTCACGATGACCCATTCTATCTCTCTGGGCTTTCAATTTAGCCGCATACATCTTAGGGTTTCTCAATCGAAGTGGTAATGCTGCTCTGCCATCTGCAATAGCCTCAAGGACTACTGCTTTCTTACCTGCTTTGTGCTTCTTCCTGTAATGCTTGAATACTGTTGCATCTTTCCTGTATTTCTTCACAAGACGCTCAATTAAGTCATGGTGTATCTTCGCTGCCATGATAAAGGCAATCCGCTATCAGTATATTTAACCACGCTCAAATTACCATCTAAATGATTGGATCTGGAATGGAGGCAGAGAATCCGATGGAGCTGAGGTATGACGCGCGATTACAAAAACTCCCCCGCATTACAGTACACTCATCCATCATCGTCTTTTGCGCAGTACATTTTG
>CAJWMY010000076.1 GCA_913044165.1 uncultured Puniceicoccaceae bacterium
CTGGGAAAGGTTCGAGATCATTTCCTAGATCAATAATGTATCGATATCTGTCCTCCCAAGATTCTAACAATTCAAAATCGTCTAACAGATTTTTTAAAGTGAGATTATTCATACCAATGTCCGAAATCATTTATCATATTACTTTATTTCAACAATCTCTATACTATTTTTCCCTACAGAGAGAGCGATCTCCCGTTCTTTTAACCTCAGGGCATCAAAACCAAATACCTCCTGTCTCCAACCTTTTAAGGCAGCTACGTCTGGTTTTTTATGTGTTGCTATAATTTCTAAATCTTTTGTTGTGGCAATTAATTTCGATGGAACGCCTAATTCTGTACACTTTAGCTTCAACAATATCTTTAGAAGAGTAATAATATTGATTGTGTATTCGTCCATCTTAGTATTTGCGGAAACATTAGGTTTTTGTTCATTTAACATTCTTTGTTTTGCACATATTTCTAATATACGAGAATAGTATGAGGATGCGTCTTTTATTTTTGATGAAAAAATCTTTAACTTTTCTAATTCTGAAGTATTTTTTGGCAGAATCTTAGCTAACTTTAGGATTATCGTGTCCCTTATTACATGATTCCTCGGTAAGTTTAGTTCTTGGGCTAGAGATTCTCTGAAATCTAATAAAATTGCTACTGAATTCTTGAAGTGGTTATTCCCACTAATACTTTGGATCTTCTTTAGAGAATATATTGCCTTAGTGTTATAGTTTGTTTTATCTGTGAGTTTTTCTATCTCTTCAATAATCCAAGCACTTCGTCCTAATTCATCCAACTCAATTTCCAAAGATTCAAAAAGATCACATAGATATGATACATCTTCAGACGCATATTTAATCTGTTCATCTGATAACGGCCTTTTTGTCCAATCCGTAAATTGGTATGCCTTATTTACTTGTTTCCCCAATAAATTCTTTACAAGATTTTCATAACTCTCCTGCTCTCCTTTACCGCAGACCATAGCTGCTATTTGGGTGTCGAATAATGGTATAGGTAAAACATTGAATAAGTTTAAGAATATTTCCAGGTCTTGCCTTCCCGCATGAATTACTTTGGTTACCTTTTCATTGATTAGTAAATTCTCCAAGGGTTTCAAATTGATATCCTTAACCAGTGGATCTATTAACAAGATTCTTTTATTTTTGCCTTCTTGAAAAGCCAATTGGATCAGACACACTTTAGCATAATAAGTATTGTGGCGCATAAATTCTGTATCAATTGCAACATATTTTGATGTTTTCAAAACATCTGAGCAAAACCGGTCTAACTCATCAATAGAAGAAACTAACTGCATTCTTTTTAAGCCTAGTGGGGGATATTTCTTAGTTGTGCTGGAAAATAGGTTACTTTGTTTATTCGTTACTGTCTTCATCCAATATTTTTTCATATGTGATGGCGAGCTGCTCTACTATTTCATTTCGATCGAAAAGTTGACCTTTTTGGGAAAAAAAGTGTTCGAAAAATTCAAGAATATCATCATCGCCTGGGCGTTCCAAATTAGCTTTAACGGCTGATTCAATAAAATCAGAAGTATCTTTTTCATCCATAGAAAAGAACTTGGATGCAATCCATTTGCTGACAATCCGATCTCTCTTTATAATAGCTTTAAATACAATTTCTTCCCCGACAGCAAATTTAGCTTCAGCTGCCTTCTTTCTTTTTTCTAGTTCTGACACTATTGACCTCCTTATGGTATAATTATCCCTTCTCTGTCTTTGTTATGAGTATTGCTAAATAACTTTGACTTAATTATTGGTGTTTAATTCATAGATTCTAACAGCACATTTTTCACATTTTCTGGATCTACATTATTTACTAGGATACCCTCTCCTATTTTTTTTAATAGGACAAAATTTAATTGGTTGGACGTGACTTTTTTATCTTGATACATTAAATTCAGTAATGTTTCCAGACTAAGCCCCTCACCAGGGATTTGATCAATTTTGGTTTTAAAGCCACTTGATATTAAATAGCGTTTAATTCTGTTAATTTCTTCCTCGTCAATCAAATTTAGATCCTTACTAAGGTTAAGTGCGAGGCATGAACCAAGTATTACCCCTTCCCCATGCAATAAACGATTAGAATAACCTGTCGCAGCTTCTAAAGCATGTCCAAAGGTATGGCCAAAGTTTAAAAGTGCCCGAATCCCTTGTTCTTTTTCATCTTTTTCGATTATACCTGCTTTAATTTTACTTGATCTTTCAACCA
>CAJWMY010000077.1 GCA_913044165.1 uncultured Puniceicoccaceae bacterium
TTTAATTTTATTTTTTCTACCTTCATTAATTATAAAAGTAAGATTCTTAGTTAGTTCTTTTTTTGAAAAAGAACTAAGGGTATCTATTTCAATGGAATGATAATGTTTTTCAGCATAGAGGGCTCGAATTGTTTCCATTGCTTCAAAAATAGAGTTAGGAGTTAAGATTTGGCCAGGTTTTAATTGAATCTCTTCATTTAATGATTTAGAGGATTTTTTCTTATTACCTTTAAAGTTAATCTCACCAAGGCTGGGGTTTTCTTCAACAATTATACGTAAATATATTCCTTCACTCGTTTCATTATCTATTACAATTTGTATGTTATTAAATCGTTTAAGATTCCATAACCTGTTAATTGCTTGTTGAATCTCAGGTCCCTTTATGTTCATTCCCTTATACATTCGAGCATTGCGCTGAATATCCTGATCAGATAGCCGATTATTTCCTTCAACCACAATATCCATTATCATAATTTTATCGTTTTGAGAGAAAATATTAGAGATAAAGTATAGCGATATCAATATTCTAAAAGATAATCGTATAATATTTTTTGACATATTTGACATATATAAATAAATTTAATTATTATTTGAACACAATTGTTCCGAAGTTTTTCCATACCTTCTTTCTCTTGTTTGAAAGTCGGAAATTGCTTCTAATAATTCATTTTTACTAAAAGCCGGCCAATAAACATCTGTTATATGTATTTCAGTATATGCAATTTGCCATAATAAGAAATTACTTATTCTTGATTCGCCTCCTGTTCTAATTAAAAGGTCAGGGTCTAGCATTTTATTTGTATAAAGTTCATTTGTAAAGGTTTCTTCATTAATTCCATTTAAATTTAGTTCACCTATTTGAACCTTCTTCGCTATATGTTTAGTGGCATTAATTATTTCTTGTCGACTTCCGTAGTTTAGAGCTAGATTTAAATTCAATCCAGTATTATCCTCAGTATTTTGTATAGCTTCTTGTAAGGCTGATTGAATATTATCATCTAATTTTTGGATCTCGCCAATGACAGTAAACTTTACATTATTTTTCATCAGATTACTAACTTCTCTTTTAAGTGATGTAACTAGAAGCTTCATTAGGGCATTGACTTCTAATGTAGGCCTACTCCAGTTTTCAGCAGAAAAAGTATAAAGGGTTAGGATTTTAATTCCTAATTCTCCACAAAACTCCGTGATTTTACGGACAGTGCGAACTCCTTCACGATGTCCTGATATTCTGGGTCGCCCCTTAGAGGACGCCCAGCGACCATTGCCATCCATAATGATAGCTATATGTTTTGGTATATTAAAATTGTTCATTTATTTACTATAATAATTGCAAAATTAGATTTTGATATAGTCTTGTAAATTAACGGATTAATAAGGAATAATCAATAAAGTATTACTATTTTAAGATGGAATCAATTTTAAAGAAAATTTAATTTACAATTGCTTTATATGTTGAGCAATTTTAGAATATTCTTTTGCAATCAGTGATGATTCGTATTGAAGGACATACGGCTTTCCTTCATCTGCAGACATCGCTAGCTCAGGGCTAAGGTGTATTCCTCCTAAAAGAGGTACGTCTAATCGATTGCTTTCATCAGCTCCTCCTGTACCTGGAAAAATTTTACTAGATTGATTGCAATTTGGGCATAAAAAATGTGTCATATTTTCTATTACTCCAATAACTGGAGTATTAACCTTTTCAAACATGTCTGCACCCTTTTTAACATCTAATAATGCGAGGTCTTGAGGGGTAGTCACAATTATTGCTCCTGTTAAAGCGAGTTTTTGTACCAAAGTAAGTTGAATGTCTCCAGTACCAGGTGGCAGATCTAATATTAGATAATCTAAATTTCCCCATTCAACATCATCAAAAAACTGTTGTACCATTCTAGAAACCATTGGCCCTCTCCATACAGTAGGAGCATTTTGATTATTAATAAAGCCAAAAGACATTAGCTGCATATTATATTTATTTATTGGAAGAAGTTTTTGCTCACTAGTCATCTCTGGCTGTCTAGTTTCTCCAACCAGCATAGGAAGGCTAGGGCCGTAAATATCTAAATCTAGAACGCCAACCTTAAATTCTTTACTTAATTCAGCTGCTAAATTTATTGATACCGTTGATTTACCAACACCTCCTTTGCCGCTTGCAATAGCAATAGTATTTTTTACATTTTTTATAGATTGGAGATTGATTGAGCCTTGCATTTGA
>CAJWMY010000078.1 GCA_913044165.1 uncultured Puniceicoccaceae bacterium
GGCAAATTCTACTGAATTAAGCGTAGAGGGTTTTTTTAAAACTACATCGAATATCAATCGGTATTTTATGAGTGATAGCATCAGTGGATTATTTCATTCTGTAGGTGAATCTCAATCCTATGGGATAGATTTTCTGCTAAAAAATAAAATTGGAACACATGAATTACTGTTAGCTTACTCTCTGGGGAAAGTTGAGGAAAGGTTTGAGCAAAGCTCAAATAATGAATTTACTGATGCTCCTCAAGATCAAAGGCATGAAATAAAATTAGCTCTATTGTTCCGTTTCAAAAAGCTTAAAATATCTCTTAATCACGTATATGGATCCGGATTTAATAATAGTTTGGAAGGGGTCTATTTTAAAGGAAGAGAGCCTTATTCTCGATTCGACTTGGCCTTAGAATATGATCTTGTCTCTCACAAATTTGATGTGGATTTAGGTTTGTCAGTGCTCAACTTGTTCAATGCCCAAAATGCAAGATTAAATCAGTTTTCAAGTTTTCCAGATGGTTCAATTGCTTATGCGTCAGGTGTTCCTTTTACCCCAAGTTTGAATTTATTAGTTTGTTTTTAAGTTTATTTATCAAACTGCTAAAAAACTAGTTTTTTTTGACAACAGTTTTGAAGTCTAAAATGAGTTCTGATCCCCTAGAATGTAGATTCATCGAAGGCATTTCACTTGTCAATAATCTATTTAAATTATTGGCAACTTTTAGCATAGCAGATTCATTAATATCGGAAGCCATAAAAACGAGTTCAACCGACGCTGGGTTTTCATTAATTTCGAGTTCAATTCCTTTGTTAGAATTTTCTGCTCCAATTTCTGAGGACATCAGTAATAGACAGTTTGTTGCAATTGCCAATGCCAAGTTTCCTTTAGCGTAAATTATAGGGTCGGATTTGAAATCGGGTAAAGAAAATCCTCCAATTAGATTTGTTGAATTTCTTGCAAGATCTTGGGCTGACGTAATGATTTCTGATACGGGAGTTGATTCTGCATTTATTACCAAAGATTCTAATGCTTTTATAGAGTCCATGCTGTCATTTAGAGCAAATTCCATTTCGAATAGCAAATCTTCATTCTGCTTATGCGTTTTTGAAGCAGCTTCATGAGATAATCTTATAGCGTCTGAAAACTTTGCTTTGTCTGAAAAAATATGACGGGAATGATTAAGGTATGTTTGTATGGATTTACGAGCGGAATGTCCAAGTTGAATAAAGCTTTCTAATGATTTTAGAGAATTAGCTAATTCTGAAATAGCAGGTATTAAAGTAGCTTCCGTTAAGTCCAATCTTGTTTGTCTTCGATCTTTTGTAAGATGTTTTAGTCGGATATTGACTAAATCTGCTAGCTTTTTCAAGGAATTGTGTTCTTCCTGGGAAAACTCTCTTTTTTTTGTATCTAGAACGCAAAGAGAACCCATAACTGCTTCGTCCAATTTTATCGGAACACCAAGGTAAGATTGGATATTATATTCTTTTACCACATGTTGGGGGATTCGTGGGTCATTCTCTGCATCATTAACCTCAAATGCCTCGCCATCTTTAACTACGAATTGACAAAAAGAGACATCTCGATGAGTGCCTCTTGATTCAGCAAGCACAGGAGGTAGGCCAATGTGAGCCTTAAAGAATTGTACTTGATCTAGGACCAGACTTACAAGTGCTATCGGGCTATTCAGTTCTTCGGAAGCATTTTTAACTATTTCTTGAAGTTCAACATCATTAGTTTCAGCCAATAGTTCTTTAGTAAATAAATTTCGCCTGTTATTTGAATTGTCTAATACATTAATTCTGTCCATAATTTCTATTTAATTTTTTGCAACAGTATTGCTAAATAATGCTTGATTGTTTTCCTAGACAACCAAAGTTAATAATAATTATGGTACTTTTTCTCCAAAAGAATTTCAAATAAACAAAAATCAAAAGAAGATAAATAAAAGACCATAAAAGACTAATTTCCACCTACCTTTAAGTGATCGTTAATTAGTACAATGACTAGAAAGGAATTTATAAAGATTTGTGGATTATTGGGAGTTATCATTCCTTT